>CALZKB010000106.1:0-12449 GCA_945787575.1 Thermoanaerobaculia bacterium | reverse complement strand
CCTTCGGCTTCAAGGGCGCCGTCTGGATCGAGGAGATCCGTCGGCACCGCGATCGTCTAGACGAGATTCGTAGTCGACTCGGACGCGGCCAGCTCTGCGGCGGCGTCGGAACGCTCTCGAGTCAGGGTGAGTCCGCGACCGAGATCCAGAGGAGCTTCTGCGCCAAGCTCGGGCTGGAGGCTCCCGAAGTCGCGTGGACCTCCTCCCGCGACGTCCACGCCGAGTTTCTCAACCTTCTCTCGCTCATCACCGGCACCTTCGACAAGATCGGCCACGAGATCTACAACCTCGCACGCCCGGAGATCGGTGAGGTCCGCGAGGGCACTCTGCCCGACGCCGTCGGCAGCATCACGATGCCGCACAAGCGCAACCCGGAGGTCTCCGAGCACCTGGGAACCCTCGCACGGGAGGTCCGGCACCGCGCCCACAGCCTCGCCGAGTCGCTCGTCCACGAGCACGAGCGAGACGGGCGCTCCTGGAAGCTCGAGTGGACCGTCCTCCCGACGGCCTGTGTCTTGGCGGCGACCCAGCTGCGCCTCGCGGGACGGCTCGTCGAGCACCTCGAGGTCGACCCCGAAGCGATGCTCCGCAACCTGGAGCGGTCCGCCGGACAGCTGCGCTCCGAGGCCTTGATGCTGAAGCTCGCGGACGAGATCGGGCGGGAGTCGGCGCGCGGAATCGTACAGCGGGTCGCTCGCGAAGCGGTGTCCAATGGAAGAACGCTCCGCGCCGCGGCGACGCTCGACGAGGAGATCCGGGCTCATCTCGGAGAGACCGAACTGGATGAGCTCTTCGAGGCGCCGGTGCCGACCGGACTCGCGACCGAGTTCGTCGATCGCGTTCTGTCGAGACGGCGGTCCACCTCTCGTCCGACCGGTCGGCCCTCGACGACATGAAAGCGACCGCTGCGATCGCGTCCGCCCTCGAGTCCCTCCAACGGATCGTGCTGGGAGAGCTCCCGACGCCGATGCGCCGCGCCGAAGCTCTCGGCAAGGCACTCGGCGGGGCGACGATCTGGTTCAAGCAGGACGACCTCACCGGCTTCGGCCTGGGCGGCAACAAGGTGCGTTCGCTCGAGTACCTCGCGGCGGCCGCCGCCGGGCAGAGGGCGGACTGCCTCGTCACCGGCGGCCGGATGCACTCCAACCACGTCCGCATCACCCTCGCGACCGCCGCCGCTCTGGGAATCCCCGGGACGGCGGTCCTGATGGGCGAGCCGAGCTCCGATCGCTCGACCGGCAACGTCCTCCTCGACGAGATCCTCGGCGGACGACTCGTCTCGATCCCTCCGGGTCCTACCACCGCGATCGACGAGCGCATCGAGGACGAGGCGAACAAGCTCCGTGCCGCCGGCCACAACCCTTACGTCATCGGCCGGGGCGGCGCTTCGGCTCTCGGCTCGGCCGGCTACGTCCGCGCCGCCCTCGAGATCCTCGAACAGTGCAGCAAGCTCGGAATCGGCCCGAGCGCCCTCTACTGCGCCACCGGCTCGTGCGCCACACAGGCCGGCCTCCTTGCCGGATTCCGCGCCGCCGGGATTCGGTGGCCGGTCCGCGGTATCACCGTGAGCCGACCCCGCGACGAGTGCATCGCCCGGCAGCGCAAGCTGGTCCGCGAGACCGCCGACCTGCTCGGAATCCTCGCCCCGCTCAGCGAAGAAGACCCCGAGATCTACGACGAGCACATCGGCGGCGGCTACGGCATCCCGACCCAGGAGGCCCAGGACGCCATCCGACTCGTCGCCCAGACCGAGGGGATCCTCCTCGACCCGGTCTACACCGGCAAAGCGATGGCCGCGATGATCGAGCACATCCGCGACGGCAAGATCCGCGCGAGCGAGACCGTTCTCTTCCTCCACACCGGCGGCTGGCCGAACCTCTTCGCTGCGCACGATGATCGTGGACCTGGTCGATGCAGCTGAGGATCACCTCCGGTGTCAGCCCAGGTGGAAGAAGGCCTTTACCAGGGCCAGAATCTCCTCGAAGTTGTCGCGCCGAAAACGGCTCCGGTAGGCCTCGTCGAAGGACTGCACGAACTCAGCCGCTTCGGCCTTGCTGAGGTCGCCAAAGCTGCGCCCTGCGAGCAGATTCTCGTAGAACTGCTGCGCTGCCGCGCTGCGTCCAGACCACCAAACTTGCAGGCTCCCCTTCGGGCTGTAGAAGGCGAAAACCGGCATTCGCCGAGCCCGGTCGTTCCAGAGGAAGGATTCCATGACCTCGGGGTGGGTGTCGCGGGCGAAGACCCGAAGCTCCCACTGTGGCAACTCCTCGGCGATCCGCGCCCACGTGGGGAGAGTGTGGTAGACGTCCGGGCACCAGTCCTCGCCGATTGCCATTACTCGCAGAGGCGGGAGCTCGCCGAGCGTCTTTAAGTCCTGCGGCTCGTAGGCCGGCTTCGCGTACACCTCATCGAACGTGTCGTTGTTGCGAGATATCGTCTCCCGGTAGTCGGAATAGGCGAGGCCTTTGCTCCAAACGACTGGCGGAAGAGGGTTCACGGCGCCACAGGATACCGGACTGGGCTGCTCGTTCTTGCCTTGGCTGGCGCGACGCCTCCGCTCGGTTGTTCGCGTACCGGCTCGTGTCGTGGACCACCGAAGGCATGGTGCTCCGCCGCGCCGCGCCATAGCTCCTCAGCTTGTCGGTCACCAGCCGCCGCGGTTCGCTTCCCTGGCCCTTCAGTAGCTGGCGAAAGAAGCGCTCGGCCGCACGGCTGATGATCTCGGGCGAGAACCGGTATCCGCGACAGCTCGATGTCTTGGCGTTCATCGGCGCAGTCTGCCAGTCAGCGCCTCAACTTGACACCCATTAGAGGTGTCCATACCGGAAACCGATCTGGTAGCCGGCGAGACAGCTCTGGCCTCACGGTGCCAGCCAACGGTCGCGCTCGGTAATTGGTTCAATCGCCTCTCGTCTCCTGCCGCCGGCGCCGGGAGTGGCGCCCGCCGTGATAGTCAATAGCCGCGCCGCGATTGCGCACCGTCGACCTTGTTGCACTTGAATGTGCTTCTCCGCAATCAGCCGGATCTTGCGCGGGCTGGGGAGGTGCTGTGAACCGGCCTCGGCGTGGCAGCTGGCTCCGGCGCGAAGTCGAGAGCCGGCTGCGGGCGCCTACGCCCGCTCACGTCTAGTCGGCGGCAAATCCGGCAACGGCGGCAGTTTCTCGAGCTCGGCCACCAGCTCGTGCAGGGCTCCCTGGTTTCGAATCGTCACCAGAAGCGGATCGATCTCGACACGCCGGGTTTCGCGCCAGCCGAACTCGGCCGCCCGCAAAACGGAGCTCACTGCCTCCTCCTGCCTGCCGCTCTCCGCGTGGTAAACCGCCAAGTCCATCTCCATCTCCATCTCGCCACCCTCCCAGATGCACGAGAAATCGAAGCAGTCCTTCGCTTCGCGCAATTCGAGGGCCTCGGCGAGGGCGGCGGTCTCCTCACGCCGCATAAACAGGGTGCTGAAGGCTCGGGCCAGGCCGATCTTGGCTTTGACGCAAAACCAGCCGATACCGAGGGCACGCGGAGCCTTCTCGATCGTGCCCATCGCCTGACGGAGCGTCGTGAGCGCGTCCTCGGGCCTGCGCTCCCGGAGATCCGCCTCCGCCAGCCCGAGCCGGGCCAGCGCCGCCATCGGGACGGAGTAAACGTGCTTGACATCTCCCGAAACCTCCAGCGCGCGCCGGTAGCGACTTCGCGCCTCGCCGGTGGCTCCGGTGCGAGCCGAAACCCGCCCGAGCATGGTGAAAGCACCAACAAATCGGGCCAGCTCGTACTCGCCCGATTCCTCGATCTCGCTCGCCCTCTCGAAGCAGGCTCGGGCCTCCTCGTACCGGCCCACCCGCAGATAGAAATCGCCTGACACTTGATAGCCGGGTTGGTACCGCGGCGCAAGCTGGGTGACGCGCAGCGTCGCCGCCAGGCCTTCCGCATAGCCCGAAGGGTCGTGGCCGACCACGCCACGCGCCCAGTGCGCGGCCCCCGTGAAGTAGTGCCCGAACGGAGCCTCGCCATCGAGCTCGATCGCCCTGCGCCCGCACTCGAGCGCCCGTTCGAGCTCGTCCCGGCGCATGTAGGAGTACGACAAGAATTGATACGGATCGGCCAGCTCCGGATCGAGCTCGATCGCCCGGTTCAAGTTCTCGATCGCGGCGTCGAGATCCGCGGGGTCGGTGCTGCCGATGTAGCGCATGCAGTGAAGCTCGCCGAGACCAGCATGGGCAAGGGCATAGCCGGGCTCGCGCGCGATGGCCTTGCGATAGAGATCCGCGGCTTCGGTGAATCTCTCGGGGGCCATTTCGTGCGCTATCCGCCGGCCGCGAGCGTAGTACTCATAGGCTTCGACATCCGGAGCATCGCGGGCCTTCCGCTCCGGTTCGGCCGAGCCCGGGATATCGAAGTCCATCTCTTCGATGAGCTCCACCACCAGACTGTCTTGGAGGGCAAAGATGTCGGCGAGCGAACCGTCCACCTTGATCGCGGCCTGGGATGAGTCCCGGGCGTCCCGGCAATGGGCAATGATGCGGACCGAATCGCCGACCTTCTGAAAACCGCCCCAAACGAGCCAGCGCGTGGAGAGCACCGAGGCAATCCGAGCGAGCTCGGGCTCCGCAAGCTCACCGCGATGGACGTCGACCACCCCTCCAACCTTCTGGCGCGCGACGACCGACGTGCCGGGGAGCTTGCGAAGATCGACACCGACGGATTCCGCGATTCCGGTCGAGAGCCAATCTGCAGACTCGTCCTGGGTGAGATTGGCGAAGCCCAGGATAGCGATCGACGAGGCGCCGGCCGCAACCGGATCCGTGAGCAGAGATTCTTCTCGCTGCTCAACCTCGGGCATCACTGCGGTTTCGTCGTCCAAGGCGACCCGCTCAGCCACCCCGGCCGCGCCCACCGGCCAGGCGCGTCCCGTCAACCCTCTCAAGAACTCGGCGGCCGACCCGAATCGAGCGTCGGCTTCCTTGGAGAACACTTTGACGAACGCGCGCTCGAGCGACGGATCGAAATCGGGCCGAACCTCGGCGAGGCTCTGGGGGGCATCGTTCACAATCGAGTGCATTAGCGCGGCGTGATTGTCGCCGCGAAACGGCCTGGCGCCAGTCAGCATCTCGAACACCAGGACCCCGAACGCCCATATGTCCGCCCGGTGGTCGACGTGGCGACCGGCGACCTGCTCGGGAGCCATGTACGAAACCGTTCCCATCATCATGCCGCTCTGCGTCAGCACCGTAGCGTCGGCCATCTTGGCCAGCCCGAAGTCCAGGATCTTGGCCTCGCCACGCTCGGTGATGAACACATTGCCGGGTTTGATGTCGCGATGGACGATACCCAGGCCGTGGGCGAAGTCGAGGCCGCTCGCGACCTGGCCGGCAAGATCAAGCGCCGTGGCAAGCTCGAGCGGCCCACGGACGAGCTTCTCGGCGAGAGCCTCGCCGTGGTAGCGCGCCATGACCATGTAGAGCCGGCCGTCTGCAGTGTCGTTGATTTCGTAGATCGTACAGATCGCCGGATGGTCGAGCGCCGCGATCGCTCGCGCTTCGCGCTCGAGCCGACGTTGAAGCTCGGTGTTCGACCGCTCGACTGGCTGCAACATCTTGATCGCCACCTCCCGCCCCAGTCGCTCGTCCCTGCCCACCCACACCTCCCCCATCCCGCCCGCACCCAGGCGCCCGGTCACGCGGTAATGCCCCAGTACCTCGCCGATCACAGCTTGATTATCCCGTAAGGTGCGAGAACTCGGCCGAACCTCTCAGGCAGCCTCGCGATGGTAGTAATTGAGCAGTCCACCGAGGCGTTCCCGGTGCTGGACTTCGTGGCTGGTCGTGGAGCGTGGCGGTGCTCGCTCGAGCAGTTGATTGTCGCGGGATCGCATCGGTCAGGTTCCGAGCTATCTGCTCCATCTACTCGCCATACGGTTGAGGATGGATGCCCGCGATCGTCACCCTCCGGGTTCTGAGCTCGATCGCGAACAAGACGAAGGAGCGACGGAGACCAGCGAGCGTGAGGACCTCGACCGTGAACAGGTCGGCAGCCGCTGGCCCATCCCAATGGGCTTCGGCCGAGTTTCTGTACCACACGCCGGAGATGGGGAGCGACCGACGAAGAAATCAAAAACTCCTATCCAGGCGACGAACTCGTCCCCGAACCAAAATGGACGGCTAATCACGCAATTTCGATCAATGCAACGCCACAGCAAGTCTGGCCATGGATTGCACAGATCGGCCAGGGTCGAGGCTCGTGAGCCGCTACCTCGAGCAGCGCGAGCGCCGCGGCCCCGCGCGGGCTACACTGGTCGCCACCGTGTCCCACCTGCCGACTGGCTGCAGCCGATGACCTGGGTACTCGGGTTCGCCGGCGCGTCGATCGCCGTCCTCGGGTTGGCGGGCGTGGCGCGGCCTGGCGCGATCTTCGCCTGGATCGGCCGCTTCGCACCGATGACCCGCTGGCTCTTCGCTCTCGGTATCCGGCTCGCCCTCGGCACCGCCTGCTTGGTCGCCGCTCCCGAGTGTAGACATCCGCAGCTGGTTGAGGCCCTCGGCTGGTTCGCCCTCGTCGCCGCGGCCGGCATCCTCGTCATCGGTCCGCGACGCCTCGACGCGCTCGTTCGGTGGTGGCTCGCGTTCGCCACCGGGTGGGCGGCGATCTCCTTCGCCTTCGTCACCGCTTTCGGCGTCTTCCTCGTCTACACGGCCTGGTAGAGCCTGGGCGCTTCGCGCCGCTCGACTTTCCCATGGCTCGATTGCTCGACCGGCACGCATTTCGCGATCGCGGCGGCGCGCTGGGAGACAGCGTGGTGAGTTTGGGCGAGGTCTACCGGAAGGTTGGGGCCGCCCCGAAGAACGGCGCGGTCGGAGAGATTCCGCGCGCCGGCTCCAGAATCTGCTCGAGCTGCTTTCCTGCGAGATAATCGGCTCTCTCACCACTCACAAGGAGACCCGACCGTGAGCGAAACCAGCCTGCAGGAGACCTACGCCCCACTCGGCCGCTGTTTCGGCTGCGGACCCGCCAACGCCAAGGGACTCCGCATCCGCAGCTTCGCCAAAGAAGAGAGCCCTGACGCCGAGGTGGTTTGCGAATGGCAGGCCGACACGCACCACGAAGCATTTGAGGGAGTGTTGAACGGCGGCATCATCGGCACGCTGCTCGACTGTCACAGTAACTGGACCGCGCTCTGGCACCTGGTGCAACGGGACAGTCTGGACAAGACTCCGTCGATGGTCACCGCCGAATTTCACGTCAAGCTGCGCCGGCCCACGTCCGCCGATCAGCCGGTGCACATTTCAGCACACGCCGTTTCCTCAGAGGGCAACAAGATCGTCGTCGACGCCGAACTCAGATCCGGCGACGAGGTCACGGCCTCCTGCCGGGGAACCTTCGTCTCCGTGGGCTCTGACCATCCCGCCTACGGCCGCTGGTAGGTCTCGCGAAACGATTCCTACCCAGGTACTTCCGAGCAGCAGCCCGTTGGGTGTGAAAACTCGGCCGAACCGCTCAGGCAGCGCCGCGATGGTAGTTGTCGAGCAGTCATGACATCTTCTTGGCGATTCAGTCAGCCAGCGAGGGCCAGCGCCAGGGATCCAAGAGCGTTGGGCATCGACGGAGGCTGCGTTACCTCGACCCCCGGGCTGCGCTGTTTCTGGGCTGTCCGGCGCCTCGGCCGAGTTTCTCGACCGTACGCGGGCCAATCTGCAGCAGCTCGCCAACCGACCCCCGTCTCGGCGGCTTGCACCGAACGGCGGCGCGCAACGCGTAGGTAGCCAGCAGCCGTGGCAGAGCACGCGAATCCGTGCGTTGGCGGAGCTCGGCCGGGCGGCTGCGGTGCCGCTCGGCCACCTCGAACGTAAAACGGTCGAGGATCTCTGCATCCACGGGGTCGCCGTTGAGAGCGAGCGTGAGCGTGAGCAGGCCGGTCTCCTCGCCGACGTGCGCAAACTGCGCCTCGGCAACCTTGTTCGGCATGCACTCGTGGGGCCCCACCGCGACGACGCCATCGATTAGACCATGCGCATGCTCGTAGACCGGCCCCCCGAGGGTGAGCACCGCTTCTCCCGTCAACTCTCGGCCAATGTAGGGCGCGGCCGCCTCCAGCGCGTCTTCGATCCTGGTCCGCGATCCCCAGCCCAGGGCGCGGCCCATTTCGCCAAACAGGCTGCTCAGAACGCCTGACTGGATGGCATACGCGATTCGTCCCCCGAGCCGGCTGTCACCCGGCAACGCACGGTCTTCACGAATGCGCTGCATCTGCAGATACTTCACGTACTCCATCCACTCGCTAAACGGCGCGACGACCGCACGAATCCCTCGGTTGGCCAGCTTCTCCACCACAAAGTCGTTTGCGAACGGGTCGAGGCGCACGTAGATCTCGCCCACCACCGCAACCGTCGGCACGTCCTTGGCAAAGTCCTTGGCCGCCCGCAGCTCTCCTGCAGCCCGCCTGAGCAGGTCACGCAAGCCGAACACTCCGTTGCCCAGTTCCGCCAGTGAACGCGCCAGCGGGCGCGGCCCGGTCACGCGAAGCAGCCGAAGCATCTCCTCGCGGTAACGCTCGTAGATATCCCGAGCCAAGCCGGGCTTACGCTCCACCGTCCGCACGTCGTTATAGCCTGCCTGCAACACGTCCGCAGCGACGAAACCTGCGCAAACCCGAACATGCAGGTCCGGTGCAACGTCCGTAAAATAGTCCTTGTCGGCGGGCGAAACGATGCGCACGCGATCCGACCAACCCGCCTTCTCCAAAATAACTTTGTGTAGCAAGTTGTACACACCGAAACGGCACGGCCCGTTGGCGCCGGGCATGAAAAAGGCAAAGCGTTCGTCCGTATGGCGGTCACGCTCGAGCCGATCCAGCAGCGCACCGGCGGTGATCGTCAGCGGCAGACACTCCTTCCCGGAGGTGTAGCGCCGCCCCAAACGAAGCGAATCACGCGTGGCCACCGGCACGACTTCGGCCTGCCCGCCATCTGCCTGCAGTAGCTGCGCCAGCACCGACGCACAGGGCCCCATGCGCGGCACCAGTAGCAACTCTCCACTGCGGCGTGCATCGCCAACTGTGATCTTGCCAGCCTCGAGTCGCTCGAAGTCTGCTGTCGGCAGCGCCTCCCGCTGCTTGTCGGGAAGCCCACGATCGCTCTCGACACAGTATAGGAAGGCCTCGAGGCGAGTCTTCGTGCCCGCATCCCCCGAGTGGCCGTCCGTCTCGATGACCGCGAAGGGCTTACCTTCCATCGTGTAGGCGAAAAAGTGCAGGTTGAAACTATCCGGGCCACAAGAGTAGTTCGAACAGAACACCGCATAGACGCCGTCTGTCCTGCGAATGTGATGGGCTGCCCGAAGATTGACCTGGCTATATCCCCAGTACAGATCGTCGAAGACAGGCGTGCGTGGGGAGACTGGATAACAGTCCACCGGAATCGCAAGCGCCCCTTGCTCTCTGAGAATGTCCGGCACGTTGGAGCTCAGAACCGTGTTGTATACGGTGTAGCTCCTGCCGAGCACGACCACAGGAATCACATTGTTCGCCTTGGCAAACTCAAGCGCGCGCCGCCCAATCGCCTTGCAGTCGCGCTCGAATCTGCGCTGAGCGTCGCACGCGGCGTCGAACGCCCCCTGCCAACCCGAGTCTGCACCGAGCTCACGCGCCAGGCTCTTGGTCGTCTCGCGAAACCGACGTGAGCTCAGGTTCCCCGGACCCATGTCGATCCGAGACGTGAGGAGCCGCGTGGAAAGCCGACCGGGCTGCCACGCCACGATGTCCGAGCTCGCCTGAACGATCGGACACGTCACAGCGTGCGTCTCGCCCACCTGCCTTGGTAGCTCCCGAAGACGCGGCGCCAGTAGAAAATCAGGCTCGTCGGCGAGAATCTGCGCCACGACTCCCTGATACAGCTGCATGGGAGCACAAAACGGCACCGTCGCGTTCTCGATGCCCCGTTTCAGAGCCTTCTGCCCGGCTTCCGTGAAGACCTTCACGTTGAAGCCGAGCCGCCCGACGAACTCGACAAAGAAGGGCAGCATCCCCTTCAGAACAAACTCGTCCGTCACAGCCACGGTTGGGCGACCCGTGCCGTTTCCGCCGGCCCGCCTCTCGGACTGTCTCGCGATGACCGCCCGGACCAGTCCCTTGCGGTCCCGGAACGGATCGGGCGCCAGATCGGGCAGCTTTCGCTTGCGCGTGCCCGTATCGTAAAGGGAGCAGTTGCCTCCCCACAGAAACTGCTGCTTCTTTCCAGCCATGCGAGTGGTGAGGCGGTCGATCTTGCATTTGTTGCCGCCCCCGCCACATCCCTTGGTCGAGCGACAAACGAACACGTCCTTCCCCTCGACGGCCGCCGTGAGAAGCATGCCCAAATCGAGGCCGGCTTTGGCATCCTTGGCCTCGCGTGCCACCTCCTTGGCAGCGAGCAACGCGATACCGAGCGCGCCAATGGCTCCCGGAATCGGAGGAATCACCACCCGCCGTCCAGTCTGGCGCGCCACAGCTGCAGCGAGTGCATCCGACATGAAGGGCATGCCCTGACAGAAGACCCGCTTGCCTAGTGAGCGATTACCCTTTACCCGGTTTAGGTAGTTCTGGATGATCGAATCATAGATACCTGCCAACAGCGGTTCACGCGAAACCCCCGAGGACACCGCCTCGTCGATGACTTCCGCCATGAAGACTGAGCAGTGCTGCCCCAGAGACACGCTCGAATCCGCTTCGAGCGCCATCTCTCCCATCTTCGTGACGCTGCTCACGCCCTCGAACTTCGCGCCCTGCTCCTCGATGAAGGAACCCGTGCCTGCACTGCAGGCCTCGTTCATCGCCGCGTCGCAAATCCGGCCGCCGTCGAGCCGGATGTACTTGGCATCCTGCCCGCCGATTTCAATTATCGTGTCAACCTCGCTGTCGAAATAGAGCGCACCTTCAGCGTGCGCCGCGATTTCGTTCAGCACGAAGATCGGCTCGCACCCAAAACAGCTCGCCATCAGGGAACCCACGATCTCGCGACCCGAGCCGGTCGCACCGATCCCGGCCACCGGATGCCGCTGGTTCGTCTCTTCGAGGAACCTACTCGTCAGAGTTCGAGCAGCTGCTACCGGATTCCCGCGCGTACTAACGTATCCCTGCCAAAGCGGGCGACGCGTCCGTGGGTCGAGCGCCAGCGCCTTCGAGCCGGTCGAGCCGATGTCGAAACCGAGCACCACGGCGCGTCCGACCTCGCCGGGTACTGCCTCCGGTCGGGGCATACGCGTAACCAAATTCATGCTCTCTCGGAGCGCGGGAATCCGCTCGAAGCTCGCTTCCGAATCGTCGACGATCAGGTCCTTCAACCCGGGCACCGGCTGATCCTCGTCGATCGCCACGAAAGCAGCCCCCAGCGCTTCGAGATAGAGGGTCTCCTCGGAATCGACCTCGACCAGCTGCATGCCACGCTGCTCGAGAAAACGCCGGAAGTTCTGGCGTACGCACGCAGCGCGCATCACACCGCCCGCCAGAACCACGCGGGGCGGCGAGATCGTCGGCTTGATCAGCGCTTGCACGTTCTCGCACACCGCATCGTAAAGTCCCGCGACGATGGCCGCCCGATCCTCGCCTTTGTTGGCCAGGTGCGTCATATCCGTTTTTAGAATGACGGGACAGCGCCCGGAAAGCGCCGCCGGCTTCTCGACAGCCGCAGACAGTTGACTCGCCTGCTCGACGCTCAGCCCAAACCGCTCGACCAATTGCCTCAGGAAGTTCCCCGTGCCCTGCGAGCAGCGAGAGTTCTCACGGTAGACCTGGTGATCCTCTCCGCGAAGCTCCAGGACGGAGAAGCCATGGCTCCCGATGGAAACCACCGTAACCTGAGGAATCTCGGGATGCGCGTACCGAACACCGCGGGCCAAAGCTGCTTTCGTGGGAACTCGCGAGAGCCGCAGGCGACGACTTGCCCGTCCCGTCGCGGCCGCCGAGCGAACGGTCTTCCAGTCCAGTCCACCGAGCAGGTGCCGAACCCGACGCGCAGGCTCCTTGCCGTGCTCTACGAACCAGCGCCCACCCACGCACAGGCGACCGTCATCGAGCCGATCGAGCTCGATGACCTTGGCCGTCTCTGCTCCCACATCAATACCGAGATAGCGCTGAATCATCAGGTTCTACGGCTCCTCCTCGAGCAGACTGACATGTCAGTCTAGCCGTCAAGGCATACTCCAAAGGCGTACTTCCATGTAGCGACGTGGCACAGGTCGCAACTCGAGGCTACTCGGCCCAGCGGTGATCGCAAGCAACGCCGCCGTCGAAGCTCGCTCGTTCGGCTTACCTTCCCGAGGGGTTTCCTGCTGCGACCTCGGGACGAAGACCTGTAATGTCGCCTCGTGCACAGCTCCGAGGCAAAAGGGGGGACGTCGATCCTCGCACGTGCGACGACCGCGGACGGGGCATCGCTGATCCTCCACGAGCGCGACGGGGTCTACACCCTCCGTCTCGACGGTCGCGAGC
>CALZKB010000105.1 GCA_945787575.1 Thermoanaerobaculia bacterium | reverse complement strand
TCCTGCTCTTCGCCGAAGCCCGCCCCGAGATGCGCCGGCGCCTGCTCGCCGCGCTTGCCGAGGAGCCGTGGATCTTCGAGCGAATGCTCGCCATTCACAATCGCGCCGCCCCACCGAGCGCGCTCGGGATCACCGGAGCTTGGACGCTCATCCGCCGCCTGATCCTCGATGCCGGCTTCTGAGCCTCCACCGCTGCGTTTCTGCGTTCGCCATTCGGGGCGCGCCGCGACCTACGCCTGCGAGGGTTGCGACCACGGTCTCTGCCCGGAATGTGTCGACGAAAGTCATCGCCTCTTCCTCTGCCCGCTGTGCGGAGAGCGCGCGCTGCCGATCGCCGATGATCCGGCGATCACCGGGCCTCGGGTGCGGATGCAAGCCGGACACCAGCGCCGAGTGCCGCTCGTCGAGAGCATGAGGTACCCGTTCCGGGGTCTGGGCGGTTACGGTTATTGGGGATTCCTCGTGCTCTGGCTCCCGGTGGTCTGGCTCGGCACCATTCAAGGCCTCGGCTGGGGGGCCGCGGTTCTCCGATTGATCCTCCTGAGCCTGATCCCCGGGCTCATCTTGAAGATCATCCGGACCACCTACGACGGTGCCGACGAGCTGCCCGAATGGCCCGATGTCTCCGATCTCGTCGCCCGGTTCGGTGAGTCCGCGCTCGGCCTGTTCGTCCTCCTCATCGGCTTGACCCCCGCAGGTCTGATTCTCCACTTCGCGGCCTGCACCCCGGCGGCGGCGGTCAGCGGAACCTGGGAGCCGAGCTGCCACCTGCTCTTCTTCGTCGGCCTCGTCGTCGCCGTCCTCTGGTGGACCGCCGCGCTCGCCTCGATGACCCTCTACGACAGCAACTGGTATGCGCTCCGCTTCGGGCTGCACGCTCGCCTCTTGGCTCGAACCTGGCCCGACTGCCTCCTCACCGCGCTCTCGATCTCGGCTCTCTTCGCAACCTCCAGCCTGCTCCACGGCCTGCTCGCGGAGGTCCCGCTGGCCGGCGCCGTCGCTAGCGCCGCGCTGGGCATCTACGCCCTCATGCTCGCACCGCACTGGATCGGGCTCCTCTTTCGCCGCCACCTGCCCGCGGTCGAGGATCTCTACCTGGATGACCAGGCGCGTTACGGCGACTGACCCCCGCTCCCTCGGCGTAGTCCCTCGTCCTCGGCCCGGAGGACGGCTCCGCCGCCCCCATCGGTAGCCGGGGGACCCGTGCCCCCGGTCGAGCGACCGTGGGAGAGGCTGCACCTGTCCGAACCGTCAAGGCGAAGAAGGGCTTCTTCCCAGAATGGGGTTGGGATGGGCTGGCCAGTCTGGGAAGAAGGGCTTCTTCGCCTGAATCCGCCGGACGCGCCCCGACACGATCAGCCAACAACTACACAATCGGGGGCACGGGTCCCTACGGGTCCAGCATCTGGTGGCGGAGGAGCTCGATTCGGGCGAGTGAGTCGCGGGCCAGGTCGAGCCGGTAGCCGAATTCGAAGTAGCGCCGATCGACGCACGCCCGGGTCGCGTCGGTCAAGGCGTCGAAGACGCGATCGACCTCGAGGGCGACCGGGTAGGCCGCGCCTTCGAGTAGCGCGTGGCGATCGATCCGGTCGAGCCGGGTGCGGGCCTCGGCGCATGGCCCTTCGGAGCGAACCGCGCGCCATAGCCGATGGGCTCGCGCGAGAGTGGCACGGGTCTCGGCCAGCGCCGGCTCGGCGGCGGCGAACTGCCGCCACCAGAGCGCCACCCGCGCCTGCCGCTCGGGATCCGGCTTCGAGCGCTCGAACTCGACCGTCGCGCCGCCTGCCGCGACCGTGATCCAGGCCAGTACGATGAGCCCCCACGAGACGATCGCTGTCCGTTCCATACCCATCCAGACGGCAATCCCAACCGGTTTCTTGCACCGGACTCCGCGCCGCGGCTCTACAATGACTGGTTGTGGCTCGCCGTCGACCCAGAAGACCTTTGCCCCGACACGACTGGCGCCGGATCCGCGCCGACGAGCGGCCGGTGGTGCCCACGTCGCCTCACGGCCGGTTTTCGCTCGCCCTCGCCTACGCCAACAGCTACCACATCGGAATGTCGAGTCTCGGCTTTCAACGCGTCTTCGAGCTGGTCCATCAGGCACCCGGGTGGGCTTGCGAGCGGTTCTTCACCGACGGTGACGGCATGCCCCTGTCGGTCGAGTGCGACACGCCGCTAGCGAGCTTCGGTGCTATCGCCTTCTCGATCTCGTTCGAGGAGGACTACGTCGACTTCCTCCAGATGCTCGGCCGCGCCAAGATCCCCGCTCGACGGGGTGAGCGAGGTCCGAACGAGGCGCTGGTGATCGTCGGCGGCTCGTGCGCGATGATCAATCCGCTGACCCTTTCAGAGTTCGTCGACGTCTTCCCCCTGGGAGCCGCCGAGAACGTCTTGCCCGCCCTGCTCGCGGCGCTGGCCGAGGAGAGCGATCGCGAGGCGGTCCTCGAACGGCTCGCCGCCGAGGACGGCTTCTATGTGCCGGCCCATCACCGCTCCGAGGATCGGACGCGCGAGGAGCGGCTCAAGAAACTCGAGCTCTCCGCCGAGCAGATGCGCCAGCCCGGCCATCTGCCGACCACCGCGATCGTCTCTCCCCACACCGAGTTCGCCGACAAGTTCCTCGTCGAGATGTCGCGCGGCTGCCCGGAGAAATGCAAGTACTGCTGGGCGACCTTCGGCATGGGCTCCTTCCGCTGGCACCCCACCGAGTTCATTCTCGAGGCGATCGGGCGGGCGCGCGAAGTGACCGATCAGCTCGGTTTCGTCGCCACCGCGGTCGGCGATCACCCGGAGATCGAGCGCATCTTGCTCGAGGCCAACGATCTCGGCTTTCGCACCTCGGTCTCTTCGGTCCGCATCCCGGCGGTTACCGAAGGGGTGCTCGGGGCGTTGAAGGCCTCGGGCGACCGCTCGATTACCCTCGCTCCCGAGACCGGCAGCGACGAGCTCCGGGTCAAGCTCAACAAACCGATCCCGAATTCGGTGCTCTACGAAAAGGTGCGACTCATCTTCCGGCACGGGCTGACCCACCTCAAGCTCTACTTCATCATCGGCCTCCCCGAGGAGACGATGGACGACGTCCAGGCGATCCTCGAGGTCGCCGCCGAATGCCGGAGGCTCATGCTCGAAGAGCTCGCCCCGACCGGCGTCATCGGCCACATTCATCTCGGGGTGAACATCCTCATCCCCAAGCCCTACACCGGCTACCAACGGGAGACGATGGAAGACGAGGCGACGCTGCGGCGCAAGTTGAAGCTCGTCAAGAAGGGGGCGGCCGCGCTACCCAACGTCTCGCTCTCGACCATGCCGATCCGCCAGGCGGTGTGGCAGAGCTACATCACCAAGGCCGGCTCCGACGCCGCCGACGTCCTCGAGGCCGCCGCCGCGGGCGAGTCGATCGCCTCGATCCTGCGCCGCTTCGCCGATCGGATCGAGCCCGAAGTATTCGACCGTGCGCCCGGCAAGCTCCGTTGGCATTTCCTGCGGACCGGGTAGAACCCGATTGGATGCGAACCGCGTTCGCAGAATCGGAATTGGCGCGCCGCCAGGGATTCGAACCCCGAACCGCCAGATCCGAAGTCTGGTGCTCTATCCATTGAGCTAGCGGCGCATTGGTTCTTATTCTACGTTCCGGCTGCAGAGAAGGGCTAACGCGGGCTTCTCGCGTGAGCGCGCAGTTTCGCCAAGGTCCCGTCGTTCTGGTCGCAGTCGAAGTAGTCACCGCATTTCCCCCGCTCTTCCCCTACCCAGAAGGGCGGCACCGACAGCTCAAACCAGAGGTAGCCTCAGCAAACAGCACGAAGGGTCCCGATGATCGGCCAGACCCTCAGCCACTACAAGATCCTGGAGAAGCTCGGCGCGGGTGCGATGGGCGAGGTCTACCGTGCCGAGGACTCGACTCTCAAGCGTGAGATCGCGCTGAAGATCCTGCCCGTGGATCTTGCGTCCAACCAGGAGCGTCTCGACCGCTTCCAGCGCGAGGCCCAGACGCTCGCCGCTCTCGACCATCCCAACATCGTCACGATTCACACAGTCGAGGAGGCCGAAGGTGTTCGCTTCCTCACCATGCAACTGGTGCGGGGTCAGCCACTCTCGAAGCTGATCCCCAAGGGAGGGATGCCGTTGGAGCGGATCTTCGAGGTTGGCATTCCGCTCGCCGATGCCCTGGCTGCGGCCCACGAGAAGGGAGTCATCCATCGGGACCTGAAACCTAGCAACATCATGGTCACCGCCGATGGGAGTGTGAAGGTCCTCGACTTCGGCCTGGCGAAGCTGCACCAGCCGGACACGGCCGTCGCCACCACCCAGTTGTCGACCGAGCCGCTGACCGAGGAAGGCCGGGTCCTCGGCACCGTGCCTTACATGTCGCCGGAGCAGCTGGAGGGCAAGGCGCTGGACTCGCGCAGCGACATCTTCTCCCTCGGGGTGACCCTCCACGAGATGGCGACCGGAGAGCGACCGTTCGCGGGCGACACCTCCGCGTCGCTCATCTCGTCGATCATCAAGGACACTCCGCGAGAGGTCGACACGCTGCGGCGCGACCTGCCGCATCACCTCGGGCGCATCGTCCACCACTGCCTGGAGAAGAAACCGTCCGACCGGCTGCAGTCGGCTCTCGATGTGCGCAACGAACTGCGGACCCTGCGTCGGGAGGTGGTCTCTGGAAGCCTCGAGCCAAGCACGGGGACCGCGGTGCCGCTACCGCGACGGCCCGGCATTTGGTGGTCGGCCGCCACCATCGTTGGCCTGGTGCTGGCCGTGCTTGTCTGGCTGGTGGTGCGCTCCGAGCGGCCGCCGCCGCTTCTGGGCTTCGAGCAGCGCGACTGGGTGCTGATGGCCGGGTGCGCCAGCTCGGAAGACGACTCGGGCCTGGCGCAGGCCCTGTCTTTGGCTTTCACCATTGGTCTCGAGGAGTCGGGCTACGTCAATGTGGTCTCGAGGCCGCGCATCGAGAACATCCTGCAGCGCATGCGGCGACCAGCCGATTCGACGGTCGATCAAACCCTCGGCCGCGAGATTTGCCAGCGCGCGGGGATCAAGGCACTGTTGGTGCCGGAGCTGGAAAGGGTCGGGGAACGGTATCTTCTGACCCTCGTCGTGGTCGCCCCGACCACCGGCGAATCCGTGGCGAGCTTCTCCGAGCAAGCCACGAGCGAAGGCGCGCTGCTGGACGCCGTGGAGGTGCTGATCGAGCGACTGCGGCGAGGACTGGGCGAATCTCTGCCCGCGCTGCTGGGCGAGAGCGGCCGTCTGGCGACCGTGACGACCGGATCGATGCAGGCACTCGTGGTCTTCTCGCAAGGTCAGAGAGCCTGGTACGAAGGACGCTACCAGGCGGCGGTGGAGCACTTCGAAGAGGCGGTGAAGATCGACCCGGAGTTCGCCTCGGCCTACGCAGCACTGGGCAATGCATACGACTCGTACCTTTTCAACGAGCGCGAGCGGGCCGAGCGGAACTTCGAACAAGCTCTGGCTCACCTCGACCGGGTCGGCGAGCGCGAACGATACTTCATCCAGGCCCGGTACCACGGTCACTTCGGCCGCTCGGAACAAGCGATCCATTATCTTCAGCTACATCTCGAGCGCTATCCGGACGACCAGGCGGCGCGATTCAACCTGGGAGGGACCTTCAGGGAGGTGGGGGACTGTGAGCGCGCTATCCGGGAGTATGAGGAGGTCCTGCGGGTCGACCCGTCACATGCCGGGGCGCTCATCAACATTGCCACCTGTATGAACCGTCGCGAGAGCAAGCGAGCGCTCAGTTTCTACGATCGGGCGTTCGAGATTCGTCCCGAATGGAAAACCTCGGGCAATCTGAACCACGAATACGGCATGACGCTGCTGTTGGCAGGAGAGACGACCACGGCACGCCAGGTGTTCGAGGAGCGTCTCGAACAGCCAATAGCCGACGAGCGGGCGGCGGCGCACCGATCCCTGGGCCAACTGGCACTGTTTGTCGGGCGGTTCAACGAGGCCGCGCAGCACTTCGAGCAGGCGGTGATTCTGCATCAGAACACCCCGGCCAGTGCCGGACGCGATCGCCTGTTCTGGGCGCTGGGCGAGGCGGCTCGCGGGAGAGCGTCGCGAGCCGTGGAGCTGCTGCTGGAGGCGGAGCGGGTGATCCCTCTCGACCTCAGCTGGATCTGGCTGCGCGCCCAGGTGGGTCTCGGGTATCTCGAGGTCGGCAGCCCGGCGCATGCCCGCCGTCTGGCAGCGGAGCTAGAGGGCTGGGCTCGCGAGCAGCCGCAGGAGCGGGCCGGAGACTTGCTGCACCGGCGGCAGATCCTCGCGGCCAGCGTCCAGGTGATCGATGGCGAGGTGGCAGCCGCAATCGCCAGCCTGGAGGCGCTGCGCGAGATCGAGAACCGCGACAACTCTGATCTCTCAATGGCTCTGGCGCAGGCCTATCTAGCGGCAGGGCAAGATTCCGAGGCCGAGCAGATGCTGCTTCAGGTGATCGATGCCAGCTGGATCTACTACGAGGGGCTGGTGCCCTGGGTTCAAGCTCACCTGAAGCTGGCGCGGCTTTATCGGGAACTGGGCCGCGAGGCGGAAGCTTTGCGGTACTTCACGCGCTATGCCGAGATCTGGGGCGGGGCGGACTCCCCGCTGCCGGAGTTCGAACCGCAGAAGCAGAGACAGAGATTCGGCGAGTAGGGATCTGCTTTTCTGGGTTCCGGAATGAACGATCTCGACCCCAGACGGGTGCGGACGATCCGACTCCGTAACAAGGCGGCCCCTCAGCCGCCTAACTCCTGAGAAGACCAAGCCCAAAGGAGTTGAATCATGGTCCGGATTCGAGCGCAGTTCACTGCCTGTCTGCGGAGACCGAAACCGCCGCGAGCGAGAGCCCTCTCGGTGCTCGTCGCCGCGGTTGTGGTGCTGACCATCGCATCCTGCCGATCTCCGGGTCCCCCGGGACCGGTCACGCCCGTCCGCTTCTTAGCCACGAGCAAGCCGCCAGGACTCAACAGCGCTCAGGTTCTCCAGAGCTTCGACGGACTCGCCTGGACCATCCCGCACGACATCGTCGACGCGTCCGGCACGCCGGCTCCAGCCTCGACCTCGATCGGCATCGCCTTCGACGGGCTCCTCTACCACGCCGCCTGGTTCGACGGCCAACAGCTGCGGTACGCGACCTCGGGCAACGGAGACAACTGGCTGGCGAGCTCTTCCTCCTTGGGCACCTTCAACGTCGGCGGCGCGGCCCGTCCGGCGGTGGCCGTCGGCGCCGGCAAGGTGCTGGTCGCCTTTCGGCGCGGGGGCCAGATCGTCGTTCTCGACATCGCGGCACCGGCGAATCCGGTGGTGCTGCCCGGGCCTGCCTCGGCCGGACCGGGCCTCGCCTTCGGCAACCAGCGGTTCGTTCTCGCCTTTCCGAGCAGCGTACCGCGCTCCTTGCAGGTCCGCACCTCGACCGACGGGGTTCAATGGGTGCCCGGCAGCAACCTGTCCGCCGCTGCTTTCGAGCCGGGCGCCACCGCCTTGGCCTTCGAAGACGGTCAGTTCCAGCTCGTACAGCGAGTCTCCGTCAGCACCGGCACGCTGAGTCGGGTCGACCTCGAGACCTTCACCTCGCCCAACGGTAGCAACTGGGTTGCCGGGGACATCCCCCGCGGATTCCCGTTCGGCACCGGCACGGCGGTCTCGCGCACCGGCCCCGACCGGCTGATCCTGGACGCCGCGAGCCGGGTCCATGCCTTCGTCGGCACCGATCCTCCGCAACCGGTCAACTGGAAGGCACTGAACGGCCTCGGCGTCACCCGCGGCCAAGGAAGGCCGATCGTGAGCTTCACCCTCGACAACGTCACGATCACCAGCGCCCAGGAGAGCAGCGGGGACGAACCGTACTTTCTGATGTTCAGCTTCCACTCCCGGGTCGCCCGTCCGGGCTCGACGCGGGTCCACTGGTCCGGCGCTCTCGAGAAGGTCGGCGACGACCTCCCATCCGGTGCCGTCCGCCCGATCCCGCCCGACATGGGGGCCACTGCCTGGACGATCGAACAGGCTCGCGACCTCCAGGACCAGACGAACGGCGAGGTCGACATCATGGGGGCGGTCATCGTCGCGATCGAGGAGGATCGCTGCCCGCGCTCAGGCGTCGACGCCAAGGCAAGGCAGGCGGAGACCGTGATCCTCGGCGCTCTCGAGGGACTGATCGCAGGCGGAACCTTGAACACTCTGCTCAACAAGTCCTCCCGGGACGCCGCCGTCGCCGCGGCGGTCACCAGCGTGCGCAACTCGCTCGCCGGCGGCAGCAGCTTCAAGAGCTTCTTCGGCTGCGCCACCGACCGGGACGACCAGGTCCAGGACCGGGTCGTGATCTTCGTCGGCACCGAGTTCTTCACCGAGGATCCTCCTACTCGGACGTTCGCCATCGACCCGGCGCGACCTGTCTTGCCGATCACCCTGAGGTTTTCGGACTCGGACACCGACTGGAGCGTCGCGGCACGGCTGAGGGTTCACTAGTCCGCAGGCACCCGACGGAACCGGCGACCGGCGGAGGGAGTTATACGCCCGGTCGGTGCGTCGTGGGCTGATCGACTCAGCCCGCATCCACCAGGTAGCCGGGGGACCCGTGGCCCCTCTTCATTCGCTCTTGGCTAGCGGTGCCGGCGCGCGTCCGACGGATTCAGGCAAAGAAGCCCTTTTTCCCAGACTGGCCAACCCTGCCCTTACCCCAGTCTGGGAAAAACCCCTTCTTCGCCTTGACGGTTCGCAAAGGTGCAGCTTCTCCCACGGTCGCCCGAAGCTGCCGCGCTTGAGCCGAGAGCACGAGTCCCCCCGGCTACGTCGTGGGTAAATCGACATTGAGCGGGGCTGGGCGGGGCCACTTCAGCGCTTGCGGTCTTCGAGCTCCTCGAGGGTCTTGGGCCAATCGTCCTTCATCAGCCGCGACAGCACCCGGTCGGCGAGCAGCTTGCCGCCGGTCTGGCATTCGACGCAGTAGTTCGCCTCGTTATCCGCGTAGAGAATCCGCTGCACCGGCTTGCCACACTCGGGACACGGCTCGCCGTAGCGGCCGTGGACCGCCATTCCCGGGCGGAAGGCGGTGACCTTGTCGGGAAAGCCGTCGCCGACCTCGGTGATCAGCTTGTCGCGCCACTTCACCAAGGTCTCCACCGCCGCCGCATACAGCCGATTCCCCTCGTCGTCGGAGAGCTGCTGCGTGCGCTTGAACGGGGAGAGCTTTGCGCGGTGGAGGATCTCGTCCGAATAGGCGTTGCCGATTCCCGAAAAGATCCGCGGATCGGTGAGCGCCCGCTTCAGAGTGTGGCGCTGGGCGCGCAGCGTCGCGACGAACTCTTCGGCGTCGCCGCCGACCACTTCGATCCCGCCCGGATCGTGCTCGGCGACCCCCGCTTCGCCCTCGACCACGTGGAGCGACGCCCGCTTCTTGCTCCCCGCTTCGGTCAGCAGCAGCGATCCGTGCGCGAAGTCGAACGCCGCCAGGCCGAGCTTGCGCGGGATCTTCAACCCCGCCGACTTCCAGCGAAGCCGCCCGGCGATCATCAGGTGCACAACGAGGTAGAGCTCGCCCTCGAGCTCGAAGACCAGCCGCTTGCCGAGCCGGCGCACCCCTTCGACGGTCCGCCCCGCGGCGGCGGCCAGCGGTGGCGTTACCGAACGGAGCAGGAACGGACTCGCCAGGCGGACGCGTTCGAGCTCGTGGCCCACGACGTGAGTCTGCAGGGCGTGAACGTAGAGCTCGACGTCGGGGTATTCGGGCATCGGTGGTGGTCACTCTACCGCCGCAGTAGAGACGGCCGGGCACAGATCCCGGCCCTACCTCGGGCAGGCCACCGCTCGTACGCCCTGCGATAAGTTTCCGTTCCCTATGTCTGCTTCCCTCGCGCTCTTCCACCCACTCGTTCGACGATGGTTCGAGGAGACGCTCGGGCCGCCGACCGATGTGCAGGAGCGGTCGTGGCCGCGGATCGCCGCCGGCGAGCACCTGCTGGTGAGCGCCCCGACCGGCACCGGCAAGACCCTCACCGCCTTCCTCTGGGCGCTCAACCAGCTGATGACCGGAGCTTGGGTCGGCGGCGAAGCTCGGGTGCTCTACGTCTCGCCGCTCAAGGCGCTCAACAACGACATCGAGCGCAACTTGCTGAGCCCGCTGAGCCAGCTCGAGGCCGCTTTCGAGGCCGCCGGCGAGGCCCATGAGCCGGTTCGGGTGATGACCCGCAGCGGCGACACGCCGAGCCGCGATCGCCAGCGCATGGTGCGTCGCCCCCCCGAGATCCTGATCACCACCCCCGAGAGCCTCAACATTCTGCTCACCTCGCAGGGCGGCCGCTCGATGCTGAGGGGTCTCGAGACCGTGATCTTCGACGAGATCCACGCCGCCGCCGGCTCGAAGCGGGGCACTCACTGGGTGACTGCGGTCGACCGCCTCGTCCCTCTATCCGGCGAGTTTCAGCGCCTCGCTCTCTCGGCGACCGCCCGCCCGCTGGCGACGATCGCTCGCTTCGTCGGTGGCTACGTCATGCAGCCGCTCGACGAGCATGCGCGCGAGGCCGAGTACCGGCCACGTCCGGTCGAGATCGTCACCTCGGAACGCACCAAGCGCTACGCGCTCGCAGTCGAGACCAGCGGTCCACAGCTCGCCGACACCACCGCACCGCTGGCCGCCGAACCGGGCGAGGACGCCTGGGAGACGCTGGCCCGCGAGCTGCGGGCGGTGGTCGAGGGCAATCGGTCGACTCTGATCTTCGCCAACAGCCGGCGGACCACCGAACGGCTGACCCGTTTGCTCAATGAAGCCGCGGACGACGGCGTCGCCTATTCTCATCACGGCTCGCTCTCCCGCGAGCTGCGCAGCGTCGTTGAACAGCGGCTCAAGGCGGGTGAGCTGCGCAGCATCGTGGCGACCAACTCGCTCGAGCTCGGTATCGACATCGGCGCCCTCGACGAGGTCGTCCTCGTCCAGACGCCACCGACCGTCGCCGCCGCGATCCAACGATTGGGCCGCGCAGGGCACCGGGTTGGCGAAACCTCGAAGGGGCGGCTCTACCCGCTCTTCGAGCGGGACCTGCTGATTGCCGCGGTGGTCGCCAAGAGCGTCCTCGAAGGTGCGATCGAAGCGGTGACCCCGATCGAAGGCGCCCTCGACGTGCTCGCCCAAGTCATCTTGTCGATGACCGCCGCTGAGCCGTGGGAGATCGACGCGCTCTATAGTTTCTTGCGCACCAGCTACCCCTACCATCGGCTCAGCCGGCGGCAGTACGACCTCGTGCTCGAGATGCTCGCCGGCCGCTTCGCCGACACCCGGGTACGCCAGCTCGCTCCCCGCATCACCATCGATCGGGCCGCCGGCACCCTCCAAGCCCGACCCGGCGCGGCGTGGACGGTCTACATGTCGGGCGGCACCATTCCCGATCGCGGCTACTTCAGCCTTCGTCTCGCCGACTCGCTGGCCAAGATCGGCGAGCTCGACGAAGAGTTCGTCTGGGAGCGACGGCTCGGCGACACCTTCTCGCTCGGCGCTCAAAACTGGCAGGTGCGCAGCATCACCCACAGCGACGTCCTCGTCTCCCCCGCCCGTCGCTCGGCGGCGATGGCACCGTTCTGGCGGGCCGACGCGCGCAATCGTGGGTTCTTCCTCTCCCGACGGATCGGCGAGTTTCTGCGAGTCGCCGAGAGTCTCTTGGCGGGGACCGACGGGCGCGAGCGTCTCCACGAACTGTTGACCGCCGAGCACGCGATGAGCGCCGAGGCGGCGACGCGCCTGGTCGATCTGCTGGAACGGCAGCGCGAGAGCACCGGAATCGCCCTGCCCCACCGCCGCCACCTGGTCATCGAGCACGCGGCCGACGCCACCGACCAGACCGGCGGCCGACAGTTGATCCTGCACACCGGCTGGGGCGGGCGCGTCAACCGGCCGCTGGCGATCGCCGTCGCCGCCGCCTGGAGTGAGCGCAGCGCCCTGCCGCTGGCCGTCGAAGCCGAGAACGACTGCATCCTGATCGGCCTGCCGGAAGAGGTGGCGGTGACCGAGCTGCTCGAATGGGTGCGCCCCGACAACCTCGAGACCCTGCTGCGCAGCCGGCTCCAGCGAACCGGTCTCTTCGGTGGCCGCTTCCGCGAGAACGCCGGCCGCGCCCTGCTGCTGCCGCGCTCCGACGCCAAGCGACGAGTGCCGCTCTGGCTCACCCGCGAGCGCGCCAAGAAACTACTCGAGGCGGTGGTCGGCTACGAGGACTTTCCGGTCGTCGTCGAGACCTGGCGCACCTGCCTGCAGGACACCTTCGACCTCGACGCCGTCAAGCAGGTTCTCGACGAGATCGCCCGCGGCGAGATCGAGATCTCCGAGACGACGACCTCCTCACCGTCGCCGTTCGCCGCCGGCCTCGTCTGGCAGCAGACCAATCGGCTGATGTACGAGGACGACGTTCCCGACGCCGACAGCGGCGGGATCAGCCGTACTCTGCTTCAGGAGCTGGTCTTCTC
>CALZKB010000104.1 GCA_945787575.1 Thermoanaerobaculia bacterium | reverse complement strand
TCTTCGTCTTCGGTTTGATGTTGATCGTGCTCGCGGCGATCATGGTCACCGGGGTCATGACCTGTTGCGTCGGCTTCCTACTGCTGGCGCTGCCCTACGTGAGCACCGTGTTGCTGTTGCCGGTGATCGTCACCTACCGGGCGTTCACGGTGGAGTTCCTCGGCCAGCTCGATCCCGAGGTACGGCTCGAAGCGTCGGTCTAGCAGCCACGGGCTGCTAGCCCCCTTCCGGGGCGGGAACGCGCTTGCCACGGTCGTCGTGGCGATCCGGCGGCGCGAGCTCCTCGGGATGCAGCGGCAGCCGGCACGGGATCCGTCGCTCGTAAAGGGTCAAGCGTCGGCTCGCCCAAATTCGCGAGGCGGATGCGCCGGCCAGCGCCACGGCGTCGCGCTGGGCTTCGACCGCCGCACCGAACTCTCCGATCTCGGCCAGCGCCATGGCGAGGGTCTCGAGGGTGAAGGCCGATCGCGTTCGGACCACCCCCCTCCGCGCCAACGACAGAGCCCTCGCGCCGTCCCGCACCCGTGGATCGGGAGAGGCGGCCAGCAGGCGAGCGAGCAGCAGCCGCGCGCCCGCGTCTCCGGGCCTCGAGGCGAGCGCTTCCTCGAGCTGGGAGGCGGCTGTCTGCCACCGGCCCAAGACGGTGTGCCAGCGGGCGCAGCGTACGAGAACCTCCGCTTGGTCGAGTCTCTCCGCGAGAACGGACATGCACTCTTCGGCGGCCTCTTCGAAACGTCCGAGACGGGCGTAGACCACCTCGAGCGTCTGGGCGACGGCGACGCTCTTCGGGTCGGCGGCTTGCAGGCGGAGCAGGGCGTCGAGGGCGCGATCGACAGAGCCGAGCTCGGCTTCGGCCTTGGCCAGCTCGAGGATCAGCCCGGGGTGATCGGGGAACCTGTCGATGCCGGCGGCGAGCACCGCGCGAGCTTCCTGCGCCGCCCCGTTCTGCAGGAGTGCGCCGCCCAGCCGTCGATAATGAACGGGCACCCCCGGGGCGGCCTCCAGGGCCCGCCGGAAGTGGACGATCGCTTCGTCGAGGCGGCCTTGGTCGCGGGCTTGGCGACCGCGTGTCGCATGCCCCTGGGCGCCGAGCGAAGCCGCCGCGACGCGTTCGAGCCAAGGTGACTCGACACTCCGGCCGAGCGGCCGGGCCCGGGTCGCGCGGCGCAGATGGTCGTCGGCCTCGTCGGCATCTCCGCGGCCGCGATAGGCGAGACCCAACGCCTGCTCGATCTCCCGCACTCCCGGTCTGAGCGTCGATGCGGCGCGCAGCACCCTCAGCGCCGCCGAAAAGTCCCCGGCCGCGATCTCCGTCTGGCCGAGTCCGAGCCGAGCGCGCACGCTGGAGCGATCGGTCGCCAACGCCTGTTCGAAGTGCTCGCGAGCGTCGCCCAGGCGGCCGGTTCGAAGCTCGGCCTCCGCCAGTTCGAGCCACAGCGCCGAAGGATCCGAGACCTCGGACAGCCCCTCGAGCAGGATCTCGTACGCCTCCTCTACCCGACCCGCCGCCAGCGCGGCGTCGGCCTCTAGGGCATGCCACTCGAAGTTCTTCCGGTCGGCGTCGGCCGCCGATCGATAGCAGAAGACCGCTCCGTCGAAAAGGTAGTGGGCTTGATACCAGGCCCCGAGCTCGGCCCAAGCCTCGGCGCGCTCCGGCGCCGACTTTCGAGAGTCGCGCAAGATGTTCTCGACGCGGTTCCGTCGCTCGTGGAACGACTCGACGACCGCGGGCTCGAAACCGGACAGGTCGGGCTCGACCGGCGCCGACGGCGGAGTGTCGCAGCCGCTCGAGAATGCGATCCAGGCCAGCAGGGCGACCGCGCTTCGCCTCCGAGCCGCTGGAAAGGGGCCGGTCACGGCAGCACCAGATAGCGGCAGCGAGCGTCGCTGCGCACTCGGCGTCGCTTCGCCTCGGCGGCGGCGCCGGCGGCCGGCTCGATCTCGAACCGGATCTCGCCCTCTTCGAGCCCGCCGAGAACGATCCGCCGGTCGCTCGACGAGCAGTAGGAGCCGTCGGTTCGCGACACTCTCGCGATCAAGCCGTGGGCGTCGCTCGCGGAGAAGACCCTACCGGCGGCGCCGCTGAAACCGAGCCAACCGGTCGCGGCCGGCGGGCGATTGAGGAGGAGCCGCGCCCGCCCGGCGTTGTTGACGATCACCAGATCCGGCCGGCCGTCGTTGTCGAGATCACCGCGTGCCAGACCCCTGCCGACGGCCGGCGCCAGCAGGGAGCCGCCCGCCAGCTCACGAAACCGCCCGTGGCCATCGTTGACGAGCAGCTGGGCCGGCTGCCGCAGCCACTCGCCGGGACCCGACGACCGCCGCTCCTCGATCACCTTGACCGCCCCGTTGACCCTGAACAGGTCGAGCCGGCCGTCGCCGTCGAAATCATCGAGTGCCACCCCAAAGCCGGTCCATCGCATGGTCAGGGGCGCCACCCCGGACGCGAGGCTCACGTCCAGGAAGTTCCCGGTCCCGTCGTTGCGGTAGACGGTGTCGGTCTCGAGAGCGAGATGGGTGACGACCAGGTCCTCGTCGCCGTCGTGATCGATGTCACCGACCGCCAGACCCATGCTCGCTTCCTCGACTCCTTGCAGGTTGACGGCGACTCCCGCGGCGACGGCTTCGTTGGCGAAGCGTCCCTTGCCGAGATTGCGCCACAGGTGGTTGGGCATCTGATCGTTAGCGACATAGAGATCGGTCCGCCCGTCGCCGTCGAAGTCGCCGGCCACGACGCCCAGCCCATTGGCGCGCTCCGTCGCCAGGCCGGCTCCCCGCGAGACGTCCTCGAAAGTGCCGTCTCCGCGGTTGCGGTAGAGGCGATCGGTCTGGGGCTCGAAGGCGCCGGGGGCGCAGTAGTCCGGCCGCCCGCCGGGAGTTCTGCACGACACCTGCCTCTCGATTTTGAAGTCGACGTAGTTGGCGACGAAGAGGTCGAGTCGTCCATCGCCGTCGTAGTCGAAGAAGGCGGCGCCGGTCGACCAGTGTGGGTCTCCTACGCCGGCGTCGGAGGTGACGTCGTCGAAGGTCCCGTCGCCGAGGTTGCGCCATAGCTGATTGGGTCCGAGATTCGTGACGTACAGGTCGGGCCAGCCGTCGCCGTCGAAGTCGCCGGCGGCTGCTCCCATGCCGTAGCCGGTGGCGCCGACGCCGCTTTGCTCGGTCGCATCGACGAATCGCAGAGGCGGGTCCGAGCCGACGGCGTCGTTGCGCAGGAGTCGGTCTCGCTGAGAGGATCTGGGCCGACCTGCCGCCGGCAGGTCGCCCCCCTGAACGAGGTAGACGTCGAGGTCGCCGTCGAGATCGTAGTCGAGCAGGGCAGCGCCGGAGCCCATGATCTCGGCTAGCTGCAAGTCGCCCCGCGCGCCGTTGACGTGCTCGAACGACAGGTCGGTAGCCGCGGTGGCGTCGACGAAGAGATCGTCGACAAAGCCGGCGGACTCTCCCCTCGACGACGACTCCTGTTTGCCGCATCCGGAGAGCGCGGCGCTCGCTAGAAGCAGGCACGCAGTGCCGGAGCGGAGAGCCCATCTCATCGGGCGGGAGCCTATCGCGGAGCGGCATCGGCGAGAGGTCGGAGTTGTCGCGACGGCCCTGCAATAATCGGTAGATGGTTCCACCGTCGACTTCGTCGTGCCGTCCCCGCAGAACCGAGAGCGGTCTCTGGTCGACTCTGATACTCGTCGGAGTCGCCGCGCTCGGCTGTGCCTCGCCGCCGCCGCCGGCCGGTCCGAGCCAGAGCGGCACCGAGCGGATGGTCGAGCGCATCGCTCGGATCGCGGCTCAGAAGAGCCAAGGCCGGTTGCTCAACGAGGCGGATCCCGTCGACCCGACGCTCCAGCATCCCGAGGCGAGCCCCGAGGTTCGACGCATCGGCACCGCCTTCCTCGCGGCGCGCGCGGCCCTCCTGAACGGCGACAACGAAGAGGCCACAGCCCTGTTCGAGAGACTGCTGGTGGATCTGGCGGAGACCGAGCTCGAGGTGCCAGCCTCCATCTTCACTCGAGTTCGGACGATGGTCGCCCTCTCCCACCTCCGTCTCGGGGAGCAGGAGAACTGCCTCGAGGAGCACAACCCCCAGGCGTGCCTGCTGCCGATTCGTGCCGGTGGCGTTCATCGGCACCAGCGCGGCTCCCGGGCCGCCCTCGAGGAGTTGAGCTCGATGCTCGAGGAGAATCCGGATGATCTCGCGGCCATCTGGTTGTACAACATCGCGGCGATGACGCTCGGCCTCTACCCGCGTGAGGTGCCTGAAGCGTGGCGAGTCCCTCCGTCGATGTTCGAGTCGCAGCACGATCTGGGCCGCTTCCCGGACATTGCGCCGGCGCTCGGGCTCGACGTCGTCGATCAGGCCGGCGGCAGCGTCGTCGAGGATCTGGACGGCGACGGCAATCTCGACGTGTTGGTCTCGTCTTGGGGGGTCGCCGACCCGCTGCGCTGCTTCAGGAACCGCGGTGACGGGACCTTCGAGGAGCTCGATGCCGGCCTCGCCGGGCTTACGGGCGGACTCAATCTGGTGCAGGCGGACTACGACAACGACGGCTTCGTCGACGTCCTCGTGCTTCGTGGTGCCTGGCTCGGACTTCGCGGCCATCATCCGAACTCACTGCTGCGCAATCGCGGCGACGGCACTTTCGAGGACGCGACCGAGGCTGCTGGAGTGCTCTCCTTCCATCCCACTCAGACGGCGGCGTGGGCCGACGTCGACGGTGACGGCTGGCTCGACCTCTTCATCGGCAACGAGTCGCTGCAAAGTGATCCCCATCCGTCGGAGCTCTACATGAACCGCGGCGACGGCACCTTCGTCGACGTCGCGACCGCCGCCGGCATCGCGCAGCTCGGCTATGTCAAGGGCGCGGCGTGGGGCGATTACGACAACGACGGGCGGCCCGATCTCTACGTCTCCCGTGCTTTCAAGCCCAACCTGCTGTTCCACAACGAATCGCCGCAACCGAACGGTCTTCCCAAGTTTCGACCGACGACCACGGCGGCCGGCGTCGCCGAGCCCGTCTACAGCTTTCCCACCTGGTTCTGGGACTTCGACAACGACGGCTGGCTCGATCTCTTCGTCTCGGGGTACGTGGAGGACTTTTCGCGGGTGGTCGACCCGGTCGTCGCGGAGTACCTCGGACGGCCCACGGACGGCGAGACCCCCAGGCTCTACCGCAACCGCGGCGACGGAACCTTCGAGGACGTCACCGCGGCCGCAGGTCTCGACCAGGTCCTGCTGACCATGGGCACCAACTTCGGTGATCTCGACAACGACGGCTCGCCCGATCTCTACCTCGCGACCGGGGCCCCGGATTTCGCGGCAATCGTGCCCAACAGGATGTTCTGGAACGACGGCGAGGGTCGCTTTCTCGACGTCTCGGCCAGCGGCGGATTCTCCCATCTTCAGAAGGGCCACGGGGTCTCTTTCGCCGATATCGACAACGACGGCGACCAGGATGTGCACACCGTAATCGGCGGTGCCTACACCGGCGACATCTACGCCAACGCCCTGTTTCACAATCCTGGGCACGGAAACCGCTGGATCACGCTGCGGCTAGAGGGCGTAACCGCCAACCGCTCCGCGATCGGCGCTCGCATCGAGATCGAGATCGACTCGCCCAGCCGCGTTCGCCGGATCTTCCACACCGTCGGTAGCGGCGGCAGCTTCGGCGCCAACAGCCTCCAGGCGGAGATCGGACTCGGTGATGCCCGACGATTGCGTCGACTTCGGGTCGATTGGCCGGGAAGCGGAACGGTTGAGGAGTTCGTCGACGTCGAGATGGACCGCTACTACCGGCTGCTCGAGGGTAGCGAGCAGCTCGAGCCGATCACCCAGCAGCGAATCGAGCTCGCCCCGACGCACTCCAGCACCGCCGGCTAGCGACTCCCTCAGCCGGTGAGCTGCTCGAGCAGCCGCTCGTTGAGCTCGAAGCGGTGCTCGGCCAGCACCTTCTCCGAGTAACCCGCGAACAGCTCCTGACCGCGGTGAGTGAGGAGGTCCTCGGCGACTCGGTCCTCGACCCTCGCCAGCGGCAGGGCGACGGGCTCTTTGCGATCTTCGAGACGCAGAAGCTCGGCGCTCGAGCCGCGCAGATAGGGCGGGGAGTGCTCGCCGGGCTCGAGGCGAGCCGCCAGTATGGCCATGGCACCCGAGTCGGACTGGAGCTCGCTGAGCCGCTTCCAGCCGAGATCCTCCGCCGCGCCCTCCAGCTGCCGCGCGAGATCCTCGAAAGTGATCTCACCGCCGTCGAGGGCCTGTCGCGCTCTCTCGAGCTCTCCCATTCGCGCGCTGGGATCGGAGCCCAGCGGCACGATGAGGCGAGTGAGTCGCAGCCGCGCCGGCTCGCTGTAGCGTTGCAGATTGCGCTCGAAGAAGGCGATCATCTCTTCGCGACGTTCGGTGATCTCGGCCAAGAGGCGCTCACGGATGTAGACGTCGACGCTCGCCTCGCCGTTGATGCGCTCGAGACGAGCCACCACTTGCGGTCTCTCGGCCGATCCTCTCTCGACGCATTGCAGGTAGAGGAGCTCTCGGATCCTCAGCGAGTCGATCAGCGACGCCACGGCCTCGACGGTGCGAATCCCGCTCGCTGCGGCGCGCTGCTGGAGGTCGCCGAGCCGTAGCTCGAAGTCGCCGACCTTGAGGATCAGGAGCGCTCGGTCTCCCGTGGAGAGCAGCGCTGCGAGATCGTCGGGGTCTGGAATCACGCTCCCCGCCGGCTCCTCGATCTCGACCAGCTGGCGGGCCTGTTCGAGGCGGCGCTCGGACATCAGTCTCCCGGTGATCGCCGGTCGGAGCTGCTCCAGGGAAGGAGAGGCCGCCGGAGAGAGGCTCTCGACCCAGAACATGTGAAGGCCCGTCGAGGTGCGAACCGGTTCGCTTGGCTGGCGCTCGGGCAGCGCGAAGACGATCTCCTCGAGGCTCGTGGGGAGCTGGCCGCGGGAGAACCAACCCATCGCCCCCTTGCGGTGTCGACTCTCCGAGTCGGAGTGCTCCGCCGCCAGCGCGGGGAAGCTCTCGCCCGCCAAGGTGCGCTCCCGCAGCTCCAGCAGATCTGCCATCGCCCGCTCGGAGTCCGTCTCGTCGTCGAGTCGGCGGAAGATGTGGAAGAGCTGCCGTCGGTCGGGCTGTTCGTACTCGGGTCTCCACTCGGCGAAGGCGGCTTCGATCTCGTCCTCGGTGGGTGCCGCCGGCGAGCCGGCCGAGTCGGCCATACAGGCCCCGACCACCGTCTGTCGCATCGCCTCGCTCACCCGCTGCGCGACTTCCGGGCTGTCGGTGATACCGGAAGCGAGAGCCTCGTCGAAGAGGATCTCCTCGAGGGCCAACCGGCGAACGATCTCCCCATACCAACTGGCGAAGTCCCCGTCGGTCGGCCGCCGCTCCTGCAACGGCAGGCTCAGGACGTGGGCATCGAGCTCGTCTCGATCGACGACGCCACCATCGAAGGAAGCGAGGATCCGATCCTCTGGCGTGCCTCGCTCGCCGCATGCGCCGAGCGGCAAAATGGCGGTCAGGGCGAGGAGCGAGAGGGCGAGACGGTTCCGACCCTTCATCGCAAGCTCCCCTCGGCGAGCTGCTCGCGCAAAGCGGCCGCGGCCGGGCTTCCGGGCGCCTGCTCCTCGAGCGCCGCCAGCAGCGCCCGAGCATCGTCTCCACGGTCGAGCCGCTGGAGAGTCATCGCCTCCGCGCTGTAGGCCGCCAGGTAGCCTTCGTCGAGCTCCCGAGCCCGGCGAAACCTCTCGATGGCCTCCACAGGCCGTCCCTCGTTCAGAAGGAACGCGCCCAAGTTGAAGTAGCCCTTGGCGTAGTACGGGTTGGTCGCGACGGCGCTCTCGAACAGAGTCCCGGCCCGCTCCGACTCGCCGGCCTGTGCCAGTCGCACCGCGAGGCCGACCAGCGATGGCCCGTGGCTGTCGTCGATCTCGACCGCCTTCTCCAGAGCTTGCAGCTCGCGATCGGCATCACCAAGCTCCTTTTCGACCGCCGAGACGAGGAAGAGTCCGGTCGCGCTGGGCTCGAGGTCCATCGCCCTCTGCATCAGCTCTCTCGCCGCGGCGATGTTGCCTTCTCGAAATTCCGACCAACCGATCTGGCTCAGGATCTCGGGCGTCCCGGGGCTCGCGCCGGCCGTCTCGAGAATCCGTTCGACGGTCTCCAGGGCTTCGTCGAGCTCTCCCAGACCCATCTGGGCCCGGGCATGGAGCTCGAGATAGTAGGGGCTTTCCGAATCTTCTTCGATGAGCTTCGCCGTCAAGAGTCTGGCGGGCAGCGGCTGGCCCTTCTGGAGCAGCGTCTTGACCCGCGAGATCTCGTTGACTCGTTGCACCCGGTCCTGGGGCGCGATCCCTTCCCGACTGAGGACCTCCTCGATCTGCACCGTGTCGGCCATCGAACCTTGAAGATAGCCGAGCGCTTCGAGCCGGCGGCGGGTGTCGGCGTCGGGCGCCTGGGCGACCGACCCTTCGGGAGCCGAATGCTCGGTCAACCACTGTGCCAGCTCCGCTTCGAGCTCGCCCGCGAGCTTCGGCTCGTCGTCTATCCGATCGGAAAGCTCCGCCGGGTCGGAGGGCAGATGGTAGAGCTCGGACCGCGGCCCGTGGATGTACTTCCAGCCCTCGCGAAAGAGGGCGCGCTGTTCCCCCCAGCCGTGCGCGAGGCGCGGCGACAGGGTCTCGGCGTAGTAGGGTGGCTCGCGTCGTTGCGGTCCGCTCCGGGTCAGCGGCGCCAGGCTGCGACCGGCGAGACCGTCGGGGACCGGCAAGCCGATCAGATCGAGGATCGTGGGCACGATGTCGACGTGGCCGACCGCCTGCTCGATTCGACTTCCGCCCTCGAGTCCGGGGATCCTGAGGATCAACGGCACCCGGATCGTGCTGTTGTAGACGAGGTACGAGTGGGTCGCCTCGCGGTGATCGCCCGCGCCCTCGCCGTGATCGGCGGTGAATACTACGAGAGTACGATCCCACTCGCCGATCTTCTTCAGGTGCTCGATGAGAGTGCCCAGGCTCTCGTCGGAATAAGCGATCTCGGCGGCATACGGATCGTCCGGATAGAGCTCGTCGTAAGGCGCCGGCGCAGCGTGTGGTTGATGGGGGTCGTAGTAGTGCAGCCAGAGAAAGAACGAGTCCGGGCCACCCTGCTCGAGCCAGGGGTAGACCGCCTCGTTGACCCGCTGCGCTCGGCGCTCGTCGAAGAACAGGCCGGGCACCTTGTTCGACACCTTGCGGCCGCGGAAATCCTCGTACGGCCGGTCCAAACGATCGTCGTAATGGTCGAATCCCTGGTCGAGACCGAACTTCGAGACCAGAGGGAAGGCTCCGATGGCGGCGGCGGTGCGGTAGCCCTCGGCAGACAGGCGTTCGGCGAGAGTCACCGCATCCGGCGAGACCACGAAGAGGCCGTTGTCGCGCACGCCGTGGGTCGGAGGGTACTCGCCGGTGAGGATCGTGGTGTGCGAAGGCAGGGTGATCGGTGCCGCAGCGTAGGCGTTTTCGAAGAGGAATCCCTCGGCGGCGAGAGCATCGAGCGTCGGCGTCCGGATCCTCTCGTTGCCGTAGCAGGCGAGTCGATCCGCGCGGGTCGTGTCGAAGGTGACGAGCAGGACGTTCCACGGCTCTTCGCGCCCGCAGCCGAGGGCGGCGGTGAGCAGAACGAGGATGCCCACAGAGAGGGTGTTACGAGACATGGCCGAGCCGGACGGCGATCTTTTCGGACGTGGGCCGCGAGGTCAACCGTCTGCCGACTGCTCGCCCGAGACCGGGCGGCTGCTCGTCGCGCCATCGCCGCGAACTGCGGCCGTTCGTTTTCACCGGACTGTGAGAGTGATTGGCGATCGTGCACAAAAAGTCTATAATTAGAGAATGATCGACGCCATCGACAAGAAGATTCTGTGGATTATGCAGTCGGACGCGCGAATCTCGAATGCCGAGATGGCCAGGCAGCTAGGGATGGCTCCTTCGGGGGTGCTCGAACGGGTGAGGAAGCTCGAAGCGCGGAGAGTGATCCGTGGCTATGAAGTGCGGATCGCGCCGGCCGCCGTCGACAAGGAGCTGCTCGCTTTCGTCTTCGTGCGGGTCGACGAACTGCCCGGCGAGACCGTGACCGCGGACCAGCTGGCGGCGATTCCCGAAGTGCTCGAGGTCCATCACATCGCAGGCGAGGACTGCTTTCTCGTCAAGGTGCGGACGGCCGGCACGGAGAGCTTGGGCCGGCTGCTGCGGGAGAAGTTCGGGGCCGTTTCGACGATCCGTTCCACGCGCACGACCATCGTTCTCGACAGCGCCAAGGAAACGATGGACCTGCCGCTCGACGCCCCGGTCGAGTTGGAAAAGACGTCGTGACTCCGTCGAGCCAGCCGGCGAGGTGGCTGGTGCTCGCCGCGTTCGCCGCGGTCTATCTGATCTGGGGCTCGACCTATCTGGCGATCCGCTTCGCGCTCGAGACACTGCCGCCGTTCGGGCTGGCGGCGGTACGCTTCCTCATCGCAGGTGCGCTGCTCTACGGTTGGTCGCGCTGGCGCGGGGCTCCGAGGCCGCGTGAGGTGGAATGGCGCTCGGCCGCGATCGTGGGCGCCCTCCTGCTGCTCGGCGGCAACGGCCTGGTGGTCTGGGCCGAGCAGACGGTCCCGTCCGGGATCGCGGCGCTGATCGTGTCGAGCGTGCCGCTCTTCATGGTCACTCTCGATTGGCTGTCGGGGACTCGTCCTTCACGCGCGGTGATCGTCGGGCTCGCCGTCGGCTTCGCGGGCGTGGTGCTGCTCGTAGGACCGGCCGAACTGGGCTCGGGGCTCAGCGGCTCGGTGCCGTTCCACCTTCCGGGAGTGCTCGGCCTGCTGCTCGCCTCTCTCGCCTGGTCGATCGGCTCGCTCTACGCCAAACGCGCACCGTGGCCCAGAGCGCCGCTGCTGGGGATCAGCATGCAGATGCTGGCCGGTGGCGCCGCGCTGACGGTGGTAGCGCTCGCCAGAGGCGAAAGCGTCGATCTCGGCGCGATCTCTGGCCTCTCGGCGGGGGCCTTGGCCTACTTGATCCTCTTCGGTGCGATCATCGGCTTCTCAGCCTATGTTTGGCTGCTTGGCGTGGTCTCGACTGCCAAGGCCGCGACCTACGCCTTCGTCAATCCGGCGGTCGCGGTGGTGCTCGGCTGGTGGCTGGCCGGCGAGCCGTTGACCCCCCGCACACTGGCGGCGGCCGCCGTGATCATCGTCGGTGTGGTACTGATCACCACGGCACGAGCGGCGAGTCTCCGATCTCCTGGCAAGACGGTGGCCACATCGGCTATCTCCGCCATCTCCGACCGGGACGTCGTCGCCTCGGAGCCGATGCGGCCAGGCGTGCGGGGCGCCCGTCAGTCGAGCGCTGGCGAGAGCTGCGCCTGCTAGATCATTCGGTGCGAAGGCGTCCTTCGGCGATGGCGGCCGTGATGGAAGTGGGGACGACCCTGGTCGTGCTGAAGCCGCCGCCCCTGGTAGAGGTCCTCGTCGTCATCGTCGGCGTCCGAATCCCAGTCGGCCCAGTCGTCGTCGTCGGAATCGTCGTCGGCGTACTCGCGCAGCTCGGCGACATCGTCGGGATCGAAGAGCCAGGTTTTGTTGGACATGGTCGGGTTCTCCTGTCTTGATAGCCGTCCCGCGGGTGGGTCTTGCACTCGGCCGCGGAGGGTGGCGCGCACGATTGCGAGCTCGTCCGAGATCGCGTCGAACTCCTTGCGCATCGATTCGAGTCGTCGCGGCGACATCGGATCTGCGGCGGCCAGCAAGGTGTGCTGAGCGGCCAGCCGATCGCCGAGGGTGACGACGAGGCGAGACATCTCCGAGCACGAGGGCCCGGTAAGCTGAGACGCGAGCTGCGCGGTGTAACGCCACTCTCGTGCGCGCGCATTCCAAGTCGATGCCCATTCGCTGGACGTACCACTCGGCTCGAGGGTCGATGGGAGAGAGACGATCGTTGCCATGGCGACGGACCTCGCGGGTCCTCAACGTAGCAAGGTAGCTGCCAACTCGGGACCGCGATCGCCGCGAGCGCGAACTGTCGCGTTTTCGGTGTCTTGGCGCGGGAGCCGGTCCGATCGCGGGAAGCGCCGGTAGTTGACTTTCCGCACGTCATTGCCGAAAAATCAGCAAACAATCGCCGTTTCGGAAGAAACATGCTGTACCGAGTCTTGATCGCCGCGCGTGACCGCGAACGGAGAAGCCGGTGGCGGAGGCTGCTCGGTGAGAATGCTGTCGGCATCGAGGCGAGGTCGGAGCCGGAGCTATGGCGCTACCTGAGTGAAGACCCGATCGATCTGGTACTCGTCGAGGATGGGTTCCTCGACCGTCTCGATCGCGCGGCGATCGAGAGTATCCGGCAACTTGCGGAACGACCCGAAGTGGCGGTGATCGGCAGCTCGATCGCGGCGATGCTGGAGCGTTGCCGGGAAGGTGAGCGTGGAATGCGTCCGAGCTCGACCTACGGAGCGCCGCCCGCGCTCAGCGGGCTGACGACGGAGAGCCGATCGATGCGCGA
>CALZKB010000103.1 GCA_945787575.1 Thermoanaerobaculia bacterium | reverse complement strand
CGAAGCCGAGGAGCGCGAAGTCATCCACTTCGATTCGAGCAGCGCCCGAGTGTCGAACATCGGCAAGGCCAAGCTCGACGAGGTCGCGCTCAAGCTCAAGCAGGATCCCGACCTCCTGGCGATCGTCATCGGCCACGCCGACAGCACGGGTAATGATGCGATCAACGATCCTCTCAGCCTGCGACGGTCGGAAGCCGTGAAGGCCTATCTCGTCGAGCGGCACGGCATCGACGCCGCTCGAATCTCGACCGAGGGTCGCGGATCCCGCGAGCCGACCGCGAGCAACGACACCCGCAAAGGGCGGGCGGAGAACCGCCGCGCGGTCGTGATCATCCGAGTCGGCTAGACGTCGGCAACGGATCGAACCATCGAGGCCCCGCCGTCCGGCGGGGCCTTTTCTCGTCCGCCGTCAGCATCGCCGTAGCGACCCATGGCCGGCGGACGCCTCCACCGATCTTCCGATAGCCGGGACCTGTGTCCCCGGTTGGCTCGAGTCTGGCTAATCGTCCCAGCTCGCGTCCGACGGATTCAGGCGAAGAAGAGGTCTTTCCCAGAATGGGGTTGGGAGGGGCTGGCCAGTCTGGGAAAGAGGGCTTCTTCGCCTGAATCGGTCGGACGCGCGAGGGAACATCAACCAACAACGACCCACCGGGGGCACACGTCCCCCGGCTACCGGAGGATCGGTGGGATTGACGGAGTTGGGGCAGGGTCTCGCCGGTGTTCTCAACCGTTCCGGCCGTAACGGCGGATCTGCCCGCGGTCAGTCGAGTTCGGGCTCGGCGCCGAAGACCTCCCGCGGCAGCGAGAGCACCGCGCCCGCGGTCCCCGCGACACCGCCGAGCAAGACGAGGAGCGTCAACGAAGACCACGGCAGGAAGTTCGCTGCGACCGCCTGCCGCAGACCGTCCTCGACGGCATCGGGACTGAGCCAGGCGTAGAGCAACCGGAGGCCGAAAGTCGCAACGATTCCGCCGGCAAGGCCTTGCAGCAACCCTTCCACATAGAAGGGGCAGCGGATGATCAGCTCGGTCGCCCCGACCTGCCGCATCACGGCGATCTCCTCGCGGTAGCGATAGGCCGTGAGACGAATGACGCTCGCGATCGTGAACACGGCCGCGGCCAGCAGGAGCGCGCCGAGAACCATACCGACGCTTCGCCCTACCCGGACGAGGCTCTCCAGCCGACTGAGCCACGCTCGATCATCATCGATCCAACGTACCCCTTCGATGCGCTCGAGTCGATCACGGATCACCTGCTCGCGGCCTGACCGCGCTCCGGCCGTCAAGCTGATCTCGAGGGAGGGTGGCAGCGGCTCCGCGTCGGAATCGTCGAGGATATCGGTGAGATCCGGAAAGACGCTCTCGAACCGCCTTCGGGCCTCTTCTCGCCCGACGACGGAGACATGGTTCACCCAGAAGTGCTCCCGCAGCGCCCGCCCCTCGCGCTCGAGCAGCTCGTCGGAAGTCGCCGGCTCGAAGTAGACGACGATCCGTGCCTGGCCCTTCCAGGACTCGAGCTGCCGTCCCAGGTTGTAGCCCAGGAGCGCGAAGGCACCGCCGAGAAAGAGGCTCACGGCGATCGTGAAGACGGCCAGCAGACTCACTCGCCAGCCCCGGCGAAGGCTCTTTACCGCTTCTCGCAGAAAGTAGGCGAGTGCCTGACCCCAGGTCATGGCTCGGCGACGACGGCTCTCGGCGAGGTTGCCGACTGGCGCTCGGAGTCGGCGATCAGCTGGCCCTGGTGCAGACGGAGGACGCGCGCCGGGAGCCTCTCGATTGCGTGGGGGTCGTGGGTCGCGACCACGACCGTCGCGCCGCGTTCGTTCGCCGCCGTGAAGAGCTCGAAGATCCTCTCCGAAAGTTCGGGGTCGAGGTTGCCCGTCGGTTCGTCGGCCAACACGATGGCCGGCTCGTTGACGAGCGCGCGCGCGATGGCCACCCGCTGCTGCTCTCCACCGGAAAGCTGCATCGGGAAGGCGTCGCCACGATCTGCCAGACCTACCTGATCGAGAGCGGCATAGACCTTCTCGCGCTGCTCGGCGGCGCTCAGCCCCAGGATCTGCGGAAGATACGCCACGTTCTCGTACACGGTCTTGCGCCGAATGAGTCCGGAGTTCTGGAACACGACTCCGATCGTCCGTCTGAGGTACGGAATCTTGGACCGCGGAAGCGAACCGACGTTGCGGCCGTTCACCAAGACGTTGCCGGTCGTGGGTGACAGAGCTCCATAGACGAGGGCGAGGAGAGTGCTCTTGCCCGCGCCGCTCTCGCCGGTGATGAAGATGAATTCCCCCGCATCGATCTCCAGGCTGACCTCGTCCAAACCGACCTGGCCGGAGGCGAATCGCCGGGTCACGCGGAGAAACTGGATCATCTCCAAGCGAACGCCCGCTTCCAAGCTGCCGACGGCTCGGCCAGACCCCGATTCAGCATGCCGCGTAGTCTACAAGAGCCCTTTCCCAAACTCCTCCCCCGCCGGGAGAGCTGCTCGGGAGCCGAGGAGTGCAGGGGACACTCACGCTACAATCCGACCGGTGAACGGTGCCGTGAGCCCTCCCCAAGAGCGCGCCGGGTACGCTGTCTGGCCGGCCGGCAACGACGAGGTCCACGTCTCGTTCGTTGGTCGCGGCCCGTCCGCGACGAAGAGGGAGGTGCTCGAGCGAGTGTCGGGGCTCGGCCGACCCGTCGCCTGGCTTCGCCAGATCCACGGCGACCGCGTTCTGAGGGCGGTGACCGGGTGTGCCGGTGAAGGCGACGCACTCATCACCGCCCGAGACGATCTTGCGCTCGTCTTGTCGACCGCCGACTGCGTTCCGATCGTCATCGCCACGCGGTTGCAGCTCGCCGTCGTCCACGCCGGCTGGCGAGGGATCGAGGCGGAGATCGTGCCCACGGTCGTCCGAACGATGCTCGACGGCTCGGAGCGAAGCGCCGCCGCGTGGATCGGACCGTCGATCGGGCGCTGCTGTTACGAGGTCCGAGAGGAGGTGGCGGCCCGCGTCGCCGCAGCCGGCGGCGGCCCGACTCTGTTGAGCTCGGGTGCCAGAGGCCGACCCCACGTCGATCTCGTCGGGGCCGTCGAGCATCAGCTAAGGGCGGGCGGCGTCGTCGAGATCGAGTCGACGGGCGTCTGCACTCACTGTAATCCCCAATGGACTTGGAGCTACCGTCGCGATGGAGCCCGTGCCGGCCGCAATCTCACGCTCGCTTGGCGAGATTCGGTGTCGCAACGATCAGGAGTCGGCGCGACGGCGGCGGCCGCGGCGGGTCGGGTCGATTCCGATCGAGCGTAAGAAGGACAGATCGGTCGCGTCGATCTTGAAACCGGCCTCGGTCGTCGCCGGAGCGTCACTGCCGATCTCGTAGGCCTCCAACGCCTCGCCCCCGTTCTTGCGATCGACGACCAGATAGAGGGACCAGCCGTGTTCTCGAATGCCACGAAGTGCTTGGTCGACTTCGACGGAGTCGACGAGCGCCTGGGAGACAGCGCCTCGAAGATCCTCGACCAGTTGTTTCAGCTTTTCGTCCATGGCTTCTCGGGCGTCTCGACCCGCCCGCAAGTCGATTATTCTTGGCGTCAACCGCAGTGTCAACGACCCGTGTATCACCCCCTTCCATGAGCGATTCCCTTCCTCCTGATCTCGACGGCGTCGCCGACTGGCTCAGCGCCGCCGGCCACCAGTTTGCCGCGCTCCAGCCGCTCGCCGGCGACGTCTCGGCAAGAAGATACGTGCGAGCTCTCGCACCGAGCGGTACGTCCTCGGTTGTCGCCGTCTATCCCGACGGCGCGGTCGAGGCCGGCGAGAGGTTCGTCCGAACGACGGCCCTTCTCTCCGAAGCCGGAATCCGAGTGCCGGAGTTGTACTTCTGGGATCCCCAAGCGGGCATGATGCTGATCGAGGACGCCGGCGGGCGCACCGCCTACGAGGAGATCGGTCGCGGGTGGGAGGTTCTCGAGTTCTGGCAGCGTGCGCTCGAGGTCGAGCGGCGCCTGCGAGAGCTGCCCGCGGCCTCCGTGTCCGCCATCAACGGCGCTCTGGAGGGACCTATTCTGCGCCGCGAACTGCAACAGAGCTGGGATCTCGTACTCGAGCCTCGGCGGCTGGTAGGCGGCGAGGACCTGGCGGGTGAGTTCCGATTGGCCCTCTTCGCCCTCACCGACGCGCTTCACGAGAGCCCGCGCACGCCCTGCCATCGCGACCTCATGGCTCGGAACTTCATCGTCGGTGCCGACGGCGAGCTCGTCCTGATCGACCATCAGGATCTGCGCCTGGGACCAGTCTGGTACGACCTCGGATCGCTGCTCAACGACAGCGTCTACGCGAGCCCTGAGCAAGAGTCTCGCCTCCTTGTCCAAGCGCGGGTCGATCGCGGCGACTATGTGGGCTATCACCGCGCGGCCGCCCAGCGCGCTCTAAAGATCGTAGGCACCTTCACCGAGTTCGCCAGCCGTGGCTCGAAGCGCTACGTCGAGCTCATCCCCCCTACTCTGGCTGCGGCGCAACGACACCTCGAGCGAGTGCCGGAGACGGCACCCCTGATGACCGATCTAGCTGCGCCCTGGCGGCGCGAGATCGATCTGCGGGGCTCGCGGCGAACGGGAGCGCCCGATGAGCCGCAGGAGGGCGAGGACTGCTAGACTGCCGACGGAGGGCAACGTCATGTCGCTCGGATTCCAAGAACTCCTGATCATCTTCCTGATCGTCCTCGTCCTATTCGGAGCGGCGAAGCTGCCCAAGCTCGGTCGAGGCCTGGGCGAGGGGATCAAGAACTTCCGATCGGGACTCAAAGGCGAAAAGGGCGACTCGTCGGAAGCCGACGACGAGGTCTGACACCCCCGCTTCAGAGGAACCATTCGCCATCCGGCGAGTTCTGCCAGATCACTTGGTGGTAGTCGACGTAGCGACTCATCACCCGCTCGACGTAGTTCCGCGTCTCGCGAAAAGGGGGAACGCCCTGGTGGCGCAGGACGTTTCCGGGACCGGCGTTGTAGGCGGCGAGCGCCAATGCGGTATCGCCGTCGAACTGCTTGAGTAGCGATCGCAGGTAGCGCGTTCCGACTCCCATGTTGACCACCGGGTCGAACGGATCGCCGTCGGAATAGAGCTCGGCGGTCGTCGGGAGAACCTGCATCAAGCCTACGGCACCGACGGCCGACACGGCGTTGGGATCGAAACCGGATTCAGCCTCCACCATGGCGGCTACCAGCAGGGGATCCACTCCGTGGCGAGCGGAGGCGTCCCGGATCAGCCTGCCGAACGGAAGCTCTTCCACCAGCTCGCGGCCGGATTCGGCTCCGTGGTAGCGGCGGAACAGCTCGAAGCCGAACGGCGGCTCGGTCTCGGCGACAGTAAGGGTCCGATCCTTGAAGGCCTTGAAGCTCGGCGACGACGAACCACCCAGCACCCATTCCGACAGTTCGGTGAGCGCTTCGATCTCGACGTCGGTCGGCGGCTCGGGCCGATCGGCCGGAATGGAAGGCGTCGAAGGCGGGGAGTTGAAGAGCGCGATCAGAAACAGCGCCCCAGCCGCCGCCACTTGACACGCACGACTCTGTTGATGGTTCTCCATCGACCGACCTCAGAGTGTCCCCTGTCCGATTCCTGAGATGAATTGAGGAATGAAGTTGTGGCCGGACCCGGCCTCGAGCCAAGGATTATAGCACGGGCGCCGATCTGGGCCCTCGGTGGCCGGCTCGAAGAGCTGTCGCTAACGCGAGGTCAGGCGCGTGACCGCGGGCCGCTCTTGCCCCGGAACCCGAAGTCTGCGCTGTCGATGCCCAGCTCACCGACTTTGTTGCGGAGGGTATTGCGGTGAATGCCCAGCGATTTGGCGGAGCTGCTCATGCTCCCGCTATTGGAGCGCAGCGCCGCCAGGATGAACTGCCGCTCGAACTCTCGCCGTGCCTGCCCGAGTGTGAGGCCACGATCGACCAATTCGCTGACCAGATCTCGCAGTTCTCCGTTCAAGTCCTTCCTCATCCCCTCGTCCGCTCCTTGTCGAGAACGCGGAAAGAGTACCACAGCCTCCGGAGGCGCCGGGAGGCGAGAATCGGCTTGATCGAGGACCCCGCGGACGCGGGATCGACCGTCGCCTGGCCCTATTTCAAGTCCAGCCGATCGCCGATGTAGACCGCATAGCGGGACTCGAGGATCCGGGCTACCGACGAGTTCTCGTGAACCGCCAAGACCGCGAGCTCGCCGAGCACCATCGGCGGAACTCCTTGGGCTCCGATCCGGTAGATCGTGAACAGATCGCCGGGCGCGACGTCATCTCCCTGACCTCGATCGATGAAGACGACGCTGCTCTCGCCGAGCGTCACGACCTGGTCGTTGGTGTGGACGATGACGGGTGCGTCCTCGAGCGCCGCCATCGTGACCGGATCGTTGACGCCACGCAGCGGCGTCCGGCGACGCAGCGGAATCGGCTCCGGTCGGAACGGCTCGAGCTTGGCGCCGATCTCGATCGGGCGGCAGCTGAAAGACACCTCGGCGATGGCCGTCGTCTCCTGAACCGAGAGCACCCTCACTCTTCCGAGGTGCTGGTAAAAGATGCCCATGTCTTTGCCGGTGACGGGATGCTGGATCGAACCGCGGTCGGCCATCGTCATGAACACGTCGCCAGGCATGATCCCGGAGTCTTCGCCTCCGTCCAGATAAACGATATCGCCGACGGTCAGCCCCACCTTGGCGGTCGGAGCGAGCTCCGCTGAGCCGCTGCGTCGGGCTTGGCGCTGTCGCGTAAGGGTGGGGCCGAGATTCTGGTACTCCGAGCCCAAGATCTTGTGGGAAAACGCTCGGTCTCGGGGTGCGATGAAGCCCGAGCAATACAGATCCGACTCGTAACCGAGAGCTTCGGGAGCGCCGATCGAACGGTCGTATCCGTCGTCCGTCTCGACCTCGGTGTCCTGCAACCCGGCCAGATCGTCGAGCGGAGTGACCTCGAAGCCGACGACCAGCGGGTCACCCGGGTAGATCCAGTGTGCGTCGCGGATGTACTGATTTCGCTCCCACAGCTGGGGCCACAGATAGGGGTCTCCGTAAAAACGAGCCGCCAGATCCCAGAGCGTGTCACCCCGGACGATCGTGTGGACCTCCGCCCCCTCGGGGAATGTCGACGGCGGATTCCATGCGGTCCAGTGGTCGCCGACCAGGTGCAGCTCGCTCGGTGGCTGATGGGCGGAGCCGGGCGCGGCCCCCACGGCCAGCCCGATCAACAGGACGAGGAAGAACGCACTACGGTTCATGGTGGCAACGTACTACAGGCGGTTCGAGGACGCAAGGTACAACTCAACCCTTTCAATGTCAAGCTTTAGGAGCCAACCCCTCAAGTGTCGCTTGAACTGAGAAGTCGCCGTCAGTTCGCCTGTCGAGCGAGCCGCTCCTCGGCCATGACCGCAGCCACCGAGCCCGGAAACCGACTCAGGACCTCCTCGAACCGCGCCCGCGCTCCTGCGGGATCGTCGAGCCGGTGGAGACAGTCTCCGACCTTGAGCAGCGCGTCAGCCGTCTTGTTCCCGTCCGGAAACCGGTCCAACACCTCTTGGAAGGCCAGACTTGCTCCCAGGTAATCCTGTCGTGCGAAACGGCTTTCGCCGATCCAGAACTGCGCGTTATCGGCGAGATCGGTGCCGCCATGGCCTTGAAGGAACCGCTGAAAGCTGGTCTCGGCGTCGAGGTAGCGACCTTGGTGGTAGAGCGTGTACCCCCGATCGTAGATCGATTGCCCGGCTGGCGATATGGGCACCGTCCCCTCATTCGGTGACGGGTCGCCCTGCGTTGACGTCACCACCTGGGGAGGGGGGGGCTCCATCGGCGCCGGTGGTTGGACTCGAACCGGCTCGAGATCCGTCTGCTCGATCGGTGGCGTCGAGGGACTCTCGAGAGGCGCGGACAGTGACTCTGGCACTCTCGAACGGCTCTCGCTCGAGGCGACCGGCTCTTCGCGTGCGGCCAGCCGCTCCACCTCGATCGTCAGCTCCGCGAGTTGACGACGCAGCAGTCTGATCTCGGCTTGGGCCATCGCGGCCTGTTTCTGCAGCTCATGAATGCGCGCCCGCTGAACGGCGTCGTCTCCGGTCGCCTGTCCTCCGGACGAGGATGAGGACCGCGACGTCCCCGGAAGGCTCGCACAGCCGACGATCGTCGAGAGAGCCAGCAGCAGGGCGATCCGCTTCATCAGCTGACGTACTCCGAGGGAATCTTCTTGACGTATTCACTCGCCGGAAACTCGCTTCGAAGACGCTCGAAAACCGCCGTCGCCTCCTCTTGTTCCTTCAGCCGTGAGTGAGCGATTCCAAGACTGAAAAGGGCGAGATCCCGCTCTTCGTACTCCGGGTATTTCTCGATCAGACCCTCCAGCCGGCTCTTGCCCGCCTTCACCAGCCCTCGGCGCAGCTGGTACCTCGCAACCAGATACTCGTGGCGAGCGAGGTTGGAGCGCAGGGTCCGTATCTCGTCCTCGACCTGCGGGACGTACTCACTCGTCGGATAGAGCGCGATCAACTCCTCGAACGCCGCCATCGCCTTCCTCGTCTCGCTCTGGTCGCGATCCGCCTTGCGCATCCTCTTCGCGAGGCTGTTCGCCACCTGGAACTGGACGTAGCTCGCGTTCTCACTCGTCGGATACCGGTTGTTGAAATCGCGGTATTTGGCTTCCGCCTTGATCAAGTTGAACTCGCCGCCGGACAGGAAGTAGGCGTCGGCCTGCAGAAGCAGCGCATCACGACCGATCTCCGAGTTCGGGGCGGTTTGAAAGGCGTGCGCGAAGTACTCATGCGCCTGCTGGTATTTCTCGTCGGCCATCAACTCCTGGCCCTTTGCGAAGGCCTCCTCGGAGGACAACCGGAGGATCGGATCCTCTTGGACGCCGTGGCCGCAGCCCATCGACACTCCGATCAATAGAAGGCAGGTTGCAAAGCCCTGTCTCGTTCTCTTCAAGTCTTCTCCTCTCGCGCGAGCCCGCGAAGGCGACCGATCTGGGCGATCGGATCCTCGGCGGCAAAGATCCCCGAGCCGGCTACCGCGATATCGACGCCCGCGGCAGCGACTTCACGAATGTTCGTCTCTTTGACGCCGCCGTCGATCTCGATGGCGACCTCGACACCGCGCTCTTCGATCATCGTCCTGAGGTAGGCAGCCTTGTCGAGCACGTACGGTATGAACGCCTGCCCGGCAAAGCCCGGGTTGACCGACATCAGCAACACGAAGTCCAGCACAGGCAAGATATCTGCCAATCCTGAGACCGGCGTCCCCGGATTGAGGGCGAGGCCGGCGCGGGCGCCGCCCTCTCGAATCCTCGCGAGTAGCCGGTCGAGGTGCGGCGCCGCCTCCCAGTGCACCGACACCATCGCTGGATCGGCCGCAAGGTACTCATCCAAAAGCAGTTCCGGGTTCGAGACCATCAGGTGTACGTCGAGCGGCACTTCCGTGTGGAGGGCAAGGGCTCGAGCCATCGGCGCACCGAAAGTCAGATTGGGCACGAAGTGACCGTCCATCACGTCGACATGCACGTAGTCTGCCCCGCCATCACGACAGACCGCCAAGGCGGACACCATGTCTGCCAGATCGGCAGCCAGGATCGAAGGGGCGATCTTCATCCGCGAATGCCCTCGACGGGCGGACTCACCACGACCAGCGAGATCACGTCCTGGCGGCGTAGCGGATGCCCGGCCAGGGGGAACTGGCGCAGGACGACGCCGGTCGCCAGGCTTTCGTACGGCTCGAACTTGACGCTCCCCATTCGGAAACCGCGGCGCTCGAAGAACGACCGTACCGTTTCGTGGTCGCGGTAGACGAGATCCGGCATCAGAAAGGTCGACGCCTTGCTGGAGGTCGCCAGGTAGAGATTCACCTGACTCGCCTTGCCGACGCGCTCCCCGGCGATCGGGAACTGCTCGTGCACCGAGCCCGGCTTGGCGTCGAGGGTGTGCACGCCGGCGGTCCGACCGACGCCTAGACCGGCGGCGGCCAGAGTGACCTGAGCGGCCTGCAACGCCTTGCCTCGAACGTCGGGAACCTCCATCAGCCGCGGCCCCTGAGACAGCACGACCTTGATCGTCGCGCCGCGCTTGACGAGGCTGCCCGCGGGTGGGATCTGGCTCAGCGCATGGCCGGCGGGAACGAGATCGTCATATCGACCACTCCCCTCTCGAACCCGGCACTCGAGACCTCGCTCCTCGGCCAGAGTCGCCAGCTCAGCCTGTGGCCGACCCACGAGGTCCGGTACCTCGGTTCCTCCGCTGCGCACGAACCGGCTGAACGAGAGATAGCCGGCCGCGACGAAGAGCACGGCCAGCACCAGGGCATAGCCGGCCCATCCGAGAAACCGAAGAAGGCGTCGTTTCACGCGGCGGAGTCTAGCAGTCCGTCCTAGAAGTCCTGCCCCTCGCGTCGCCGGCAACTCGAAGGGCGCTCGGATCAGTTGACCCAGCGATCGACCAAGCGATTGACGACCTTTCTGGGCAAGCTCGCGGCCGGCGACGGCAGGCTCTTCACTCTCTTCAGGACCTCTTCCATGAGCGCCTCCACCGAGCTGTCGACGCGCTCGATCAGCAAGATCTCCTGACGTCGGTTGACAACGGCCACAACCGGCTGCGGCTGGACGTCGTCCTCGGCGGTCTCGAGGCCGTAGGCCGCGGAGAAACCGCGATCGTCATTGAGCAACGGAAAGGGCAGATGGAGCTCCCGTTGGATCTCCTTGAGCTGCGTTATCCCAGCTGGTGACACCCCGAGCACTCGCGTATCCGCGGTCGCCAGCTCGTCCCAATGCCGCGCGAACGCGAGCAGGTCGTCCCGCACGCGATCTCCGTCGATTCCGGCGAAGAAGTAGACGACGACGGCGGTGCGCACGACCTCGTCGCACAACATCAACAGAACGTCTTCGGTCGAGGTCAGATCGAAGTTCGGTGCCTGCTCACCGACGGACAGTGCTCGCGCCATGGTCTCCTCCCCTGCGCCTCGGTCACGAGCCTGAAAACAGCCCGGACGGGATGTTCTTGACGACGTCGAAATATAGCACCAGTCCCATCAGCGTCAGGATGAGAACAAAGCCCACCTGCTGGATCCGGTCCTTGACGGTGAGCGAAAGGTCGCGGCGGCGTAGCGATTCGACCAGCAAAATGACGATCTGTCCGCCGTCGAGAACCGGGATCGGCAACAGGTTGAGAATGGCGATCGAAATGCTGATGAGACCCATGAGTTGGAGCAGCGTCACGAAGCTCGTCCGCACCGCGGCGCCGCTCATCGCGGCAATCTCCAGCGGTCCCGAAAGGGCGCTCTTCGCCGCCAGCTGACCGGTGAGTATCTTGCCGAGAACACGGAAGGTCTGCTGCGTGATCTGCCAGTTGAACTTGAGGCTCTGGTGGAGCGCCTCGCCCGGCGGGAAGCGCTGGAAGTAGGAGAGTCCGACTCCGATCCGCCCCTTGCCCCCTTCATCACGCGGCACGACCTCCAGCGTCACCAGCTCCTCACCCCGCCGGACTTCGACGGCGAGGGTCTCGCCGATCCGCTGCTCGATGTAGGCGACGAGGTCGTTGCCGCTGCCGATCCCGCGCCCGTCGACGCCGCGCACCTCGTCGCCGGGCATGAAGCCGGCCGCCTCGGCGGGACTTCCGTCAACCACGTTACTGATCGTCGGCAGCATCTTCGGGAGGACTCCGGCATCCCCGAACTCGTAGCGTGGTACCAGCCGAGGCCGAACCGCCAGATCCATCTCGCGCTCGCCACGACGGATCGATAGCGGCACGTCGCGATCCGGAGAGGTCACCAAGGCGAACTGGACATCGTCCCAGTTGTCCACCGGCTCGCCGTCGACGGTGAGGATCTCGTCGCCGACGGCGAGCCCGGCCTGAGCCGCCGCGGAGTCTGGAAAGACCGTCCCCACCACGGCCGGCACATCGGGGAGAGCGGAAACCTGGACGCCGACCATGAACACGAACGCGATGAGCACGATCGCCAGCAAGATGTTCATGGCCGGACCTGCCAGAAAGACCAGGATTCGCTGCCAACGTGGCTTGTTCTGGAAGTCCCTCGAGTCGGTGGACTTCTCGCCCGGCTGCTCGCCGCCGAAGCTGACGTAGCCGCCCAGCGGAACGAGGGAGACCCGGTAATCGGTGCCGCCGTGGCGAAACCCGAAGAGCCGCTTACCGAAGCCGAGCGAGAAGGCGAGTACGCGCATGTCGAACGCCTTGCCCATCAGCAGGTGTCCACCTTCGTGGACGAAGATGATCACCCCGAGGGCAAAGATGAACGCTGCGGTATTGGTGACGATGTCGGTCATTGAAATCTCGATTCGGTCTGCCGCACTCTGGAGTGCGGTGCGCCGGAGTCTCTAATTCTTGGAGGTGGCTCTTCTCGGAACTGCAGTGCGAACTGTAGTGCAAGGGTCATGCCGAGACATCACGCACGAGGGCTCGCGCCTGGCGTCGGCCCCATTCATCCCAGTCTAGCGCGTCCTCGAGGCTGTCGACCGAGCCGACATCGTGACTCTCGAGGACTCGTTCGACGGTAGCGACGATCTCGGAAAACGGCACGCGATCCTCGAGATAG
>CALZKB010000102.1 GCA_945787575.1 Thermoanaerobaculia bacterium | reverse complement strand
GTCGGCGGCCCTTCGGCAGGCCGCCGACGACGGCGCTCGGTCCGCCGCTTGGGGCGACTTCGAGGAGGTCGCTGCGCAGCTCCTTGCGATGGACTAGCCGGCTCGCGGCCTGCGGCCTCGTCGCCGGCGTCGCCATCGCCCAGCCGCCCGACAGTGCGCCGCAGTTCGACTTCGTTTCGGTCGGCCCGGAGGTCGGAGTGACCGAACCGACCTGGTGCGGCCGTCCCGAGAAGCCGCACATCATGGAGTCGGGTGGCACCGGCCTGGCGCTCGTCGACGTGGACGACGATGGCGATCTCGATCTCTACGTCGTCGACGGCTGGCGCCTCGAGGGCGCCAGCGTGGCCGAACGCGGCCGCAACCGCCTCTATCTCAATCTCGGTGACGGAACCTTCGAGGACGCGACCGAGGAGTCCGGAACCGGCGACGACGGTTGGGGAACCGGAGTCGCGGTCGGCGACCCCAACGGCGACGGCGCCGTCGACCTGTTCGTCTCCAACTTCGGCCCCGACGTGCTCTATCTCAACCGCGGTGACGGACGTTTCGAGCCCGCCGCGGAGCCGCCGGGAATCGACGGCTGGTCGACCGGCGCGGCCTTTTTCGATGCGGACGGAGACGGCGACGAGGACCTCTACCTCGCAGGGTACATCGAGAGCACGATTGACGAGGTGCTGAACGCCGAGCCCGATCTCGACTGGGAGGGACTCAAGGTGATGCTGGGCCCGTTCGGTCTCGAGGGGGAAGGCAACCGCTTCTTCGAGAACGAGGGGGGCGGCAAGTTCCGGGACGTCACCGTCGCGGCGGGCCTCACCGACCTCGGCCTCTACTACAGCTTCGGGGTGGCTGCCCTCGATCTCGACGGCGATCGCGACCTGGACATCTACGTCGCCAACGACTCGAACCCCAACTACCTCTACAGCAACGACGGCGGCGGCCGCTTCGAAGAGGTCGGGCTGTGGAGCGGCGCCGCGCTCGATCGCGGCGGCATGGCCCAGGCCGGAATGGGCCTGGCGCCGGCCGACTTCGACCAGGATGGTCTCCCCGACCTGATGGTCACCAATTTCCATACCGATGCGTCGACTCTCTATCGCAACCTCGGAGACCTCCTCTTCACGGACGTCACCCTCCCCTCCGGCCTGCACGAGCCGACCTACCGGCCGCTGTCGTGGGGGGCGGTCTTGGCCGACTTCGACCTCGACGGGACCTTGGAAGTCTTCGTCGCCAACGGGCACATCTACCCGCAGGCCGATCTCGTCGACACAGTCGCCCTCGGCTACCGACAGCCCAACCTGCTGTTGGCCGACACCGGTTCAGGATTCGTCGACGTGAGCGCGCAGGCGGGATCCGGGCTCGAGGTCGTCGAGTCGAGCCGCGGACTGGCGGCGGGCGACATCGACGGCGACGGCGATCTCGATCTCGCGCTGACCAACTGCGACGCGCCACCGACGATCCTGCGCAACGACACTCCCCATCGCGGGTCCTGGCTCATCGTCGACGCACCGGGCGCTTTGCGGGTCACGGTCGAGGCGGCAGGTCGCACCTTCGTGCGCCACCGGGTCGCCGGTGGCTCGTTCGTCTCGGCCCATGACTCGCGCTTCCACTTCGGCCTGGGCGGAGCCGGGACCGCCGAGCGGGTCACCGCCCTGTGGCCCGACGGCACCGACTCCAGCCGCAGCCGGATCACCGTCAATCAGGTGGTCGACTTGGTGGCCGACGAAAGCGATGACGACCACCCGCAGAGTGGCCGCGGTTCCCGAGCTGCCGAAGTAGACGGTCCCGACGCCACCTTCGCCGAATCACGCCCGTCGGTCATGGGCCCGCCCGCCTCGTGAGCTGGAGGATCGCTTCCATCCGGTCCCGGGCGGCTCGGTATCCGACCTCCATGATCTCGGCGAAGTGCTTGGTGTCGAACGTGCCATAGCGGCTCAGCTCGGCCGGCAGGACGAGCACGTCGCACTGGTGGAACTTGTGCTGGGAGTTGTAGTACATGCCGATCTCGAGAGCGCGTTGGGAGACCGCGAGCGAGCTCTTGAGGGTCCCTGCCTCGATCGACCTCAACGGGCTCGCGTAGACACCGACGATGAAGTCGCAGTGCCCGACGAGAGGCTCGGTCGGGAAGTTGTTGGTGATGCCTCCGTCCGAGTACCAGTGGCCGTCGATCTCCGTCGGTGCGAAGACCAGGGGCGTCGACGCCGAAGCCAGTATCGCCGGGATCAGTCGGCCGGCCGCGAAGATCTCGGGCCGGGCCTCGACGAGGTCGGTCGCAGTCAGGAAGATCGGCTTGCCGAGCGCCTCGAACGAGTCTTCGGGGAAGTACTCGAAGAAGTCGGCGACGACCTTCTCGGTGTCGAAGAGACCCGGCTTGACCAGCGCCAGCTTGGAAATCCGAAACGGGTTCTTCTCGACGAAGAACTCGAGCATCTCTTCCGGCGAATAGCCGGCGGCGTAGAGCGCAGCCACGATGGCGCCAGAGCTCGTGCCGGCGAGGACCTGCGGCTCGATCCCCGCTTCGGCCAACGCCCGCAAGACTCCGACGTGACCGAGCCCACGGGCGCCGCCGCCCGAGAGGACCATACCCAGCTCGTAGCGCATCCAAGGGCCTCACAGACCGTAGATGGTCGACAGCGAAACGGTGTTGACCAGCTCCGACAGGTCGAGCCCGATGTCGAGCTGGAAGCGTCGGAAGACGAAACCTAGCCCTCCGCTCCAGTGAAGCTCGTCCGAGCCGCGGCGGAACAGGGCCCGATCGAGGGCTGGCTCCGGGGCCTCGAAACGGAGCCGGTGGTCGGGATCGAGCCAGACTCCGCCGCGGATTGCGATTACCGGGCGCTTTTCGAGAAGCACATACTCGGCGCCGAGGTGGAGCTCATCCGCGTCGTCGACCACCGCTTCGATGGGGAAGGTGACGCTCTCGACGATCGTGGAGTACTCGACTCGATCCCACTCGAAGCTGACCGTCAGGCGATCTCCGGGGTCGCGGAAGGCGAGGCCGAGGCTGTACGTGTCCGGGAAGCTCAGCGGTGAGGACAGCTGAGTGATCGGCGTTCCCGGAGGAAGATCCGGGTTGCTCGGGCCCGACCGGATCTCCACCCTGAAGTCCTCGGCATCCGGACCCCCACGGTAGGCGCCGCCCACCCGCCACTGTGGCGACGGGCTCCACAGGAATCCCGCGGTAAGTTTCCAATCGGTGTCGTCGAGCGCGAAGAGGATGTTCTGGGTGTTGCGCTGAGGCAGGTAGGAGTTGCGCTCGAAGAAGCGACCCAGGTCGTCGAAGGTGTAGAACCGCTCGGTCCCGGTGAGGGCGACGTCGAAGTAAACCCAGCCGACGCCGACGCTGAATTCGTCCGTGGCTCGCCAGGCCGCGGTCAGACCATGACCGACGATGTCGTAGTCGGTGGCGATGCGGCGGTCATTCTCGCGCCGAAAACCGGTGTCGGGCGCAAACGGTACGGCGAAGAGACCCTGGGTGTCGCCGGCAAACTCGAAGCTCGACAGCACGTGCCGGTAGAAGGCGAACGACCAACGATCGTGCGGGTAGACCAACGAGACAAACGACAGTCCGCTTACGTCACGGCCGGACTCGCCGACCCGGAGTCCGGAGGCCGTGTCGAGACCGAATCCGCTGGGCTCACCATCGAGCCGGCCGCCCACCGTGTAGGGGGTCGAATAACTCCACGAACGGCCCTCGACCGAGACCTCCGGATCGATGATCTGGACCAGTCCGGCCGGGTTGGCGAACGCCGCCGTCGCATCGTCAGCGAGGGCGACGAAGGCGCCGCCGAAGCCCATGCTGCGAGCTCCCGGGTTCGAGAAGCTGAACTGGAACGTGTTGAAGCCGGCCTGTGCCCGGAGGGCTACCGGCACGAAGATCAGACCGAGGCACAGAGGTACCAGCGCCCGCGTGCGCACGGCGTGGGCCATTCGTTGATTGCACCAGCTCACCGGGTTCGCCGCAACCGCTTGCGGGCTAGGGATCCGACCACCCTCCGGGGCGGGTGCTCCGACTACGGCCCTCGACCCGCGATGTCGCGTTACAGGTCGGAGCGGGCTCACTCTCGAAAGCCCGGAAGGAGGACACCTTGAAAAGCCCTGTGACGCTAACAGCCGCCCTGATGCTCTCGGCTTGCACCGCGGTTCACTACGAGTCACCCCGGCTGGCCGAGCGCCAGCCCACCCGCGACACGATCGCCGTCCTGCCCTTCGAGATGGTGTTCACGGGGAAAGCTCCGGCTGGCGTGAGCCCCGAGCAGATTCTGGACATCGAAGAGGCGGAGAGCCTCGCCTTTCAGCACGCTTTGTACAACCGGCTCCTCGACCGCTCCAGCGTGGCGCGCAGGCGGCCTATCCTCGTGCACATCCAGCCGGTCGAGGCGACCAATCGCAGGCTCGACGAAGCGGGAATCGGAGTCCGAGAAGGGTGGTCGATGCCGACGCACGAGCTGTCGGCGGCGCTCGGTGTCGACGCCGTGATTCGCACTCGGGTCATCAAGAGGCGCTACCTGTCCGATCTCGCCTCCTACGGCGCCGAGGTCGGCCTCCACGTCCTCCACGAGGCGACCGAGGGGAGTGCCGACTGGTTGATTCCACCGGGGCTGACGAGGACGCACGACGTCCATGCCGACAGCGAGCTGGTGAGCTGTTCCGACGGCGATCTGCTGTGGAAGGTGGAAGTTCATCGCGCGACCGACTGGCGCCGGCCGGCCAACGATGTCATCGTCGGCATCACCAAGAAGCTCGCCAAGGAATTCCCCTATCGTGGATGAGCCGGCGATGCGGCGCGGTCAGCGTGCGGCTCGCCCGGCCACCCGGCGGGGGTGGCGACACTCCCGTCCGCCCGGGTATTGAGGATGCGCCGAACCGCTGCCAGGGTCGGTCACACCATGGCTCCGAGAGCCCGGAGTGCTTGCGCCCTGAGCGAGCCCCGACGCCTGTGCGCGGCGGCGTTCCTCTTGGCGCTGTTCGCGCCGGCCTCCGCAGGCGGGCAAGTCCTCACTACTGTCGAGTTCAGCTTCTCCAACCCGGGAGCCCGCAGCCTCGGCTTCGGCGGGGCCTTCGTCGCGCTCGCCGACGACGCGACCGCGGCGTTCGCCAATCCCGCCGGCCTGATCCAGCTCAGCGCGCCCGAGGTCTCGATCGAAGGGCGCTCCTGGCGCTTCAGCTCGCCCTACACGAGAGGGGGAAGGGTCGCTGGTCAACCCACCGGGTTGGGCATCGACACAGTCACAGAGCCGTTGCCGGGAGAGTCCACGGCCGACTTGAGGGGGCTGTCGTTCGTCTCACTCGTCTACCCGGTCGGCAAATGGTCGTTCGCCTTCTTCCAGCAACAGCTGCTCAATTTCGAGATGACCCAGGAGATCCAAGGCCTGTTCGCGCCCGGCTCGGTTTTTGCCGGGGCCTGGCGCGGCCCGATCGAGAGGGGGTTTTTCGACCTCGAGATCACGACCCGCGCCTTGGCGGCAGGCTACCGGGTCAACGATCGTCTGAGCTTGGGACTCGGCCTGTCCTACTTCGATCCCGGCTCCCATATCGGCGGCGAGGAGTATCTTCCCGACGACGACACGCAGGAGGCCTACTTCGGCGCCGCCTCGTTTCTCCCCCAGCGGCTGGCGGACCGTGTTGACATAGAGATGTCCGAGGGCGACTGGGGATGGGCCGTGGGGTTTCTCTGGAACCTCTCCAGCGAGTGGAAGCTGGGCGGCGCCTATCGCCAAGGTCCGGAGCTCGAGCTCGAGGGGACGCTCATCGCCGGTCCAGTCAACGATGACTTTGCTCCGGGCGAGCAGGTGACCCTCGACGCCTGGCCCTGGCGATTGCCGGACGTCTACGGATTGGGGCTCTCCTTCAGATCCCGAGACGGCCACTGGACGGCCGCTCTCGAATGGGATCTCGTCGAGTACTCGAGTGTCATCGACAGTCTCCGGCCCCGCTTCGCGAGCTCCGACGAGGAGCTGAGCAACGCTTACGAGCTCCACTGTGGAGGCGAGTACGCGTTCTTCGCCGCCACTTCGGTGCTGGCTTTCCGCCTCGGGGCCTGGCTCGATCCCGACCATGTCGTCCGAACCACCTCCGCCGATCCCTTTACCCGGGGCGAGTTCCCCGAGGGCAGTGACGAGGTTCACCTCGCGGCCGGTTTCGGCGTCGTCTTCGACCGGCTGCAGGTCGACTTCGCCGTGGATTTCTCGGATCGCCGAGACACGGCTTCGCTATCCGCCATCTACAACTTCTAGCAGCCGCGGCAGAGGTCCCGTGGATCGAGTGTTTTCAACCTGCGGTTTTCCGGGCTCGATGACGCGTTCTCGATAAGGAGGCGGTCAACGCGATCGGCCGAGGCTCACGCACTCCGGATCGCTCATGATGTACTGTCGTCATCGGGTCTCTGGGTCGGTAACGTGATGGCTCACTTGAGGAATCCCACTGCAGCGCATGACGAGGCGTCACGGCGAAGCCGGTCGCCCGTTTTCCTCCTGGTCCTCGCCGGCATCCTGTGGGTCGCTCCATGCGAGCTCTTCGCCGACCTTTGGTACGAGCACTACGCGGCGGCCGAGAGAGCCCTGGCCGAAGAGAACTGGGCCGAGGCGATCGAGCAGCTCAACAGCGCCCTCGAGAAGAAGGGCGACCCCGGCGCTCGGGCGCGAACCTACGGCATGAAGTTCACCGCCTACTTCCCCTACCTGAAGCTGGGCATCGCCTACTACCGGCTCGGCCGGCTCGACGCGGCGCTGCAGGCCTTCGAGACCGAGGAGCGCCTGGGGGCGATCTCGCAGTCGGCGGCTGATCAAGCCGAGCTCGAGAGCTTTCGGCAACTGGCGCTCGAGAGCCAGAGACGTGCCGCCGAAGAAGAGGCGGCCCGAAGCCGCCGCATCGTCGAGGAGAGCCTGGCGAGTGCCCGTCGACTCGAGAGGGAAGACGACCTCGAAGGCGCGATCGCCGCCGTGGGACAGGCTCTCGCGATCTCGCCCGATGAGACGAGCGCGCTCGAAGCCCAGCAACGGTTGCGCGCCAAGCTGGCCGCACAGCAGGAGCGAGAAGACCTCCGCAACCGGGTGTCGCAACTCGTGGACCGCGGCCGGGACCTGCTCGGGCGCGGTCAACTGGCCGAGGCCTCGAGTGTGCTGCGCCAGGCGCTCGACCTGACCGAGGATTCGGCGGCGCGAGAGCTGCTCGACCAAGCGCAAAGCCGGATGCGCGCCGACCTGCAAGCGGACGAGCGTTCACGCTCGGTGACCCAGGGTGTCGCCGACGCCGTCGAGCTCCAAAACGCCGGCCGGCTCGAGGCAGCCCTCGAGCGGCTCCAACCGATCCTCGCCCTCGACCCGACGAACAACGAGGCGCTCGCCCTCGAGCGCACGCTGCTCGATCGACAAGCGCAAGCGGAAGAGGTGCGAATTCGCGGTGAGGCCGTCGAGGGATTCCTGGCCGACGCCGATGCGGCGCTCGCCGCCGGCCGATTCGAACAGGCGCTGGCCGCGGCCAATCGCGTCCTCGCGGTGGACGCCGGCAACGAAAGTGCGCTCGATCAGTTAGCCCGCGCTTACCGGGCGATCAACCAGCGGCTGTTGGGGGGCGGCGCGCGGCAGAACTTCCCCCCGGCCATCCGGTTCGCCGATCAGCGCCAGGAGCTCGATGACGGCACTCTCGCACAGTTGGTGCAGAGCTCCGGCTTCCGGCTGACCGGCGTGGTGATCGACGACTCGGCGGTCGAGATCGCGTTCTTCGGCGGCAAAGAGCAGCCCCTCGAGGCTTCCGCCAGCACCCAGTCCCTGGGCGATCTCTACATCACGGAGTTCCAGCTCTCGCACGACCTGCCGGTGGGAAAAAGCACGCTGCGCCTGATTGCCACCGACGCCGAGAACCTGACTTCGAGCGCCGAATACGAAGTCGTCTACTCGCGGCCGTTCTTCCGATCACCCTGGTTCTATGTCGTGCTGGCCGCGTCGCTCGTTGCCGCCGCGGGAGCGGTCGGAGCGACTCGTGCGCGCCGTCGGCACCGACTCAGGAAGCGCCGGTTCAACCCCTACCTGGCTGGTGCGCCGGTCCTCGACGACAAGCTCTTCTTCGGTCGCGAACAGCTCCTCGATCGCATTCTGCAGACGCTGCACAACAACAGTCTGCTGCTCCACGGCGAGCGCCGAATCGGCAAGACCTCGATTCAGCATCAGCTCAAGAGGCGGCTCGAGGCGCTCGAGGATCCGGCCTACGAGTTCTTCCCCGTCTATATCGACCTCCAGGGGACTCGGGAGGAGCACTTCTTCGCCACCCTGGGAGAGGAGATCTTCGAGGAGCTGGCACCGGTTCTCGACGGGATCGAGCCGAGCGCCCCCTTCTCGGAGTCCTATTCGTACCGCGATCTCGTAGCCGACCTGCGCGCCATCCTGCGCCAGCTTCGCCGGCAGAGCGACAAGCGGGTGCGGCTGGCGCTGCTCATCGACGAAGTCGACGAGCTCAATTCCTACGACCCGAAGATCAACCAGAAGCTTCGCAGCCTGTTCATGAAGAGCTTTGCCGAGGATCTGGTCGCGGTGGTCTCAGGGGTGGCGATCAAGCGCGAGTGGGAGCGAGAAGGCAGTCCCTGGTACAACTTCTTCGAAGAGATCGACGTCGGTCCGTTTCTGCCCGAGCACGCTCGCGAGCTCGTCGAGAAGCCCATCCGTGGCGTATTTCAGCTGCAGGACGGGGTTGTCGAGCGCATCGTCCAGCTCACCGGCGGCAGACCCTACCGGATTCAGAGGCTGTGCATGAAGCTCGTCAGCCGCGCTCATGAGCTCAGCCAGCGCACCATCACCGTGGACGACGTCGAGGAGATCGGTGACCCCGACAGCCAGGGGGCCTCATGACGGCGATGCCGTTCGTGATCGGCCAATGGGTGCGAGGCGAGCGCTTCTACGGGCGCCGCCGCCTCCTCGACGAAGCCCTCGACGGACCGCGCGACGCGCTCTGGGTGCTCGGCACCCGCCGGGTCGGCAAGACCTCGTTGCTCAAGCAGCTCGAACACCTCGGCTCCGCGGAATCGCCGCCGCGCTACTTTCCTCTGTTCTGGGACTTGCAGGGAGCGGACGATCCCGAGGAGCTTCACGCCGGATTCACCGACGCCCTTCTCGATGCCGAAGAGCGCCTGGAGGGAGTCGGTCTCGCGGTCGCCGAGGTCGAGGGCGACGACCTGTTCGCCTCGATGGGCCACCTGCGCAGGAAGATGCGTTCCCATGGCCTCAAGCTCCTTCTTCTCTGCGACGAGGTCGAGGAGCTCATCGAGCTTCATCGCAGAGACCCGGCACTGCTGCGCAAGCTGCGCCACGCGATGCTGGCGTCGGACGGCGTCCGCTCGGTTCTTGCTTCGACCATTCGCCTCCGTGCGCTGGCCGACCAACGCGGTGACACGTCGCCGTTTCTCCACGGGTTCAGCCCGCCGGTGTACATCGGAAACCTCTCAGCCGAGGCGGCGCGGGAGCTGGTCGAGCAGGACCGGCTGCCCGCCGAGGAGAGGCCACGCTTCAGCGGTGAGGATGTCGAGACGCTCTGCGAACGCTGCGATCATCACCCCTATCTTCTCCAGCTCGTGGGCAAGCGGTTGCTCGAGACCGGCGACCTGGACGAGGCCCTCGAGGAAGTCGCCACCGATCAGATGGTCAGTTACTTCTTCTCGGTCGACTTCGACATGCTCGCCGAGGTCGAGCGCGATATCTTGCGCAGCGTCGCGCGCAACGACTCGGCGGCCAGCGGCTCACTGCAGGCGGATCTCGCGCTCGAGGCGGCGCCGCTGCAGAGCGCGATTCAGAACCTCGAGAATCTGGGGTTCGTGCGGCGTGGCGCCGAGCGCCGGGTCGTGCTGGCCAACTACTTCTTCCGTCGCTGGCTGACCGATCTGGCGCCCAGCATCGGATCCCGGTCGGCTCCCGGCCCAACGGAGGAGCTCGGGGTGGAGAGTGACCACCCGACACTGGCCTGGCCGCGAGCGAAGTCGGTGCTCGACGGTCGCTATGAGCTGTTGCGCAAGGTGGGCGAAGGCGCGACCGGAGTGGTCTACAAAGCCCGAGACCAGATGCTCCAAACGCACATCGCGATCAAGTTGCTGCGCAGGGAATATGCCGGCAATCGGCTGATCCTCGAGCGCTTCCACCAGGAGATTCTCCTCTCCCGCAACCTCGCGCACCCCAACATCCTCCGTCTCTACCACCTGGGCGAGTTCGAAGGCCGCGCCTACCTCACGATGCAGTGGGTGGAGGGCCGGACTCTGGCCGATGAGATCTCCTCCGAGGCTCCGCTGGCGGAGGGAAGAGTCGCGTTCGTCGCAGCGCGATTGGCCTCCGCGCTCGAGGCCGCCCACGCTCAAAACGTTCTGCACCGCGACATCAAGCCACACAACATCCTCCTCGACCGCAACGAAGAGCCGTTGGTGACCGACTTCGGCCTGGCGCGGCTGCTCGAGGGCCCGGGCGTGACCACCGCCGGGGTCTTCCTGGGCACTCCCAGCTATGTATCACCCGAGCAAGCTCGTCTCGAGCAGCTCGACGGGCGCTCGGACCTCTACTCCCTCGGTGTCGTGCTGTTCGAGATGGTCACCGGACGCTGCCCGTTTCGTGGCGAGAGCACGAGCGAGGTGCTCGAGATGCACCGGTTTCAGGCACCTCCGGACCCGCGCCATTTCGTCGAGGACCTCTCGGACGAGCTCGCCGCGCTGATTCTCAGCTGTCTCGAGAAGGACCGCGACCAGCGAGTGGCGAGCTCGGCCGAGCTGCGACGCGCCTTCGAGCGGCTCCTGCCGGAGGGCAAAGCGCCGGCACACTCGGCGCCGACCGTCTCCCAGATCGGTGGGCAATCGATCGAGAACAAAGCTCCCGCCAGCGTCATCGAGCCGAACGCCGACCTCTCGACCGACGAGCTCCTGGCTCTGGTCTACCCCGAGCTCCGGCGCCTGGCCCGCGGCTTTCTCGCCCGCGAGCGACCCAATCACACGCTGCAGCCCACCGCCCTCGTCCACGAGGCCTACCTGCGACTGGTCCAGCAGAGCGGCGTCGATTGGGCTGGCCGCACCCACTTCTTCGCGGTCGGCGCCAAGGTGATGCGGCGACTGCTCATCGACCACGCGCGCGCTCGGGGTCGGCTCAAGCGTGGAGGCGACGTTCAGAAGGTGACCCTGCTCGAGGGACTGACGCCGGGCGGCGGCAGAGACCTCGACCTGGAAGAGCTCCTCACCCTCGATGCCGCGCTCGACGAGCTCGCCATCGAGAACGAGCGGCAGGCACTCATCGTCGAGCAGCGCTTCTTTGGCGGCCTCACGGTGGAGGAGGTAGCGCAACAGCTGCAAGTGTCGAAGCGAACGGTCGAATCCGATTGGGCGGCCGCCCGGGACTGGTTGCGCCAGCGCCTGGCTTGACGCCGTAGCAGTCGACGCGCGACCCGGGCCGCTAGGCCCTAGCCAGCTCCCTGACCGAAACGGTACCCGAAACCGAGCCCGAAGATGGTCGATTCGTAGCCGCTTTCGATCCGGACACCGTTGGCGCCGCGACCTTTGAGATCGCTGTCGAGGTAGGTGACGTTGGCCTGGAACGACCAGCGGTCGCCTCCGAACGGCACGCCGATGCCCAGGGCGGCACCGAGCGCCAGATCCTCGTCGAAGTCGATTCCCGTTCTGAACGAATGCGGCCCGGCAGCCATCGTCAGCTCGCCGTACTGGATCACCGCCAGTAGTGGCGCGGCATAGAGGTCGACTCGGTCCTCGGGCGTGAGGTGAATGTCGAGGCCCACGGTCACGGGAGTAAAGGTCAGGGTGTCGTAGCTCACCCAGCTGGTGTCTCCCGCGCGATAGGTGTGGGCTTCGATGCCCACGTTGGCCCCATTGAAGACACCCAAATCGATGCCCAGACGCCTGGAGAACCGGTACTCGGCATTGACGCCCAGTCCTCCTCCCACGTCGCCGTCGAAGGCAGCGGAACTACCTCCGGGCCGGTTGAGCCCTGCGGAGCTGTGCTGCATATCGACGGCGCCGGCATAGAAGCGAAGTCGCCAGCCGGTGTCGACCGGGTCGTCCGCGGCGCCGGCGGGGGCCGGCGCGACGGCCAGGAGCAAGCCCAGGGCCGCTGCAGCTGGTAGGTGCTTCTTGATCGACTCTAGTTGGTTCATGGTCACTCCTCCTCGGGGTCTTGTCTCATTGCACTCTGTCGGTCGGTAGCATTCGGCTCCTCGACCTTCAATGGAGAAAGCGACGTCTGGCGCGATTTTCCGCAGCGCGGAGGCGACCAGCACTGGCTGCCCTGCGATCGCCGCCGGCGCCGGGCTCCCACGCCGGCGGCGGCGTCAGACCTGCGCGACGAGGACGATCCGCTCGCGATCCGACACGACGACCCCGCCGGGAGGTTCGACCGTCACGGCGAACAGGTAGGGCTCACCGACGAAGATCTTGGCGTCGATCGGCACGATCGTCTCGCCGGTTCCCGCCGGCATGTCGAAGACCCCGCCGTCGACCGGATACTGCTCGTCCCGCTCCCGGTCGAAGACCCAGAGCTGATACTGCCACTCGGACGCGTCGTTCGGCTGCAGGTTGCGGATCCGCATGTACCCTTCCTGGCGCGACGGGCTCCAGGCGACGTGGCCAGACACTCTCGGAGCGATCGCTCCTTCGGCGCCGGCCGCCGCGACGTCCTCGGTGGCGGACCAGGCGAGCGTTCGCGCGTCCGGTGCGGCGAGGAGATCCTGCCTCTGCTCGGCGACGGTCACGACCGGCGAAGGGGGCTCGGTCGGCGCCGAGTCGGGCCCGATACGGGGCCACCAGCCGACGACCGCGAGAGCGAGGCACGCGGCGGCAGCCCACCAGGCGAGCGCGGGCGTCGCGGTTCGCTCGGGGCGCACCGCGGCAAGGTCGACGACCTCGGCCCCACCTCGACCTACTTCACGAGCTCCAGCTTCGGCGAGCCGGGCGCGGAGGTCTGCGGGCAGATCTTCTTGTGCTCCCTCTTCGACCGAGGCGAACGCTTCGTAGATCGCCGCAGCCGCCAGGTCGAAGCTCGAGTCGTCGCCACCGGTCGAGCCGAGCAGGGAATCGAGCTCCCGGCGGTCGGCATCGCTCAGGTCGGCGGTGGCCCGCTGGGCCAGTAGCTCGCGCAATCGATCGCTCATGGTGCCGCCGCCTGGCTTGCGGTCTGGGCCAGATTCTCACGAACCATCGCCAGACCGCGGAAGATGTGAGACTTCACCGTTCCGATCGGGATCTCCGTCTCTTCCGAGATCTCGCGGTGGGACATTCCGTAATAGATGGAGAGCTCGATCACCCGCCGCTGCTCGGGTCGCAGGTCGTCGAGGAGCTTGGCGGCGGCGGCGGCCTCCGCGCTTCGCTCCATGACCAGGTGCTGATCGCCGGCGGGATCGGGGCCGTGCTCCGGAAACGACGTCAGCTTGGGGCGGCGATCCGCCTTGCGAAGCCGGTCGATCATCTTGCGGCGCGCGATCATCGTGACGAAGGTCTTCTCTGAGGCGATCGATGGGTCGAACTTCGACGCGTTCTGCCAGATGGCGACGAACGCTTCCTGAACCGCATCCTCCGCTTCGGCCGTCGATGAAGAGAAGCGGCGAGCGATCGACCAGAGGAGGCCTCCGTACCGATCGATGCACTCACCGACGGCGTCGGAGTCTCCGGCAGAGATTCTGTCGAGGTAGGTGTCCATCGGAAGCGACGCGAATGCGCGCCCAATACTAGGACAGAAGCCGCGGGGCTCACAGCCCCGCGGCGTTCGAACCGCAAGGAGACGTCGTCAGGGAAGAAGCACCGAGTCGATGACGTGGATGACTCCATTCGACGCCTCGACGTCCACGGAGACGACCTTCGCGTCGTTGATCTGAACGCTGTCGCCGTTGGCGGAGAAGGTGAGCTCGCCGCCCTGGAGTGACGTTGCGCCCGCGGACGCGACCACCTCGGAAGAGCCGAGGTTTCCGGCGACGACGTGGTAGGTGAGAATCGCCTTGAGCTGGTCGACGTTGGCCGGCTCGAGGAGCGACTCGACCGTGCCTTCCGGCAGCTTGGCGAACGCCTCGTCGGTCGGTGCGAACACCGTGAAGGGGCCGTCGCCTTTGAGAGCGTCGATCAGGCCGGCAGCTTCGAGCGCCGTGGCCAGGGTGTTGAAGGAGCCCGCAGCGACGGCGGTCTCGACGATGTCGCTCTTCATCTCCGCTTTCTTGGCGGTGTGCCCGCCCGCGCCGGCGAAGCTGGCGACGAGAAGCAGGGCGACGGCGAGAGTTGTAAGGGTGAGTCGTTTCATGATGGTTGGTCCTCCTGATTGGAATTCACGGTTAGGCTTGAAACTGCACCTTGGAACGGGTGCTTGCGTTTGAGCTCGGCGCACTCGACTGTTCGCCCCCTCGACGCAACCGGTTGCACCTCGGGCCAGAGGGTCTCGTAGAATCCGCCGACCGACCGTCGATTCGACCCGGAGGAATCCATGCGCCCATCGAGACTCCCTGTGCTTGCCGCCATCGCTTTCCTCACGCCCGTCCTCGGCGCCCGGTCGCCGTCGTTGACCGGCTTTCACCCCGACCGGGTCGCCGAGCAGTACAACCTCGAGTCCCGCTTTGACGCGCTCATCGACGTCGACGAGATCGGCGAGTGGATCGAGCGAATGTCGGCTCGTCCCCACCCGGTCGGCTCCGCCTACGGGCTCGACAACGCCCACTTCATGGTCGACAAGCTCTCGGAGTGGGGCTGGGAGGCGCGGCTCGAGGAGTACCGGGTCCTCTTCCCCACTCCCAAGCTCCGCAGGCTCGAGCTCCTCGGACCTGAAGGCTTCGTCGCAGACCTCTCCGAGGGTCCGGTAGAAAACGACCCGACCTCCGAACAGAGCGCCGAGCAGCTCCCCGGCTACAACGCCTATTCGATCGATGGCGACGTCACCGGTGAGCTGGTGTTCGTCAACTACGGCGTGCCCGATGACTACCTGGAGCTCGAGAAGCGGGGCATCAGCGTCGAGGGCAAGATCGTCATCGCCCGCTACTACGGCTCTTGGCGCGGCATCAAGCCGAAGGTCGCGGCCGAGAAGGGCGCGATCGGCTGCCTCATGTACACGGATCCCGAGGATGACGGCTACTTCCGGGGTGACACCTATCCCGCGGGCGGGTTTCGGCCGAGTCAGGGCATCCAGCGCGGGTCGGTAGCCGACATGCCTCTCTTCCCGGGAGACCCCCTGACGCCGGGAGTCGGCGCCACCGCCGACGCCGTCCGCCTCGAGCTCGACGAGGCACCGACGCTCACCAAGATCCCGGTCCTGCCCATCTCGTGGGCCGACGCTCAACCGTTACTGGAGGCGTTGTCAGGACCGGTCGCGCCAGAGGGCTGGCGCGGTGCTCTGCCGCTCACCTATCACCTCGGACCCGGGCCGGCGCGAGTCCGCCTACAGGTCGAGTTCAACTGGGACCTCGCTACCGCCTACAACGTCGTCGCCGAGCTTCCTGGCGCCGAGCGCGGCGATCAGTGGATCGTCCGCGGCAACCACCACGACGCCTGGGTCAACGGCGCCACCGACCCGGTCAGCGGCATGGCGGCGACCCTCGCCGAGGCCCAGGCGCTGGGCGCCCTCTACCGCCAGGGATGGCGTCCGAGGCGAACGGTGATCTACGCCGGCTGGGACGCCGAGGAACCCGGCCTGCTCGGCTCGACCGAGTGGGTCGAGCATCACGCCTCGGAGCTCGGCGAGCACGCCGCGGTCTACATCAACTCGGACAGCAACTCCCGAGGCTTCCTCAACGTCGGCGGCTCCCACACCCTCGAGCAATTCGTCAACGAGGTCGCCCGCGACGTCACCGACCCGCAGACGGGGGTCAGCCTGCAGCGACGGCTTCGCGCCGCGATGATCCTCTCCGATGAGCCGGAGGACCGGGAGCGCGCCGGCGGCGGCGGCGACCTGCCGATCTCCGCCCTCGGCTCGGGGAGCGACTACTCTCCTTTTCTGCAGCACCTGGGAATCGCCTCGCTCAACGTCGGATTCGGCGGCGAGGGCGACTACGGCCAGTACCACTCGATCTACGACTCTTTCGCTCACTACGAACGGTTCATGGATCCCGGTTTTCACTATGGCGCAGCGCTGGCCCGAGTCGGCGGCCGCATGGTGTTGCGGCTCGCCAACGCCGACCGGCTGCCGTTCGAGTTCTCGGCGCTGGCCTCGACGGTGGCCGGCTACGTGGACGAGGTGGAAGAGCTCACCGAGACGGTGCGTGAAGAGACCGCCGACGAGAACCGCTGGCTCGAGGAGGGGCTCTACGCACTCGCCTGGGATCCCACCGACGACTGGATCGCCCCCGAGCTCGAGGAGCCGGTACCGTTTCTCAACTTCGCGCCTCTACGCAACGCCCTCGGCCGACTCCAGACGAGCGTCGAAGTCTTCGAGCGCTCGCGTGACGACGCGAGGAGGCTGCCCGTCGACGTCGCGGCCGATCTCGATCGCGCGCTCTACGCCTCCGAGCGGGCCCTGACTCGCGATCACGGGCTACCCCGCAGGCCCTGGTACGTCCACCACATCTACGCTCCCGGCTTCTACACGGGCTACGGAGTCAAGACCCTGCCCGGAATCCGCGAAGCGATCGAGCAACGCTCCTGGGACGAGGCCGAGCAGCAGGTCGATATTGCGGCCGAGGTCCTGGCGGCCGCCGCCGAGGCGGTCGATCGAGCCGCGGCGCTCGCCGCCAGCGAGTAGGCCGCAACGCCGCCCTTTGGCAAGACGGCGCGGGAGCGCGACCTGTCGATTTCGCTCCTGCTAGGGAATCGTGTTCGACCACTTGCTGGTATCGCCAGACTCGAAGCCGTCGGCGAAGATGAGCAAGCGCGGAGTGATGAACTCGCCAAACGCGATCGGATCCAGGCCCACCTCCACCGTTTCGATTACCGCGTTGGTCGCGGTGTCGATCACCGAGACGTCATCCGGCCCGGAGTTCGCCACGAAGACCCGTAGGCCGTCCGGGGTGATCGCGACGCCCCGAGGAATCGCGCCGACGGCGACCGTATCGACCACCGTATTGGTCGCAGTGTCGATCACATCCATTTCGCCAGTGAATCTCCGAGTGACGTAGGCGCGCTCGCCGTTGGGCGACACCGCCACCGCTTCGGCGCTGCCGACCGTGATCGTGTCGACGATCGTATTGGTAGTGGAATCGATCACCGAAACGCTTCCGTTCGTGTTCGCGACGTAGACTCGCGAGCGGTCCGGGGTCACGTCGATACCTGCCGGACCGGCCGGCACCGGGAGCTGGACGTCCGTGATCACGGTATTGGTGGTGGTATCGATCACCGAGACTTTGTGCTCCCCCGGAACGGTGACGTAAAGCCGGTCCCCTCCGCGCCGGACTGCTGCCCGGAGCGGGTTGATGCCGACGATGATCGTGTCGATCACCGTGTTGTTGGCCGCATCGATCACCGACACCGTGCCGTCCTGAACGTTCACCACGTAGACCCGCTGGTCGTTGGGACTGACGGCTACTCCCTGCGGATTGTCGCCGACGGTGATCGTTTCGACCACCGTATTGCTCGCCACCTCGATCACCGACACGGTGTCGTCGAGCCCATTCGCCACGTAAACCAGCGTGTCGGCGGAGTTGACCGCGACGCCCTGAGGCTCACCGCCGACCGTGACCGTCGTTGTGACCACGAGGGTCTCAGTATCGATCACCGAGACGTTGTTGTCGGCGGAATTGGTGATGTACGCGGACGGTTGACCGCTGGCGGCGATCGAGGCAAAAGAGAATAGGCAGCCAACAGTGAGAATCTCACGCGGTTTGGACTTCATGTCGGTTCTCCTCCTATTCACCCGCAGGTCCGAGCCTTCGACAGCTCGGCGTTCTCGAGAGAGAAACAGGAGCTCCCTGCGGAAGAAGCCGCGGGGTGTCCCTCCGGGAGATCTAATCCCTTCTTGTCAGATTCCCGACGCGCCGCCAATACCTCGAGAGACGGCCCACCGCCCTGCCCGGATGGACGGCCAGCCCCCGTCGGGGACGCTCGAGACTGCCGCCCCTACCGGACATGGAATGATCGCCGCATGGCCCGGCTCCTCGCGCTCTTCATTCTCGTGCCGATCGTCGAGCTCTTGTTGCTCGTCGAGATCGGTCAACGAGTCGGGCTTCCCGCCACCCTCGTGCTGATCGTCGCCACCGGCTCCCTCGGGGCCTACCTGGCCCGGCGGCAGGGTCTGGGCGTGCTCGCCAAGCTGCGCAACCGCCGGGCCCACGCGGTGCCGGTCTCGGAGATTCTCGACGGCGTGATCATCCTCGTCGCCGGCGCCGTGCTCATCACCCCGGGGGTGCTCACCGACCTGTTCGGGTTCTTCTGCCTGGTACCCGCCGGCCGTCGGCTGATCAAGGACTTTCTCGAGCGCCGCTTCGAGACCAAGGTGGAGCGGGGCGAGCCGTTCTTCGGCATTCCCTTCGGTCCCGCCTCGCCGGGCAAGAAGCCGATGCGAGACGTCACTCCGCCGGACGAAGACCGGCGGTGAGCGGCCGCGGCTCGTTCGCGAGGGACCTTCGCGGCCTCAACTACTGTCGTCGCGGTTCTGCTCCTCGAGCAAGCGGTCGAGGGTCTCTTCGAGCACCCGCAACGACTCCTCCATGGCGATCGAGAAGCTCTCCCAGTCCAGCTCGGCGACACCGCGCGCCAACTCCTCTCCGAACGCGGCCCAGCGGTCGGCCCATTCCTCGCCGAGCTCGGCGTTCCATTCCTCCGCCCACTTCTCACCGAACTCCGACCAGTACTCACCCCACTCCTCACCGCGAACCGCCCACTCCTCCTCACCGAAGCGACCCCAGGTCTCACCCATCTCCTCGCCGAACCTGCCCCACTTCTCGCCGAGCTCGGCCCACTTCTCGCCCCACTCCTGCCATTCCTCTTCGGTCCATCCCAGGCGCGATTCGGGCTCCTCGGCCTCGCCGTCCTGCGCCGCCACCGAGACCGGTGCGGCGACCAGGATGGCGGCGACCAGGGCGACGAGTGCAATCTTGTCGACTCTCATGCCTCCTCCTCCGTTCAAAATCATCTACGCGAGAAAACGACCGCGGGTTCCAAGCCTCCCGCTCGGATCAAGAGCGCTCGAACGAGCCACGGCGATCCGAGATCGTGCCGTTGTCGAGGTACTTCTTCGTCACCCGGGCGCGCTTCTCCGCGTCGGTCATCGGGCTGCGACCGTGGGTGACGCGAATGTCGAGATAGGCGGCGATGAGCTTGCGCTCCTCTTCGGTGCCCCAACCCGAGGGATCCGGCAGCCCCGCGCGGGTGATCGCCTTGGCGAGGCACTGCCTGACGTAGGCCGGACGATTGACATGGTTGTCGAGGATCAACCCGACACCGTACTCCGAGGTGATCAGGTCGGACACCAAGTGATCTCCAACCTTGTAGCGGTCGCTGCTGTAGAACTGCTCCAACCGGCCGACGGCGTGCTTGATCTCCATCGCCTGGACCGCCGAATCCTGTCCGGCTCGCCAGAAATAGAACGCCCACGCCGCCTCTCGAAGCTGGGCTTTGTCGGTCGGCGACTTGATCGTGGTCCCGCGCAACGAGAAGCGACCGGTGAGCGGTCCGGTCTTCGAGGTCATCCAGTCCGCGGGAGTCAGGTCGACGACGTCCAGACCGTGCTGTCCGCAGTACTTGTCGAATAGATCGCGATCCTCGTGCTTGATGCGGGCGAGCAGCGCCGGCAGTTCGCCGCGCGCCGAGTCCTGGCCCGCTGTCCACTGGAAGAGACCGAAGGAGAGAAAGGCGTTGTCCCAGGTGTTGACGGCGTCGAGGTTTCCCTCGTTCTCGGCGACCGCGAGCATGACGTTGAGCTCCGACTGGGTCACCCCGATCTCGCGCAGTGCGTCGCCGTGCGACTGGACGAAGGTGAGAGGCTTCTGGTCCCCCATGGTGAAGAGACCGCGCCGGAACTTCTGGAACCGCTTCCTGCGGAATCCGTCGGAGACGTCGAGATACTGCCTGGTGCCTCGACCGGCGACCGACTTGACGGTCAGAGAACCGGGCGCCGGGGCCGCCTCGTGCTCGAGGTCATGCCAGTTGTCGCCGTAGAACGGACCGAGCTCGGCCACGATCCGCTGGCCGAGCGGCAGGGTGAGCGTCGTGCCGTCGCCGCCGAGCCCTTCGTCGACCGCGAACGCGGCGACCGCGGCGCGGGTGGAGCGTCCGTAGCCGCCGTCGGCGCCCCACTTCGCCCAGTTCAGCTCGGCGCCGAAGCCGAGGCCGTTGAGCAGGGTCTGCAGAGCGGCGACCCGAATCCGGTCGCCGCTCCCCACCCGGTACCGGCCTTCCACCCGGTCGTCGGCGACGTCCTCGGCGAGCTGCTTGAGCTCCTCCAGCGAGTCGTACCGCGCGACGATCTTGGAGGCGAGCACGCTCGTGACCCGCTCGCCCTTGGCGGTGCTGCCGTTACGCCGGGCGAACTCCGCGACGGCCGCCACGGTCGCCGGCCCGTAGCCGCCGTCGGCGCCGAACTCCGCCCAGCGGAGCTGCCGATCGAATCCCAGCCAGTGCATGACGGTCTGCAAGGCGGCGATGGCATGACGGGCGGAGGAGTCCTTGCGAAGCGTCTCCGCCACCGTTCCTTCGTCGATCAGCTTCTCGAGGGTCTCTCGCTCTCTCATCGTGGGACCTCCTGGGTTTCGACTCTGCCGCGGCCTTCGGCTGTCGACCGCGGGTCGTCGAGTTCGACATATCGACCGTCGACATACCGGTGGGTCTCGGTGCGCTCGAACGGTCGGCAGCCGTCGTCGGGCATCGCTTCCTCGTCGGGTGACCGGCACTCGACGACCTCGGTGTAGGTGATCGTCCGCGGCCACGACTCCGACAGCTCGATCTCACCGCGCCGGATCTCGGACGGCGGATCAGGCGACTCGTACCAGGCCTCCGAGGTGACCGCTTCGAAGTACTTGACGAGGCGCCCGAGCTCGACTCCCCAAAAGGACGTCGAGAACCTGTCGCCGCGACGGCGACCGCTCCCGCACCAGCCCCCGGCATCGCGGGCGACGATGGAATCGCGGTCGGGGGCGAGCAGATTCTCGACGCTCAAACTGCGCGCGGGTCCCGGATGCTCCTCGATGCACGGCTCCTCGCCGCTCTCCCTCTCGTGTGAGAGGTGATCTCCCAGGGAGCAGTAGCTGCCCTCTCGGTCCGGAAGCGGCCGCAGCACCAGGGCGCGCAACGACTCCGCTCCGGCGGCGTTGCGGAATCGGGCAGTGACCAATCGATCGGCGGCCGCGCCGCCTCCACGCCGCAGATCGGTGACCTCGGCCGAGACCAGCGTCATCGCCCCTTGCTCCGGCTCAGGCTCCTCGAGAGTGCGGTCGGGCAACGGTTCGAACCCCAGCTCACCGAGCACCAGCCGGTAGCCCTCGGCCTCGGCCGAGCTCTCGAGTCTCTCCTGCCAGGCTTCGAGCTCGACCTCGACTGTGAAACCGAGCGGACAGTCGACACCGCGGACCGCCGGCCGGAGAGCGGACTCCTCGGGCGGTCGCTCTCCTCCGCCGCAACCGGAGACCAGGGCCACGAAGGCGGCGAGCAGGAACATCTCCCGCGGCGCGGAGCGACCGTCAGCGGCCGCACTCAAGGCAGGGATCTCATGGCCGATGCGTGATTGTCGTCAAAGAGGTCCTTGGCCACCCGGCCAAGGCGGTTACAAGACCCCGGACGCCAGGCGTCCGCGGCGTGAGAGCATCCTCGACTCGTCCACAGTACGCCGCCGGCGACGCCGGTCGCAAGCCTCCGGTGCCTCCGATCACAGGATACGGCCGACCTGGCCTCCTACCGCTGGCAGCGCGCGTGATAATTTGATCGGCAATCGCAGATGAACGACTCTTGCCAGCTGCCGCGACGCATCGCCGCCGTCACCGAGATGCACGGCCTGCTCAAGGGCTACTACGAAAAGCACTCGATCGACGACCATACCGCGTTCTGCCTCGACATGGCGGCGGAAGAGATCTTCACCAACATGGTTCGCCACAACGAGAGCGCCGAGGAGTTCATCTCGATGACGGTCGACGTCTCGGATGACAGGTTTCGCTTGCAGTGGATCGATCGCGGCGTCGAGCCGTTCGACCCCAGCGAAGCGCCGCAGGTCGACGTCGACCGTCCCATCAACGAGCGCAAGCCCGGCGGCCTCGGGCTCTATCTCACCCAGTCCGTCGTGGACCGCGTCACCTATTCCTGGAACGACGGCGACATGAGAGTGGACGTGATCAAGAAGCTGGGAGTCCGAGATGTTTGATCGACGCAGGGAAGGCGAAGACCGCCGCGAGGAGCTGGAGCAGGAGAAACCGCGGTTCCAGATCTGCTTCGACGGCCCCCAGAGAGTCCTCTTGAGCGGCCGATGGGACGCCGCTCAGGCGGAGTTCGCCGAGGCGTTCCTCGACACTGTCGAGAGCTCGGCGGTGGTCGACTTCTCCGAGCTCGCGTATATCGCGAGCGACGGCCTCGGATTGATCTTCGCTGCGCACAAGCGCCTGATGGACGCAGGCGAAGCCTTGAAGCTGGTCAACATGAACCCTCACATAAGGGAAGTGTTCAAGCTGGCCGGCTTCGATACAATCTTCGAGATCGAGTAGAGCAGGGCTGTTTGAGGGACATCCGGCCGCCGACCGTGAGGTCGACGCCGTTGAAGGCGCCTGCCCCAAATCCATGTCGATCGATCGATGACCTCCAACTTTCCGATCGTTCGGTTGTAGTGATGTCAAATGATCAGGACAACGCTCTCGTCGCCAGCTGCCTCGCAGGTGATCGCGCAGCCTTCGACGAGCTCATCTCTCGCCACGAGGGCAGGATCTACAACGTGATGCTGCGGGTTACCGGCAATCGAGAAGACGCGATGGATGCGACTCAGACCGCCTTTCTCAAGGCCTACGACAACCTCGACAGCTTCAAGCCGGAGCATCGCTTTTTCAGCTGGATCTGTCGGATCGGTGTCAACGACGCTCTCAACAAGCTCAAGAGAGAGCGGCGGATGACACCGCTCGAGTTCGATGCGCCGATGACGGAGGCGAACCCGGAGCAGGAGTACTCCGCTCGCGAGACGGGACGGCAGGTCCATCAGGCTCTACAGGCTCTCAGTCCAGACTACCGTATCGTGATCATCCTCAAGCATTTTCAGGGCCTCTCGTACCAGGAGATGAGCGAGGTCCTCGGCGTCGAGACCAAGACGATCAAGTCGCGGCTCTTCACGGCACGCCGGACCCTTCGCGATCTCCTACTCCGGGACGGGTTGCTCAGATGACCGATCCGCGAGTGGGAGAGCTGCTGTGGGCCCAGCTCGACGGCGAGCTCTCGGCCGACGAACGGCGGGAGCTTGCCGACTACCTGGTGACGTACCCCGACGCCGAGACCGAGCGCCAAGCCTACGAGGAGCTGGCCGGCGTTCTGGCGCAAGCGGAAGAGGTCGAAGTCCCCGCCGAGCTCGGACCGGCCCTGCGGGCGGCGCTCGACAAACGACATCCACGCTGGACCAACCTTTCGCAGTTCCGTTTGTATTCAAAGAAACAGGCAACGAGTTCAGGCATTCGACCCGAAGCCCAAAAGGAGGAGCAAATGAACATCAAGAAAGCCATCCCTCTCGGCCTGGCTGCCATCGTTCTCGTGGTGCTCGGTGTCGCCTTCCTGACTACCGACTCCGCGGTCGAGCAGGAGGATCTTGCGGGCACGATCGGTGTCGCCGAGAGACATCGCTCGGAAGACCAGCTCTCGACCGAGGACGTCCCGCTGGAAGGCGAGGACATCCAGGCCTTCATGCAGTCGGACGCTTTCGAGCGCATGATCAATGACGAAGAGATGCAGAAGCTGATGGCGAGTCAGGACTTTCGCGATGCCTTCGCCGACCGGGCGGCGCGCGACGCCTTCGCCAATCGAGCGGCACGCGACGCCTTCGCCGACCAGGCCTTCCGCGACGCCTGGGACGACCAGGCCTTCCGCGCCGCCATGGACGCCAGGGCAGCCCGCGACGCCTTCGCCGAAGGAGTGGCCCGTGATGCCTTCGCCAACCGGGCCTTTCGCGACGCATGGGACGACCAGGCCTTCCGCGACGCGTGGGACAACCGGGACCTGCGCGATGCCTGGGCCAACCGAGCCTTCCGTGACGCGATGGATACCCAGGCGTTCCGTGATGCCA
>CALZKB010000101.1 GCA_945787575.1 Thermoanaerobaculia bacterium | reverse complement strand
AGGAAGGGTGATCTCCCCGGGCGTCTCGGCCCACGTGGCCCAGGTTTCATGGTGCACTGGTGGTGCAGTAGAGGACAACCGCTTACCACCTCCGGCAACGGTGCTCAACAAAACGGCACCTCGTGACCGCGTGCTCTGACAGTGGTTACGAGTTGGCGACAGTTGTCGTCAATTGGAACGCGCCAAACTCCAAGACCGTTGTTCCGCGGCTGAACGGTCGGCGAGGGTGGGTTCGATTCCCATGCGCTTCCGCCATTCGCTTTTCGAATGGCCGAATCGCATGGGAACCGGTCGTCGCCCCGCCGCCTACGGCGACGTGGCTCTGGAGCGATTCCCTGTGCGTTCCCGCATTCGCTTTTCGAATGGTCGAATCGCATGGGAACCGGTCGTCGCCCCGCCGCCTACGGCGACGTGGCTCTGGAGCGATTTCCTGTGCGTTCCCGCACTCGCTTTTCGAATGGTCGAATCGCATGGGAACCGGTCGTCGCCCCGTCGTCTTGCGGCGACGCTGCTCTGGAGCGATTCCCATCGGCATACGCCGCTTACTCGAGCCGTTCCACCCGCGCCAGCTCTTCCACGAGCGATTGCAGCCGAGCGACCAAGACTTCGCTCGTGTGGGAGTTGTCCAGGTCAGCCCCCGCTCGGCTGAGAAGGTCGAGAGGATAGCCACTCGAGCCGGATCGCATCAGGTTCAGGAATGCCCGGCGTGCCGTCGCCGCTTCGGTGTCGACGGGGCTCGTGAGCTGCGGAATCAAAACGTCGGCTGCCGCCGAGGCCAGGCCATACCTGCCCAGGTAAAGGGGAGACGTGAAGTAGTGAGGCGTTCTCTGCCAGGCGTGAGCATCCCAGTCGTTCAGGCTCACGGTCTCGCCATAGAACTCGGCAACTACGGCTAGGTAGAGCGCACCGAGCGACGGGCCGGCGATGGGTCCATCCCTTTCGTAGAGACGAAGCTCGAAATCCGCGTCGAGCATGGGTCGATAGAAGAGTCGGAGGATGTTTTGAATCGACAGCTCGAGCGCCCGGGAGCTTCTCCTCCCGACTCGTGGGCTGCCCGATCATCTGCTCGGTGAGAGCTCCCTCGAAGACGCTGGCCACGGTTTCAGAGGTCAGCGAGGAGCGGTGTGAACAGGCGGTTACCGCGCCTCGATGGTGGCGTTGGAGCCCATCACGCAGGAGTCTTGGGAAGAGGTCCCCGAGCGGAGCGTTGTCGTCATTGACGGCGACTTGGAAACCTACTCGGCTGCGGTTGCCTAGGAGGGTGTCTGTGGTTTCCGGGAGTTGTCGGGTGGAGTCACGATGAGACGCACGACGAAGTTGGTGTTCAAGGGGCTGGCTGTCGTGGCCCTGGTTCTGCTTGCCGTCTTTCTGGAACGGAGTTTCCAACTGAGCGCGATCTTCGAGGAGGCTCGCATCGCGGACCGTCTCGAGGCTGCTGGACCGCTCGCGCCGGTGGCGTTTATTCTCGTGATGGCAGCCACCGTCGTCCTTCCGGTCCCCACGTTCCCCTTGGATGTTCTTGCAGGGCAGCTCTTCGGTCCGGTGCTGGGCACTCTCTACGCCGTCATCGGAGCCACGCTCGGGGCGATGGTCAGTTTTCTCCTGGCCCGGTGGCTCGGCCGCGATCTTATTGCCCGCTTCCTCAAGGGGCACATCAACTTCTGCCGGCAGTGCTCGGACAGGCTCTTGACCAAGGTCGTCTTTCTGGCTCGGCTCGTTCCGGCCGTGTCGTTCGATGTGGTGAGTTACGGTGCGGGGCTCACCAAGATGTCGCTGGGTCGGTTTGCGGTGGCCAGCTTCCTAGGGATGCTGCCGCTCACCTTCGCCTACACTTCCTTCGGGCCGTTGCTTTCGGTACGTGCCCCCGTCGCCTGGGTGGGCGGAGCGCTAGTGGTCGCGCTGATGTTTCTCTTGCCCCATTGGATCCAACGTTTCGATCCGTTCGGAATGCGACGGCTCTTTCAGCACGGAGGTGGAGAAGGTTGATCGGTTTCAGGAGCCCGCAGTTCCCTGTAGCCAGATGGGACCGCCACCTGTGCGGGTAGTGCGACCCATCCTCTCCGAGTGTAACCTCAGCTAACCCTTGAAGGGAGGTGCAGCCATAGAGAGGCGCACTCTGGGTCACTATCGCATCCTGGAGCAGCTCGGGAGGGGCGGCATGGGAGAGGTGTACCGGGCCCACGACTCGGTGCTCGAACGGGACGTGGCGGTCAAGGTGCTCCCCGAGGATTTCTTCACCGATCCCGAGCGGCTGGCCCGGTTCAAGCGGGAGGCGAAGGTCCTGGCTGCGCTGAATCACTCCCACATCGGTGCGATCTATGGCATGGAGGAGGACGAAGAACGGCACTTCTTGGTGCTGGAGCTGATCGACGGTGAGTCCTTGGCCGAGCGAATCGCGCGAGGCCGGGTTCCCGTCGCCGAAGTCATCCCGGTGGCCATTCAGATCGCCCAGGCCCTCGAGGCGGCGCACGAAGAAGGCATCATCCACCGGGACCTCAAACCGGCGAATATCATGCTCACGCCCGACGGCGAGGTCAAATTGCTCGATTTCGGCCTGGCCAAGCCTGGCCAGGCGGTATTCCAGGGCGACCTCGATGCTTCGCCGACGCTGACCTACGCTCCCACCGAAGCCGGCGTGCTGCTCGGAACGGCGGCCTACATGAGCCCGGAACAGGTGCGCGGTCTGGAGGTGGACAAGCGTTCGGACATCTGGGCCTTCGGGGTCGTGCTGTGGGAGATGCTCACCGGCAAGAGGTTGTTTCAGGGTGACACCGTCTCCGATGTGGTGGCCTCGACGCTCACCCGCGAACCGGACTGGGAGGCTCTGCCCTCCGGTTTGCCGCCCGGTGTGCGGCGTGTGCTCCGGCGTTGTCTGGTGTCTGATCCGAAGGCGCGCTTGCACGACATCGCCGACGCTCGGATCGAACTGCACGAAGCCTCGGAGACGCCCGAGATCGAAACGGCGACCCCCACCGTACCGGCGCCGCCGTGGCGCCGCGCGCTGCCGTGGCTGGCGGTGCCGCTGGCTCTGGCCGGAGGTTGGTTCTGGCGGCCGTCACCGGAAGGGGAGCCGTCGCCCACCGTCCGCTTCGAGATGCCGGTGCCCGAGGGCGAACGCGTACTACACCTGTTCCGGCATGGCCTTGCCCTGTCTCCGGATGGCAAGTCTCTGGCTTATGTCGTGGGAAAACTCTCCGCGGACTGGCCCACGGAACCAACACATCAGCTCTATCTCCAGCGGTTCGATCGATGGCGTCCGCGACCCATGGCGGGCACCGAGATGGGCCTACAACCGATCTTCTCACCGGACGGGAAGTCGCTCGCCTTCATCAAGAGAGCTCCCCGCCAATTGCTCAAGGCGGAGATCGATGGAGGCCAAATCCAGACCCTTTGCGAGTGCGACGCTAGTTTTGGCGCCAGCTGGGGTCCCGACGGCACGATCGTCTTCGCCGCCGCACGCGGCCCGCTGCAACAAATCTCCTCCACCGGAGGAGAGCCGACGCCGCTCACTCGACTCGATGAGGCGGTTGGCGAGTCAGGTCACCGCCTGCCGCATGTTCTGCCCGACGGCAGTGCGGTGATCTTCACCGTGGTTCATCATTATCGTGACTGGGAGAGCTCGGAGATCGTCGCCTTCTCTCCCTCTTCGGGGGAGCGCAAGTTTCTGGTGCGGGGCGGCTCGGACGGCCGGTTCGTCCCCCCGGGCTTCCTCGTGTTCGCGCGGGAAGGCCGGTTGCTCGCGGTGCGCTTCGATCCGAACCGGCTCGAGGTCTACGGGAAGACGGTGCCGGTCATAGAGAGCGTCAACCACTCGATCTACACCGGCAGCTCGTCGTGGCGTACCGGCGTTGCCAACTTGACGGTCAGCGCCACCGGGTCCATCGCTTATCTGGCGGGCTCGGTCTTCCCTGAGACCCCGCGGGGGCTTGCGCTGGTGGACCGCGAGGGTCAGCTGGTCGAGGCGATACCGGTCGAGCCGAAGCAGTACCTGGCGACCAGGGTGTCCGAGGACGGCAGGAGAGCCCTGCTCGCCACGCACTATGCGCCCGATGATGTCTGGCTCTTCGATTTCGATCGCGGAACCCTCTCTCGACAGACCTTCGAGGGCAGCCATGGCTGGGCGATCTGGGGCCCCGGAACCGACGAGTTCACGGTCACGGCCTATCAAAACGGTCAATGGCAGGTCTACGCGAAGGAGGTCGGATCGGGGCCGGGCGCGCGAAGGGTCTTGTGGGAAGGGTCGCGTCACGTTCGGGTCGCCTCCTGGTCGCCCGATGGCAAGCGTCTCGTCGCGACTTCGCTGAAGACGCCCGACGACCCAGCGGACCAGGATCTTTTGATCCTGTCCGCCGATGGCGATCTGGCGCCGTTTCTCGAGACCGAGTACTGGGAGGCTTTCCCCGACTTCTCGCCCGATGGTCGCTGGATCGCCTACCTCTCCACCGAGTCGGGACGAGGAGAAGTCTATGTCCGGCCGTTTCCAGGCCCTGGAACGGCGGTACAGGTCTCGACCGAGGGTGGCTGGGAACCAGCCTGGTCCCGCGACGGTCGGGAGCTCTACTACCGCTCGGACACCCCCACCCCCCAGTTTCTTGCGGTCAAAGTCGATCCGACGGGTGATCGATTCGTGGCGGAGAGGCCGGTGGGTCTGTTTATGAACACCTCCTTCAGCCCCAGCCCCCTTCGGGCCTACGACGTCACGCCGGACGGGAAGTTCCTGACCATCACCGACTCTAAGGATGCCCTCGTATCCAACGTGAAGGAGTTCCAACCGGACCGCATCCGTGTCGTCCAGAACTTTGCCGCCGAGCTCGAGCGCAACTTGCCAAGGACGCAGCGGGAGTAGAGGGGTCTCCTCGGCCTACCCTTGCGGGCGGAGTGCTCCCACCCCTCCGGAGGTTGTGGTTTCGAGGCGCACGTGACAAAGAGGGCATAGGTCCGACAAACGCACGGCCAGGGCAGCCTGGCGCGGCCGAGTCCTCGGGTTGTAGCCCCACTCGCGGAGAATCCCAGTTCGCAAGACTGCCGAACGGCTGGGAGGAGGTTAGATCCGTGGAACTTCGAGCTTCCCTTGTCGCTCTCGTCTTCGGCTCGCTCGCGACAGCGTCATTGCAGGCCGGCACCACCGGACAGCTTCGCGGACGGGTGATCAACGGCGAGGGTTCACCATTGCCTGAAGTCGCTGTAACGATTTCCTCCCCGTCTCAGATCGGAGGCGAGCAGCAAGCTAGAACCAATCTGGACGGCCTGTTTCAGTATCCCCGCTTGGCGCCCGGCCTCTACCGTGTGCTCGCGCGGCTCGACGGTTTCGCAACCCAGGAGCTGACCGCAGTCCAGGTGCGGCTCGACCGCATGACCGAGTTGCGCGTCACGATGGCGCCGGCCAGCTTCGCTGATGAAATCACGGTGTCCGAAACGACGCCGGTGGTGGACCCGCAGCGGGTCTCCACCGGCCAGACCTTCACCAGCGACTACCTCGAGGCCGCGGCGATCGGAAGCCGCTACGCGTACTCGCTGATTGTCCTACAGGCGCCTGGCGCGACGTCCGTCTGGCCGGGAGATGAGTCGGGAGGGGGAGCTCCCTGGAACATCAGCGTGCTCGGGTCGACGCGTTCGGAGAACGTCTTTCAGGTCGATGGTCTCGACACCTCGGATCCGTATTGGGGAGGCGCGATGTCCTTGATACCGCTCGATTCCATCCAGGAGGTGGCCTTCGAGTCCGGTGGCTTCGCGGCCGAGTTCGGTCGGGCGACGGGCGGCGTCGTGAACGCCCTCACGAAGTCGGGGAGCAACACGTTCTCCGGCAGTGTTGACGCCCGCTATCGAGACAGCAGCATGGAAACCTCGGGTGATCACTACGACGCCGACGAGCTGGAGTCGTCCTCGCGGAGCGTCACCGCCACCCTGGGCGGTCGCTTCGTCCCCGATCGAGCCTGGTATTTCGCTTCGCTGGAGAGCCGTGTTTCGAAAGACACGCCTCCCGGAGCGCCGACGACTTTCGAGTACAAACCCAGCCGTGGATTCGTCAAGGTCACCGGGCAGGCGACGCCGGGTTGGCTGCTGCTGGGCAAGGTCCACAGGGGCCCCATCGACTATCTCAACATCTTTTCCGATCGGTTCGTGGCGCCCGAGGCGACTGCTCGTTGGAAGACCGACGAGACCATACTCCAGGCCGAGGCTTCGGGGGTTGTGTCCCGCAACCTGCTATGGGAGCTGCAGGTTGGCTCGCACTCCGTCGAGGAGGACTGGAGTCCGATGAGTGGGGACAGCTCTACCATTCGTCACGTCAACTATTCCACCGGCCTGACGACCGGCAACGTCAGGCAGCAGTTCGATCGAAACACCGAGCGGAATCAGCTCGGCACCCATTTCACTTGGTTCGTGGACGACACCCTGGGCAGCCACGAAGTCAAGGTCGGAGGGGAGATTCAGCAGACCTCACTGGAGCTGAGCGGCTGCTGGACGGGACTCTCCGGGGGCGGTTTCTGTCGCCCCGGCGAGCAAGGCTTCTACTTTATTGATCTCGCGAATGCCGCGGGCGACGCGGTTCCGTACTTGATGGAAGCTCGCTTGGCACCGGGACCTTTCGAGGTCGTCGGGACACTTCCTTCCCTGTTCGTCCAGGATGCATGGCGGGTGCTGCCCAGGATGTCTCTAAGGCTCGGGCTGCGCTGGGACCGGTCGATCTATGAAGCCGATGGGAATGACGAAGTGGCGAACCTCGAGATGCTCCAGCCGCGTCTCGGTGTCGCCTGGGACCTGAACCGCAACGGTCGCAACTTCTTGCGCGCCTCCTGGGGTCGCTTCATGAACTCGAGCTTCCTGCGGTTGCCACGCTTCGCGACCCCCACCGCCGATATCTTCGAGACCTGGCAGTCCTGTTCGTCTTTGGAAATGTTCGACCCCGGCGTATGCCAGGCGGCGGCCGAAGGCCAAGGCTCGGCGTGGCGCTCGGATCCTGAGGGCTGGGATCCGGCCGGGTGGGTGCTTTCGAGAACTCGGGGATCCGATCCCACCTTGGTTGCCCCGAATCTCGAGCCCACCTATTCCGATACGCTCATCCTCGGCTTCGAACGAGAGCTTCTCCGCCGCACCTCCCTGGAGGTCAGCTTCGTCGACAAGGCGACTCGTGACATTTTTGATGACACGTGCGTTGGCAACTACCCGACCCCGACGACCGATGCCGACTGTAGCGGCTTCCTCATTGCCAATATCCCCCAGGCTCGCAGGGACTACACGGCCGGGATCCTGAGCTTCGAGAGCCGGGCCCTGGATCGGCTTCATCTGCTCGCCTCCTACACCCACTCCGACGCGAAGGGTTCGATCAACAGCGGCTCGATCGACACGGGCGAGTTCGACCTGTATCCGTACCACTTCGACAACCGCTACGGGTACCTTTACTATCATCGCCTGCACCAGGTGAAGGTCAACGGGTACGTGTCCCTGCCAGGGGACTTCGGCCTGAGTTGGAACGGCACTTGGGGCTCTCCCTTTCGCTGGACGCCTCGCCAGAGAGGCAGTTCCGTCGGTGGCTGGGGGGCGATCTTCGTCGAGCCCCGCGGCAGCCGCGAGGGCGACGAGTGGACCCAGCTCGACCTGCAGCTCACAAAGGGCTTCGGTCTTGCTGGAGTCCAGCTGCAGTTCATCGGGACGGTCGAGAATGCTCTCGACTCCGAAAAGGTCACCTGGCTTTGCGAGTGGGTCGAAGGTTGCGGCGGCACCTTTGAGCTCGGCGCTGCTCTGGAGTGGCAGCAGCCTCGCCGCTACGAGCTGGGGGTGAGGGTGGAGTTCTAGGGAGAGACCGAAAGGCAATGGTGAGAGGAGAACCGCCGTGACCTTCGAGGAGCGCCTCGCCGTTCTCGCGATGGCCGCCCACGCCGCATCGAGTCCCCGGGCTCGGCGCCGCGATGGTCGGCCTTTCTGTCGCCTGGAAGCTCCCGAAGGCTGGAGCGAATGATTGCGAGAGGCGCCCGATGAAACAGCGAATACTCCTTATTGTCCTATTGGTCGCTCCAATGCTCCCGGCCATGTCCACCGAGGCCTCTTTCGCAGCGGAAGCGGCCTCGATGACCGGCGCGACCGCGGTGGCTCAGGAGATCTGGCGGCTCGACAGAGCACTCAAACGCTGGGAGCAGCGCTGTCAGGCCACGGAGCTTGGCGGCTCGGGCTCGGCAGATGATCTCTCGCGAGATGCTAGGCGACTCGCCGCCGCGTTGTCGGGGTTGGAGACTCACGCCTCCAAGGTCGAATCCGAGCAAGGCACGGTGCTGCGGAGGAAGCTCCAGACCCTGCGTTCGCGGCTCTCGTCTCTCGACGCCTTCGGGCGGTCGCCCGGCATTGGGCCGTGCATGGCTTCCACTTGCGGTCACGATCTTGGAGCGATCCGCCCGCGCATCATCGAAGTGGCAAGCTACTGCGGTGAGGCGACCTCTGTTGCAGAGGAGACCGTGGCCTGGCAGTTCCCCTCGCCGGCGGGCAGCGACCTGACGACGCCGATTTCGGGCGAAGCGTGGATTCTGTTTGAGCCGAGCCATGATGGTGAGTTCGAAGCTCACACGGGTGGCTCGATGGCCGATACGGAGATCGCCGTCTTCGAGACCTGCTTCGACGGCGCTGAGCCGATAGCTGCCAACGACGACATGTTGGGCCTGCAATCGGCAGTCAGGTTTGCAGCAAGAGCGGGCGACAGCCGGTGGATTCGCGTCCGCCAGAGGGTCGGCGCGGCCGTCGATCCCGTCTTCCTCACCTTGGGCGGAGAGGCAACCGGTATCTCGGGCGTGGTCACCGAGGCCACCACGGGCGATGCCATTTACGACACTCGCGTCGAGATCCGCATACGTGAGACAGGAGGGTACGCGGGTTCGGCATACACCGACTCGAACGGCGCCTACACGGTCTCTGGCCTTAGTGGGGGAGTCTACGTAGCGGTCACGGAGTACTCCGACGAGCACCTCGACGAGCTGTGGGACGACCACCCGTGCCATGACTCCTGCGACGTCACGACCGGGGATCCCATCGATGTCTTCGAAGGGCGAGTCACTTCAGGCATCGACTTCGGCCTCCTTCGAGCAGGGGCAATCAGCGGGCGGTTGCGCGACGCCGAGACCGGGGAAGTCCTGGCCGGATTCGAAGTGCGAGTTGACGATATGAGTGGCTCCTCCGCGGGCTACGCCTATACGGACGCGGCCGGCCGCTACACCGTGGGAGGACTGAGCCCTGGCGTTCATTTTGCCTACACCGACGGGTACGAATACCGCAACGAGGTATACGACGACATTCCTTGCTTGCCTCACTGGCCTTATTGCGAGCCCGAAGATGGAACACCGATTCAAGTTGTTGCCGAAGAGGTCGTCCAAGGGATCGACTTCGATCTCGATCGATTGGGCTCCATTTCCGGAGCTCTGGTCGATGCGTCGAGCGGCATGCCGATCCAGTTCGCCGAGGTGAGGTTCTACGACGCGACCGGCGACTCGGTCGAATGGGCTTCCACCGACGAGATCGGCCAGTACTTGGCGGGAGGATTCGCGGAGGGAACGTATTTCGTTACCACCGACTTGTATTCGGGGTATCGCAACGAGGTCTTCGATGACATCCCGTGCTCCGGTTCGGGCGGCGGCGATTGCGACCCGTTGGGGGGGACACCGGTGTCTGTCTCCTTGGGTGAGACGACGCCGGGGATTGACTTCGCGCTAGACCCGCTGGGCGTTTTCACAGGTCAGGTCATCGACGAACTGTCCGGGACTGGGATTCCTTTCGTCGAGGTGCGGTCCTGGACGCAGAGTGGGGGTTGGTCCGAGGATGGCAGGTCGAATGCCCTGGGAGTGTACGTCGTGGAGGATCTGGCCGACGGCTCTTACTTCGCCACCACCGACGCCGACGACGGCCACTTGAACGAGCTTTATGACGATCTGCCATGTTGGGGCTCGTCGGGACCAGGCTGCGACCCAACGACCGGCACTCCGATCGCGGTCGCGCTCGGCGAGGTGACCTCGGGTATCGACTTCGCTCTGGCACTCGGCGGAGCTGTCGCCGGCAGCTTGGCCGATGCTTTCACCGGCGACCCGATCATGTCTCGAAGAGTCGAGTTGTGGAGCGCGTCGGGTACCCTCGTGGGCTATATCGACACTGACACCTTCGGCAACTATCGCATCGACACGCTGCCGGGCGGGCTCTACTTCGTCTCCTCGCACACCTTCGGTGACTATCTCGACGAGCTCTACGACGACCTCCCCTGTCCCGGAGGAGCGCCGGACGGCTGCGACCCGACGACCGGGACTCCCATTTCGGTAACCGCCGGGGTCACGACCGCCGGCGTCGACATAGACCTGGTCCTCCGGGGCGGCCTGTCGGGCTCCATCATGGCTTCCTCGTCGGGCGAGCCCTTGCCGGGAGTGGGCATCGACGTCTGGGACGACGGTGGACAGCACGTGGCGACCGGCGCCACGAACGTCGCCGGCGTCTATCAAGTCGACCTCTCCTCGGGCTACTTCTACGTCTCCACCGACGTCGGCCACGGTTACAGGGACGAGATCTACGACGACGTGCCCTGTCCGGACGGCCCGGCCATTCTCGGTCTCTGTGACCCGCTGAGCGGTAATCCGGTCGAAGTGACCGGGGCGAATCCGGCAGTCAGGGGGATCGACTTCGTGCTGGTCAGTCCGATCTTCATGGACGGCTTCGAATCCGGCGACACCTCGGCTTGGTCCAGCACGGTGCCGTAGGCCCGAACACCCCTTCGAAGCGAGACGATTGGAAGCCGTGGGGTCACTTGATCTCAAAGACATCAGATGACATCGTACTAATGTCATGACCCAGATCACGGCACGCATCCCCGATGAGCTCGCCAGCCAGATTGACGCTGCGGCAGCGAGGCTCAACCACTCCCGCGCCCAAGTCGTGCGGCAGGCCTTGGAGTACTACTTGGAGGATCTCGAAGACCTCCGCCTGGGACTCGAGAGGCTGAGCGACCCGGCGGATCCCATCCTGGATTGGGACGAGGTGCGCCGTGAGCTACTCGATCAGGATTAAGAAGAGTGCGGCGAAAGAGCTGAGCCGCCTCTCGCCGAACGACCGGCGCCGTCTCGTGGCGGCGATCGATCGCCTCGCCACCGAGCCTTTCGCTGGATCGGTTCTCAAAGGCGAGTTCTCCGGGCTGCGAAGGCTCCGCGTCGGCCAATACCGGATCATCTACGAAGCCGTGCACAAAGAGCTCGTCGTGCTGGTGGTTCGAGTCGGCCACCGCGGATCGGTCTACCGAGCAGGCTGAGGGGTGCGGAGGTCAGACTGCCAGCGACCACCGGGAGGTCGTGAGTCTCAGTCCGTGGTCGTGGCGAACAGGCTCCGGATCCGCTCCATCATTGCGCGCCACGGCTCTTCACCGACATGGTCGGGCAGCACGAGCAGATGGTGACGGAAGCGGTCCCGGCCCGGGCTGGGCTCGACCGGCACGACCGCCCACCCGTCGAGGCGATTGGCCCTGACCCAGTCACCGACGCCGCGGTAGCTGACGAACTCGTCTTTTTTGCTGACGAACACCGCCGTCGGAACCTCGGCGAGATCGTCGCGGCGCGCCAGGCTGCGGGTAGCGGCGATCAGGTCGAGGAGCGCTCGGTAGCTCGCGAGGGAGACTCTCGATCGCTGGCGATATCGCTTGGGAGCTATGCTCGGGAGGTAGAGACCGAGATGTCTGAAAGGCGTCAGCAGGCCCACCGTCTTGGCCGACCACCTCAGATCCACCGGCGGGGCGATCAGAGCCATGGCCCCCACGTCACAAGAGGAGCAGCGGTCGAGCCAGGCCAACGTGGCGACCGCACCGAGGGAGTAGCCCACGGCGAAACGCGCGCCGGCAGGCCTCGCCGACAGCTTCTCGAACCCTGAACCCACGGCCTCGAGCCAACTCCTCTCGATCGAGGCCGCGGGTCGCGACCGGTCGGCACACTCCGGCGGCATCGAGAGCCGGAGGACGTCGAGGCCATCCGCGGTCAGCTCGTCGATGAGGAAGGTCATGATCTCGGGCCGGTTGTTGAGACCATGACTCACGAGCACGCTCCCGCGAGCCGGCACGGAAGAGGACTCGATCCACTCGAGAGTGGGCTCGGCCGCCTCACCAGGGGTGCATGGGTGAGAGTCCTCACCGGTTCGCCCCGCCGACACGCAGCCCGAACCGCATGCCAGCGCGAGCACCGGAAACAGCCACGCCTTCGCCGTCAGAACTGGACTACCCGCCATCGAACGGCAGGGCGACGTGGGTCGTCCACGCCTGCAGGCCTTCACTCGACTGGCGAATCGCTCTCGTCCAGCATGCTCCGGACCTTGTCCACCAGAGCGTCGGTGGTGAAGGGCTTGGCCAGCAGCTCGGCGTTCTCGATCAGGCCTTGGTTCTCGATCGTCTCCCCCAGGTGGCCCGAGATGAACAGCACCTTGATGGCGGGGTCGATCCTAGCCAGACGTCGCGCCAGCTCGGGCCCGCTCATCCGCGGCATGACGACGTCGGTGATCACCATGTCCAAGCCGGTCTCGGAGTCGCCGAGAATCTTCAACGCCTGCGCGGCGTCGCGAGCCTCGAGCACGCGATAGCCATTCCGCTCGAGGATCCCACGGATGAGTACCCTCACCCCGCGCTCGTCCTCGACGACGAGCAGCGGAAACAGGTGCCTCTGCCCAGCTCACTCTCGACCCATACGTAGCCGTCGTTCTGCTTGACGATGCCGTAGACGATGGCCAGCCCCAGGCCGGTGCCCTTGCTAGCCTCCTTGGTGGTGAAGAACGGCTCGAATACCTGGGCCCGCGTCTTCTCGTCCATGCCGATCCCGGTGTCGCGGATCTCGAAACCGACGTACGGCCCGGGGACGATCTCGTGCGTGGCGGACCGCTCGTCGAGCTCCTGCCGCAGCATCCCGATCTCCAGCCGTCCGCCGCCCGGCATCGCGTCGAGACCGTTGACCACCAGATTCAAGATGATCTGCTCGACCTGTCCCGGATCGAGTACGGTCTCCAAAGGCTCGGACGTGAGGGTCGTGACGACTTCGATGTGTTCGCCAGCGAGTTGCTCAAGAACCGGTTTGAGCTTCTGGATCAGCGCGTTGAGCTCGACGGGGCGTCGCTTGACGACCTGCTATCGGCTGAGCGCCAGGAGCTTCAGGGTCAGGGTGGCGGCTCGAGTGCCGGCGTTGTGGATCTCCAGGACCAACTCGTGGAGCGGGCTCTCGGTCGGCAGCTCCCGAAGCACGATCTCGGCGAATCCATTGATGGCGGTCAGCAGGTTGTTGAAATCGTGCGCGATGCCTCCGGCCAGTCGACCGACGGCCTCCATCCTCTGAGCATGCTGCAGCTGGTCTTCCTTGCGCTGCAGCTCTTCCCTGGCCTGCACGCGCTCCGTGACGTCGCGGACGACTCCCACCACTCCCCGGATCTCTCCGCTCGCACGAAGCAGCGGCCTATAGACCTCGTCGGAGAATCCCTCCGTGCCGTCGGGCAAGCTGTAAGGGAGCTCCTTGCCTACCTGCGTGTCGCCTTGCATCGCTCGCTGGATCATCTCCGCGACACCCACTTCGAGGAGATGTGGAAAGTGCTCCCATGCCGGCTTGCCGCTGTCGAGGACCTCCTGTCTGGGAGTCCTCGCAATCCTCTCCATCGCCTGGCTGAAGTAGATTATCTGGAAATCTCGATCGAGCACGACGACGCCGTCTCTCATCGATTCGACGACGCTGGTCACGAGCTGTCGGCTATCCTGCAGCGCTTCGTCCGCTCGCTTCTTCTCGATGGCCAGGGCGATGTGACCGGCGACGGAGGCACAAAGCTCGAGATCGCGTTCGGAAAAGGCTCCTTCGTCCTCGTAGTGCTGCACCGCCAGCACGCCGATCGTCCGGTCAGGCGTCTTCAGGGGAACACCCATCCACGACGGCGACGGCGAGCCCACGAGCTCGATCTCGCCCTCGGCCACGAGCTTCTCGAACACTTCGTTCGTCAGGAGCAGCGCCTCCCCGGTGCGCAGGACGTAGTCGGTACAGGTCCTGCTCCTCCGGAGAGGCATCGGAGGCTCGTCGTACTGATCGACGAAATAGGGGAAGGAGATGGTCTCCTCGGCCGAGTCGTAGAGCGCCACGAAGAAGTTCTCGGCAGGGACGACCCTCTTCAAGCAGTCGTGGATGAGCTCGAGCAACTCGTCCAGGTTGTGCGTGACGGCCACCGCTCGGGCAATCTCGGACATGACCTGGCGCTCGACCTCGGTCCGCCGGATGTCGCCGATCGCGGTGAGGGTGGCAAAGCTGCCCGCGAAGTTGCCCTCCTCGTCGAACAGCGGCTGGGGTGAGATCCGTACGAGCTTGTCGCCGTGCCTTCCCGCGACGAGCGCCTCGTAGGGAGCCGAGCCTCCCTCGCTTCGCAGCTTGAGCTGAGCGTCGTACGCGGCACGCTGGTCGCCGGCGAAGAACGACCGGGATTCTTGCCCGACCATCTCCTCCGGCTTATACCCGAGCATGTCGGCGAGCGCCCGGTTGACGTAGACCAAGCGGCCTCGTGCGTCCTGGACGGCGAGGGCGCTGGCTAGCGTGTCAACCAGATGACGGAAGTAGCCGGACTTCACTCTGTCCTCCTGTGCTCGTCGGCTTCGGAGCTCGTTCGGCTGTCGCTGTCGGTGAATCCGCTGTCAGACCTCGCTTCGAAGCCTGCGGTGATGGTAGCAGTCGCTCGGAGATCGGTGCGCACATTCGGTTCTTGCGACTCTGAGGCTGCATGGCCCTCGCCGCGCGCGCCGAAGGGCAGGGTGGAGGGCAACGCCTACGTCCAGGCCAACCTCAAGGACCGGGCAGAGGGCGTCTCCGCGAACGGCTCGTCAAGTTCGTGGGCTCGGTGGGCCGAGGCTCCTACATGATGATCGGGCATTCCTGGTAAGTTCCCCTCGAGAACCATGAGAAGAATCCTCTGTATCGGGGCTGGATATGTCGGGGGACCCACGATGGCGGTGCTCGCGGCGAGGTGCCCGGACTGCCAGGTGACGGTCGTCGATATCGACGAGAAGAAGATCGAGGCCTGGCAGACCGGTGAGCCACCGATCTACGAGCCGGGTCTCAAAGAGGTACTGCAAGCGGCGCTGGGTCGCAACCTCTTTTTTTCGACCGACATGCCTCGAGCGATCGATGAGGCGGAGGCGATCTTCGTCAGCGTCAATACGCCGACGAAGGACTTTGGTGAGGGCGCTGGGATGGCGGCGGACCTCCAGTACTGGGAGCAGACCGCCCGCCAGATCATGGAGCACTCCAAGACGTCCAAGATCGTCATCGAGAAGAGCACGGTCCCGGTGCGGACGGCCAGCGCAATGGAGCGCATCCTCAACTCGAACGAGCGCGGCATTCACTTCGAGGTGCTCTCGAATCCGGAGTTCATGGCCGAAGGGACGGTCGCAGCCAACGCCTTCTTGGCTCAGCGGGTCAGCTCGATCAACAGTATTTCGGCGCTCGCCGAAGCCACCGATGCGAACGTCGAGGAAGTCGCGAGAGCCGTCGGCATGGATGGCCGGATCGGCGGCCAGTTTCTGAAGGCGAGCGTCGGTTTCGGGGGCTCGTGCTTCCGCAAGGATGTGCTGAACCTCGTCTATCTATGCCGCTTCTATGGTTTGGAAGAGGTGGCGGAGTACTGGCATCAAGTGGTCCTGATCAATCAACTTCAAAAACGACGCTTCGTGCAACGAGTCGTGCGGTGCATGTTCAACACGGTGGTCGACAAGCGCATCGCGGTTCTCGGATTCGCGTTCAAAGCCAACACCGGCGACATTCGCGACAGTCCGGCGATCGAGATCTGCCTGGACCTTCTCGAGGAAAAGGCCCGGCTCGCGGTTTCGGACCCGCAAGCGCTGCCCGGAGCTAGAGAAGCTCTCGCCGCACACTGGAACTCGGTGGCGTTCGTTTCCGACCCGTACGTAGCCGCTCAGGGCGCTCACGCACTGTTGATCCTGACGGAGTGGCAAGAGTACAGGGAGCTCGACTTCGAGAGGATCCTGGGGCTGATGAAGAAGCCGGCGTTTATCTTCGATGGCAGGAACATCCTCGACCATCAGCGGCTATTCGCCCTCGGCTTCAACGTCTTCCCGCTCGGGAAGGCCGCCCTCTCCCATATTTGAGGCCGTGGCATCTTGGACGCCGAGCCCATGATCACCCGTTCTCCTCGAGTCGCGTCTCTTGTGATATGTTCCACAGCGACGGTGTGGGCCCGGTCCCATGCCAATCAGCCGGTCAGGAGCCTCGGGGGGGAGCCCGAACGGTTGGTTTCGGAGGAGGTCGACACGCGGTGCCGAGAGGCGCAGCCATGCATGAGGACCTCCTAGACACGAAACGGCGGGCAGCCGCCACCCCTCCGGACGTCGAGTCGGAGGTGGCGCCGCCCTCTGCGGAAGACGAAATGCCGGCCTCGGCGGGGGCTCGGTGGCGCGCACTCGACGTTCGTCGGAAGATCTTGGCGCTGGTGATGGTCTCGGCGCTCTTGCCGGCGCTGCTGGTGGGCTCGGTGTCGTACTTCAGCGCCCGCGGATTCTTGACCCAGAAGGTGCACACTCAGCTCGAAGGGCGGCTGGCGACGACTCGCAAGCAGTTCGAGTCGGCGATCGCCGAGCGGGTAACGGACACGGAGGTGTTCGCCAACGCGTTCATGGTGAACCGAGCGCTGGAAACGGCGGCGGCGCAACTGCAGGCGTCGGAGTCCGGCGACGCCAGCGGAGTGCCACCGAGTGGGGCCCGGGACGACCTTGCGAAGCTCCAGCAGTACCTCGACGAGGTCGCCGAGCGCTATCCGCTCTATCGCGAGCTGTTGGTGTTCGATGCCGGCGGCCTACTGGTGGCACGGGCGGTTGACGAGGGCCGCGGCGGCTTGGCCGGTGCCTGGGAGCCGACGGCACACGAGCGGGCGGAGGTCGACACCTCTGGCCTTCAGCCGCTGGTGGTGGTGCAGCGCCCGGTTCGGTCGAGCTTCGGGCGGCCGATTGGAGCGCTGGTCGTAGTGAGCGCGCTCGACGACTTGTGGCAGGACCTACGGGCGGATTCGACGCTGCCGCCGGGCCGCCTGATGCTCGTCGACGCTGAAGGGGTGCCGCTGTTCGACTCGGCGCACACCAAGGGTGGAGGGGTCGGCCCGATCCACTCGGCAGGGGTGAAAGCGAGCTTCGGCGCTCTTCCCGGGATCCTCGAGTACCACAACGAGGCCGACCAGAACGTGCTGGCCGCCTTCGACCATGTTCCAGCGCACGGTCTGGGCCTCGTCGTCGAGGTCGATGCGAGCGAGGCGTTGGAGGCGGTCTCGCGCCTCCGCCTCGTAGTGTTGGCGATCAGCCTCGCGACGGCGTTTCTGATCGTGGCGTTGGGCAGTCTGCTGGCGGTGAATCTGACGCGACCGATCGACGCCTTGATCGAGCGGGCGCGCCATGCGGCCGACGGTGATCTCACGACCGAGATCCCGGTGACGACGGGCGACCAGATCGGCGAGTTGACCGGGAGTTTCAACCGGATGATCCGATCGCTCAAACTGTCCCAGGAACGGCTGAAGGAACTCTCGGTGACCGACGAGTTGACGGGCCTCTATAACCGCCGCTACCTGATCAAGGCGATCGATCGTGAGCTCACTCAGGGAACCCGCCCGCAGCGCCCGTTCTCGCTCGTGATGTTCGACCTCGACCGTTTCAAGCAGCTCAACGACGAACGCGGACATTTGGTGGGCGACAGGTTCCTGCGTGAGGTAGGGATGCTCTTGAGCGATGCCCTGCGGCCGACAGATGTCGTGGCGCGCTATGGCGGCGAGGAGTTCGTGATCCTCCTACCCAACACGGGCAAGGGTGAAGCGGGGGCGGTGGCCGAGCGTATCCGGATGCGTTTTGCGAGCCGGGAGCCGTCGATGCCGGACGCGCCGCGGGTCACGATCAGCGCCGGGGTGGCGTCGTATCCCGATGACGGGTGCAAGCGCACGGAGCTGATGGTCAACGTCGACGCGGCACTTTACGAGGCGAAGCGGTTGGGTCGCAATCGGGTGGAGATCTGCAGGGCGGCCTAGCCGCCCGTGGGCGGCGTTGTTTTCTGGTCGTCTCACGCGAGAGCCGTCGACGGTTCTCGCGTCTGCGGCGGCGCGCTTCGAGGAAGGCGACTAACTGGGAGGGGCCGGCTTCAGGTAGGAGGCGGGCACCCAGCCGGTGTCGCCGTTGCTGCGCTCGACTCGATACCATTCGCCGACCTTGGTGATGCCCCGGACGGTCTCGGCGCCATCTAGGAAGGCGACGGGCGCGTGGTCGACTCCAGGGCCGAGGCGGAGGTTGACCGGCCCGGAGGACACGAGCTCGACGAACTCTGCCGGCAAGCTCTCGCCGTCGGCGGACGCGCTCGCCGCAAGGAGACGTGAGTGCACCCAACCGCGGAGGCCCTCTTCGCTTTCGACGTGCTGCCAGTCGCCCGAGGCAGCGACAGCGAGAACCTCTTGGCCGGCGGACAACACATCAACCCGATCGAAGGACATTGCCGGCCCCCCGCGAACGCTGGCGTCGGCGGTGACCCGCAAGTTCAGCGGTGGCATCAGGGGGGTGAGCGGCTCGGTGGGGGTGACCGGCCTGAACCCGGTGGTGGTGCGAGATTGGCGCACCAGGTCGCTAGCGCGTTCAGCGAGATAGGCGGCGCCGTTGTAGTTGCTCGCCTGGAGCTCGGCGTCGGCGCGTTCCAGGAAGTGGATGGCGCGGTCGAGGGGACCCTGCGCGATCGGCTCGCTCGCTTCTTCCAGCGACTGGATCGAGACCCGAACCTCGGCGATGCGCGAGGTGGCCAGAGCGCGATTCTGCACGCTCCGCACGCTCGACTTCGAGCGCAGAAGTTCCTCCAGGGTGCTCTCGAGCTCGAGCTCGAGAGCCGCGTAGCGCTCCTCTGCGACGGCGAGCTCTCGGCGCAGTGCGAGGAGCTCCTGTTCGTATTGAATGGACCGGATCCGCTCTTCGCCGAGCGCCTGGCGCTCCTCCTCGAGGATGGGCTCGAGATTCGGGGTGGAGCCGGCCGGCTCGGTCGGCTGGCCGGTCGCCGCCGGCGGGGTGCGTGGCGATCCCCTCTCTACGGGCGGACCACCGGCGCAAGCGGCGAGCGCCAGAATGGTGGCGGCGAGCGCCAGAGTGGAGCAAAGATGTGGCCGACGACTCACCCGGCCATCTTACCCGCCAGGGGCGAAACCCCGTGTTGAAGGGTAGATACGGCTCGTGAGGTGACGTGCCTCGGCAGGAAGGCGCTCGCGACTGTGCCAGGGGCTGTCAGAGAGGGGGGGCATCGGCCGGGACCAGGTAGTCGCCGTGGACCCAGCCGATGGCGCCGTCGCCACGGTCGATCTGGTACCAGTCGCCGTCTTTCGCCAGGCCTCGAACCGTGTCGCCGAGCTCGAGGCGGCCGATCCGCTCGTGGTCGAGGCCGGGGCCACCGCGAACGTTGACCCGATCGGTGGTGGTGAGGTTGCCGAGGTCGGTCGTGCGCGGTCGGGCCGCGCCCCCGTCGGCCACCATCAACCGCGAGTGCACCCAGCCGCGCGCCCCCGAAACACTCTCGACGTGACGCCAATCGCCGGCGGAGGCGAGGACGAGGACCTCGTCGCCGGCCGGCAGCACGGTGATGCGCTCGGCAGTGAGGTCGGGTCCCCTCCGGAGATTGGTGTTGTCGGTGGTCTGGAGTCGTTGAGGCGGCAGCAGTGGCACGACCGACTCAGCGGCGTAGCTCGCCAGCAGCTCGGGTGCGGCTTCGGCCAGGCGAGCGAGGTCGTCGGTCTGCCCGGCGAGAGCGGCCACTTCCTCGAGAGTGGCCGCGAGCTCGACCTCGAGGGCGGCGTAGCGGGTTCCGGCGGCCGCCAGCTCGGCGCGGTGCTGCCGGAGCTCGCGCTCGATCTCGGCAGCAGAAAGGGGGGCGGTGGACAGGGTTGCCGGTGCGTCGCCGGTGCTCGAGGGTGAAGCCGCCTCCGTGGGCGGACTCGCGGTGGGTCGTGCCCGGGCCGGCGGCGATTCGGGAGGCCTTACCGGTTGGGTCGTCGATGCGCCGGCGCAGGCGGCGAACGCTATGAGCATCATGGGGGCGAGCCGAGCCCGTCCGCCTCGCTGGGAAGACATGTGCGGCGAAATCACGGTCTTATCCTATCGGGACTCCCACCGCAGCGGATCAGCTCAGGAGGACCTGGAGGTCTTCGGCGGTCAGGTCCTTGACCGATGTGCCCTCGCCTTCGAGGATCGCGTCGGCGAGTTGACGCTTGGACTTCTGGAGGTCGAGGATCTTCTCTTCGACGGTGTCGCGAGCGATGAGGCGGTAGGCGAAGACCGGATTCTCCTGGCCGATGCGATGGGCGCGGTCGATGGCCTGGGCTTCGACCGCGGGATTCCACCAGGGGTCGAGCAGGAAGACGTAGCCGGCGGCGGTCAGGTTGAGGCCGGTGCCTCCGGCCTTGAGGCTGACGAGGAAGAGATTGCACTCGGGGTCGGTCTGGAAGCGGTCGACCGCCTGGGCGCGGTCGCGGGTCTTGCCGTCGAGATAGGCATAGGGGACGCCGTTCTCGTCGAGATGGCTGCGGACGTAGGCCAGGAGCTTGGTGAACTGTGAGAAGACCAGCACCTTGTGGCCTTCGTCGAGGACCTCCGAGACCTGCTCGAAAAGCGCCTCGAGCTTGGCGCTTCCGGCCTCGTCCCAGGTCGGATCGACGAGGCCTGGATGGCAGGCGACCTGGCGTAGGCGCAGCAGAGCTTGGAGCACCTGGATCGCGGAGCCGCCGACGCCTTTCGCCTCGACCTGCTCGAGTAGGCTCTTCTGATAGTGCGTCTTGAGCTGATCGTAGAGCACCCGCTGTTCTGGCAGCAGGGTGCAGTGGAGCACCTGTTCGGTCTTGGGCGGCAGGTCGGGGAGCACCTCGGCCTTGGTTCTGCGCAGGATGAACGGCCGAATGCCCTCGGCGACGAGGGAGAGCTCACGCTCACTCGGGGTGCGGCCGCCGGCCAGCACCTCGAGGACCGGCAGGCGCCCCAGCAGGCCGGGGTTCAGGAACTCGAAGATCGAGCCGAGCTCGCCGAGGTGGTTCTCGATCGGTGTCCCGGTGAGCGCTAACCGGTGCCGCCCGTTGAGCAG
>CALZKB010000100.1 GCA_945787575.1 Thermoanaerobaculia bacterium | reverse complement strand
AGTTCGCCTTCACCGGCTCCTCGAGGTAGACCTGCCAGCGATCGAGGTCCTCCATGGTGATCAGACCCCCTTGCTCCCGGGTGGAGCGGACCAGCTCCTCGGCGATGTCGCCCCGGTAGAAGCGGTCGTAGGCGGCGAGAATCGCCTCCTGGCGACTGTTGCCGGCGGCGAGCGCCTCGGCTTCGGTGGTGACGAGCTTGTTCAACGTCTCGAGGAGGTCCGGTTGGCGAAAGATCTCGCCGGGATAAGGCGCTGCGCGTTCTTGGGAGTCATCGTTCTCGAGGTGGGGAAGGAAGACCGCCCGCGAGTAGGGCCACTGGGCGAGCATCTCCTTGCGCCGCTCCATGTTGTTGGCCTGCGACGCCTCGATCGGGTAGCCGTCCGCCATCTCGATCGCGGGGGCGAGCACCTCGGCGAGCGACCGCCGGCCGTACTCGGCGAGCATCACCATCAAGCCGCCGGGGGTGCCCGGCGTCACCGCCGCCAACGGCCCGAACTCGGGAGGGTAGCGGTAGCCCTTCTCCTTGAAGAACTCGACCGTCGCGCCGGTCGGCGCGACGCCCAGGGCGTTGACCCCGATCACCTTCTCGCTCTCCGGGTTGTAGATCAGAGCCTGGGTCTCTCCACCCCAGCCGAGGGTGTCCCACATGGTGGAGGTCGCCGCCAGCATGGCGCAAGCGGCGTCGACCGCGTTGCCCCCCCTGGCGAAGGTCATGGCTCCGGCGGTGGCCGCCAGCGGCTTGCCGGTGACCGCGACCCAGTGCTTGCCGTGCAGCACGGGCTTGACGGTGCGCTGGGCACGCGCCGGCAGGACGACGAGGACGAGGAGCGCCGCGACGGTACACGACGAGGCGGCGATTCGGCTTCGGTGCATTCTGGATCCTCCCCTTGAGCGATCGAGAGTATGCCACGCGGCCCTGACCGCTTAAGCTAGGCGGCCATGACCCGCACCGAGAAAGCCGAGCGGATCCTGGAAATCCTCGACGACCTCTATCCCCAGCCGCCGATTCCCCTCGGGCACCGCGACCCGTTTACCTTGCTCGTCGCCGTGCTGCTCTCGGCGCAGACGACCGACGCCCGAGTCAACCTGGTGACCCCGGCGCTGTTCGAGCGTGCCGCGACGCCGGAGGCGATGGCCGGACTTTCCACCGAGGAGATCCTCGACCACATCAAGACCTGCGGCCTGGCACCGACCAAGGCGAAGAACATCAAGAAGCTCTCCGAGATTCTCGTCGAGAATCACGGTGTAGAAGTGCCGCGCACCTTCGCGGAGCTCGAGGCGCTGCCGGGCGTCGGCCACAAGACGGCCAGCGTCGTCATGGCCCAGGCGTTCGGCATCCCCGCCTTCCCGGTCGACACCCACATCCACCGCCTGGCGGCGCGTTGGGGCCTCTCCTCGGGCAAGAACGTCGACCTGACCGAGCGCGACTTGAAGGCGGTCTTCCCCGAGCAGACCTGGATCTCGGTACACCTCCAGATCATCTACTTCGGCCGCGAGCACTGCCCGGCGTCCCGTCACGACCTCTTGCAGTGTCCGATCTGCTCCTGGGCGGCAACCAAAAAGCGAATCCGGGAAGAACACGCCAAGTGGCGCAAGAAGCGTTGAGGCGGAGGCCCCTCCAAGAGAGGGGGGATGCCCGACACCGACACCGTGGACGGTAGCCGGGCCACCGGTGCCCCCGGTTCTGCGTTCAGGGACAAGGTTGACAGATACCCTGCAGGGGTATACACTCGATACCCTCAGGGGGTATCGACATGCAGCCCGACACCAAAGACGAGCTTCTCAAGCGGTTTCGCCGAGCCGAAGGTCAGATGGCGGCGATCCGCCGGATGGTCGAGGAGGACGAAGGGTGCGTCGACGTCCTGCTGCAGATCTCGGCCGTGCGCGGTGCGCTCAGCAAGGCGGCCCAGGTCCTTCTCGGCTCGCACATCGAGACCTGCGTCTCCGATGCCCTCAAGGACGGCAGTGAGGAGGCGCGGCGCCAGCAGGTGGACGACCTGATGACCATCTTCGACCGCTTCGGCGGGATTGCGGCACGCTGACATGGCCTTTCTCGCCTCCATCTGGGGGATCCTCCTCGAGCTGGCGCCGTGGCTGCTGCTCGGCACCGCGATCGCCGCGGTCCTGCATGTCGTTCTTCCTCGCGATCTCGTGAGCCGGCAGTTCAGAGGTTACGGCGGGGTCGCCAAGGCGGTGCTGCTCGGAGTGCCGATGCCGCTGTGCTCTTGCGGGGTGATTCCCGCCGGCCTCGGCCTCAAGAAGGACGGCGCGAGCGACGGCGCGGTGGTCGGCTTTCTGATCTCGACGCCGCAGACCGGCGTCGATTCGATCCTCGTGAGCGCCTCGTTCCTCGGCTGGCCGTTCGCGTTCTTCAAACTGGCGAGTGCTGCGGTCACCGGGTTGGTCGGCGGATGGTGGGCGGAGGCGACGACGGGTGGCGACTCGTCACCGGCGCTCCTTCCTCGTCCACCGGCGACCTCGAAGCGGGCGGCGCTCGCCGAGATGCGCGATCACGGCCTCGACATCCTGCGCAGCATCTGGCGCTGGCTGGTCGTCGGAGTGCTGGTGTCGGCGGCGATCGAGGTTTTCGTTCCCGACCGGGCGCTCGCCTCGCTCGGGGAGTTCGGGATCCTGGGTGCCGGCATCGCGGCACTCGCCGTCAGCCTCCCGCTCTACGTCTGTGCCACCGCCTCGGTGCCGATCGCCGCGGCGTTGGTCGGTGCCGGCATGCCGGCGGGGGCGGCGCTGGTCTTCCTGATGGCCGGTCCGGCCTCCAACGTCGCCACCATCGGTGCCATCTACAAGGCGCTCGGCCGCAAGGTGCTCGTCACCTACTTGGCGACGATCGTCGTCGGCAGCCTCGGACTGGCGATGGTGTTCGACTGGGTGATCGGCGACGCGGCGGCGAGGGAGGCGCTCGGCCACGTTGACTATGCGCCATGGTGGGCGGTGCTGGGCGCGGTTCTGCTCGTCGCCCTCCTCGCCTGGTTCGCGCTCGAAGAGCTCCGGACCTTTGTCCGTCGCCCAGGAGCCGCTCGCCCTGAAGCTCCGAGCGGCGGCGAATCCGTGCAGGAGATCGCGATCGAGGGCATGAGCTGCGCCAACTGCGTCAACCACGTGGAGAAGGCGCTCCGCGAGACCGAAGGGGTGACTGAAGTCGAGGTCAGCCTCGATCCCGGCCTGGCGCGGGTGTCGGGGACGGCCGACGAGAGCCAGCTCCGAACCGCGGTGGCAGCGGCCGGCTACACGCCGCGCTAGAAGGCGCGGGCGGACAGCGGATGGAGGTCGTCGGCACCTACGCCTTGTTGCTGGCCGCCGGCCTCGCCGCCGGCATTATCAATGTCATCGCCGGGGGCGGCTCGTTCATCACGTTGCCGGTGCTGATCTTCCTCGGGCTGCCGCCGAGTCTCGCCAACGGTACCAACCGCCTGGGCATCGTGGTGCAGGATCTGGCCGCCGTCTGGTCCTTCGATCGCGAGGGGGTGCTCGACTGGAAGGCCGCGGCGTTCTCCGCTGGGCCCGCCACGCTGGGGGCGGGGCTCGGAGCTCTGCTGGCCGTCGAGATGAGCGACGCACTGTTCCTCGACATCCTGCCCTGGTTGATGGTCGTGCTCTCTCTCGGCTCGCTGTGGACGCCGCGCGCGCCGGAGACGGAACGCCCTTGGGGGAGTCTGGGCTCCCGGGCAGGGATCGCGTCGACCTGCGGTTTCTTCCTCGCCGGGGTCTACGGCGGCTTCATCCAGGCGGGGGTAGGCTTCCTCTTTCTGGCCATGACCACTGTGCTAGGTCTCGATCTGGTACGCGGCAACGCGATCAAGGTACTGTCGATCCTGCCGCTGGCCGGCGTGGCGCTCGCGATCTTCGCTTTTCACGGCAAGGTCGACTGGCTCCTCGGCTCCCTGCTCGCCGTGGGCTTCCTCGCGGGCGGCTTGCTGGGGGCGCGTCTGACCGTGCTCAAGGGGCACCGCTGGGTTCGGGTGTTCGTCACCGTGACGATCCTCGCCTTTGCCCTCAGGCTGTTCCTGACGCGTTAGCCCGAACGCCTGGCGTCGAGGGCGAGCACCCGCCGGAGCCACCCGCCGATCGCCTGGATCTCCTCCAGGCAGACTTGGTGAGCCATCGGGTAGTCGTGCCGTGCGCCTGGAAGATGGGGAGCTCGCGATTGGCTGGGGAGAGCTCGCTCTCGACCGCCTCGGGGGCGACCAGATAGGTCGAGAGCGCCATGATCCCGGCGAGCCGCTGCGGATAACGCAGCCCGCTGAACAGGGCGATCGCCCCGCCTTGGGAGAAACCGGCGAGAACGATCTTCTCTGTCGGTACGCCGCGCTCGATCTCGCGGCGGAGAAGCCGTTCGACCTCGCCGCCGCTCTTGCGGATCCCCGCTTCGTCCTGCCCCCGGAGATCGAGGCTCGAGATGTCGTACCAGGCCGGCATGACCAGCCCGCCGTTGAGCGTCACCGGGATCCGCGGTGCGTGGGGGAAGACGAACCGCACGCCATGGTTCTCCGGCAGGCCGAGCTCCGGCACGATCGGGGCGAAGTCGTGGCCGTCGGCGCCCAGGCCGTGCAACCAGATCACCGCTGCCCGCGCCTCACCGGCGGGCTCCTGTTCGACGCAGGGGAGTAGAGCCGTCTCGCTCATCGGGGTCAGTCGAGGTCGATCCAGACCGGGGCGTGGTCGGAAGCGGTCAGGCCGTCCTTCTTCTTGCGGTAGTCACGGTCGATCACCACGTCGGTCACCCGCGCCCGCACTGCTTCGGTGGCGAGCACGAAGTCGATTCGAAGGCCGAGATTGCGGTGGAAAGCGCCCATCCGGTAGTCCCACCACGAGTACATGCGGGTGTCGGGGTAGCGGTCGCGGTAGGTGTCCACCAGGCCGAGCTCGAGTAGACGTTGGAAGCGCTGGCGCTCGTCCGCCGTGTGAAAGATCCGCTGCGCCGTCGTCTCGGGCGAGTGGTGGCTGTCGAGATCTGCCGGGCAGATGTTGAAATCGCCGCATAGCACCGCGGACTCGTCGTCGCTGTGGCCGTCACTCCAATGAGCCGCCAACGAGTCGTACCAGGCGAGCTTCTTCGGATAGTCCTCGTGCTCGAAGCTCTTGCCGTTAGGGCAGTAGACGGTGGTGAACGAAAGGTCGCCAAGGCGCGCCGTCACGAGACGTGAACCGAACTCCTCTTCGCCCGGAAGCCCGCGCTGCGTCACCTCACCAGTCTCGCGACTGAGAATCGCGACTCCGTTCCACGCCTTCTGACCATGCACCGCCGCTTCGTATCCCGCGGCCTCGAGTTCGTCGTTGGGGAACTGCTCGTCGGTGAGCTTGAGCTCCTGTAGTCCGACGACATCCGGCTTGCGAGCGTCCAGCCAGTGGAGCACGAAGTCGAGTCGTGCGCGCAGGCCGTTGATATTCCAGGTCGCGAGTCGCATCGAACGGCAAGGATACAGCGCAGCGGCGCCGTGCGCGCCTGCAAGATCGAGGGCGGCTTGCGCGTCTTTCCTTTCGCCCGTCTGATCGCCAGTCTCCTCTACGGCTCAGGCCTGCGCCTCAGCGAGTGCCTTCGCCTCCGGGTCAAGGAGATCGACCTCGAGGGTAGGCAGATCGTCCTATGCGACACCAAGGTTGGTCGCCAGCGCGTCACCGTCTTTCCAGGCGAAGCGACGGCGCCTTTCGTCCGCCATCTCAATCTCGCCCGCAACGGCCATCGAGCCAACGTCCAGGCGGGCTAGGGCCATGCCGAGATTCCGGAGAGTCTGCTTCGCAAGTACCGGGCGGCCTCCACGCCGTCCGCAGCCCCCTTGACGACCCAATGCAGTGACGCAGGACTACCAGTCGGTCAGCTCGAATAGGCAGCACACAAGCTGGAATAACTCACGATATCCTGCAGAGAAGGGGCTGTCCGCAGGCGGCGGGAGCGTAAACGAGCGCGGTCCAGCCAATCGCCAGGATCAATAAGCAGCCGCGCCCGCAGTTTATCCGCCCAAGCCCGATTCGCCAGTGCCGATGCTAAACTCCTGGCTTGCAGCATGCTTAGCACGCCAACCTCAAGAGATCCGCAAGGCTGTTCTGCAGCCGCCTCTGTTGGATATGCCTCGTCAGCTATAACTAGTTAGGCGGCTCGGCAAGCACTGTTGAAGCATGAGAATAACCTTCGGACTTCTGGTTGGAGGCGTTACCATTTACGCGGCGCTTGGTGGCGCGCATGCGCTCTGGTCGATTGCCGACGTACGACGGCCTCGGCGTTTCACTCCGAGCGATCGCACCGTTCAGGAGGCCATGGTTCGCAGCACTGTTCGGGTTACATCAGGGCGGACTTCCATGTGGGACGCTTGGCTTGGTTTCAACACCAGCCATGGCCTCGGCGCGATCATCTTCGGCAGCATTGTGGAGTTGACGCGACGTTCCTATACATAGTCAAGCAGGAAGCGCAGCGAGATCGGCCCGGAGCTCTCGATAGAGCTGCCGGGCGATGTAGCGCTTCAAGCAGCGAATGATCTCCCTGTTGGAGAGGCCCTCGGAGCGGCGTCTCTTGGCGTAGGTTCGGGTTCTTTCTGAGTAGCGGAGCCGGACAACGGCGATCAGGTGCAAGGCACGGTTGGCCTGGCGGTTCCCGTGGTAGCTCAGGCGGTGTCGTTGGCTCAGACCCGAGGAGGCAGGGATTGGAGCCGCGGCGCACAGATGCGCGAAAGCCGCTTCGGAGCGGATCCGGTCGTAGTTTTGGCCCAAAGCGACGAGCAGCTGTGCGGCATGCTGGGTTCCGACGCCACACAGAGCGATCGTGCGGGGTGCCGCTTCTTGGACGAGTGTGTCGAGTCGCAAGTCGATCTCCTTGATCTCTCGATTGAGCGCGAGAATGCGCCGTGCGACGCTGCGCAGAGCGAGCTTGGCGGCCTGGGTAGGATCCGTGAGACGGTCGAGTAACGGACACCGCCTCCTGTGCTTCATGCCGGGTGTAAACTTCGGCACAGTGGTTGGTTTTGACAATGTAAGTCTCATCAGTACCGCGGGCGGTGCCGGTGAGCTCAAGATCCGTTAGGTGGCCTTGGCAACAGCAGCCGTAGCCGTGAACAGTGCAACTCGAGCTCTTCGGATTCTGGCGATTCTTGGGGCGTACGCAGGAGGGGTTTGGGTTCTGGGTTTCCTCTGGGAGGCGTTCCTTGGCAAAGACGCGAGCATGTCAGTTCTCTTGGTTCTGCCTGCGGTTGTTGTTGCCGTCGTCGGTGGCGTGGTCCTTCGGTTGCTGCCCACAGCATTCTCTGTTCAGCCGAACCGTGGCTGGCTCGATCTGACCGGCAGGCTTGTGGCAGGTGCATTGGTGACCTATCCAATCCTGGCCTTGTTGACGGGTCTAGTGGTAGCTGGTGTCATCCGCAGTCGTGGCTTCACCCTGGAGGGCGAAGCTGTCATAGCGGTGTGGCTCGTAGCACTGTGGCTACCGTTGTGGTTTCTTCCTTTGTCGGCGTCTTTTGTAGTTTGGATCTGGACTCGCAATGCGAAGGCCGCCTAAGATCCGTTAGGCGGCTTCACCGGAATCGGTTCTTTCATGCGCCCCAAGACGCCGGAACAGATCGTCGGTCTCCTAACGCGGGAGGGTTGGCACCCCGCGGTCGTGTTCAACGAGGGTGCCAAAGACTGCCGCAATGCAGGCGCCAACCTGATTCGAGATGCAGTTGCGTTGTTGCGCAGACAACTTCCTGAAGGGTTAGAGGTTCGGGCACTTGTCGAGGTTGTCGGGACGGAAGATTCAGACGACGCCCTGGAGGAAGCGTGGCGCACCGCGGTTGATGCTCTTCGAGCCCTCTATCGGACCTCCCCGGTGGGGACGAGGCGGGAGCGAGAGATCCTCGTGGGCATTGCTCGCAACGATAAGCTCGTGAAAGCCATGGTTGCGGCAGCTTCATCGCAACAGCAAGTGGCTCCCAGCTGGCTTGCGGTCTTCAACGCCCACGGATCGCCGAATTCGGCGGCGCTCGTCAAGGGACAGGCGCCCCGACTTTCAGAACATCCGCGCCTTGCGGCTGCGATCTCGTCCTTTGAAGGTGCGCTCCAGTCTTCAAGAACCTCATCGGTATCACGTCAAGTGCCTAGCTCGGACACATCTTGCCCGGTTCGAATCGGTAACGCCCGATTGACGAAAGCGCACTTTTGGTCAGTGATCAATGGGGCCAGCGGCACGGTAGATCCTGTCAGCACACTGGGCCGGTGGCTATCCGAGATGAGACCGGCGCAGGTTGCTGAGTTCAGTCGTCACTTTTCAGCTGCCATGGACCGTGCCTATCGCCATGATCTCTGGGGAGCCGCATTTGTCCTCCTCGGTGGTTGCTCGGATGACTCCTTTGACGACTTTCGGGCGGAGTTGATTCTGAGAGGTAAGGACGTTTTCGAGGACGTTCTCGATAACCCGGACACGCTTGCGGACCACACTGATATCGAGGGCGACGAGTCTGCCGCTGCGCTCGCCGCACAGGTATATGAAGAGAAAACGGGCCTGGTCCTGGCGTCACCAACAGCGGCAAGTAGACTTCCCCAGGGCAAGCCCTTCGACCTCGAAGACGACAAGGAACTGCGAAAACGATACCCACGACTTTGCGCCTTGGAGGAATGAAACATTGGCGAGACCTCTACTAATCGGCTCGCGGTCGTCTCTCGGCCGGTGGGCTCCGTGGATCAGTGGGGTGCCGCCTAACCAATCGCTGCACCGGACACCGCCACCAGCTCTCCTCAACCATGATCACATTCCAGGTTCAGCAGCTCACTGCAAGCGGCCGCTTTCGTCAGCGGTGCCGGTGAGCTCAAGATCCGTTAGGTGGTGCTGAACCGGAGTCAATTGGGCGCCATGGGCAGACGCGCGAGCTCTTCGTCGGACGCCGCGTTCGACGTGGCCCGTTACTACTGCGAATTCGACGGGTACGCAGGATCGCGAGCGCGTGCCGTGCGCGCCTTGCGGGCGCGGAGTCCGCAGCTCACGAAGGCCGAAGCGCAGGAGGCCTTCGATCGCGCCGTGCTCTTGCTCGAATCGGCCAAGGCGCTGGTGGTAACGCATCGGGGTGCCTTGGATGCGGCCTGGGATGGCACGTCGTTCACCTGCGATCTCTCGAAGGTCGACGAGGAGTTGGCATCTCGGTTTACCGACATACCACCGGAGACGTGTTCATCTGCGGTTCAATGGGCCCTCTATTGGCACCACCTGAGATGAATGCGCGCTAGGAGGGCGGGTTAGACTTTAGCGGTGAACCCCTCGATGAATCACTGCGGTAGCTGTGCGGCTAGCATCGCCGCTGAGATCCAGATCCGCTAGGCGGCACTCGCTGACCACCCGGACCGAGGGCCCTGGTAGGCACAGAATCCAGATTGGACACTGCTCTTGAGACACTTGCCATCCCCGTCCTCGATACTGAACCGCCCCGGGATTCCCGGGGCGGTTCACACTTTCCACTGGGCTGACAAGCGCACGGTAGCCAGAAGACGTGAGGACTGGTCTGAGTTCATCAGGACTCCTCTGCTCGAACGGTTTCGGGAACCACGAGTCGTTCGAGTCTCACTGGAGACGGCAGCCCTAGGTGTTCCTGGCTTTCTTCCTCTGATCTTTCTCGCTTTCATGCAACAGCCACTACTCCCGTTTCTTGCTGCCTGCTTTCTGATCGTCGGAGCGCTTCCAACTTCCTTTGAACGGCTTACGAAACAGCTACTACGAGAAGTGTCTGCAGCTGCGTCTTGAGAGGGCTGCGCGCTGACAACTCGCTGGACCGGACGCCGCCTCGCGTGCTCCAAGTCGAGTGTAGACTTCCGTGGTTGTGGTTAGCTTCAACATCGTAGTTCTCGTCAGCACCGCAGGCGGTGCCGCTGAGCTCGAAATCCGTTGAGCGGCCTCGCCGAAGTAGGGTAGGAATGGGAGGGTCGATATGACGGCACCTGGCCTAGATGGATTCCGCTACTTCTCGTATGCGAAGCGGCAACACATCAGTAGGCGGTTGTTCCTTGTCGAGCGAGTTGCCGAGGCCATGTCGCGAGCAAGATTGTTGCAGAATCTTTGTGTGTGCTGCCTGATGTTGCAGGCCTGCCATTCGTCAACGGAGGTTGGGGGATACACCTGCTATCCAGATGGCGCTGACCGGGACGATGCCGAGTTCTGTGTATGGATCGACATAGAAGGCGGCGTGGGGAAAGCCTATGTTGAGAGAAATCGGAAGACAGTCAGGCTGTCGATTCTGAATGCTCAGAAAGAAGCTGTACTCGAAAGAGAGTACAGTGCGGAGGCGGGCGATCTAGGGTGGGTCTCAACGTGGCCGGAAATCTCCGATTTGCAGGTTGTCTTCTACGAATACAGTGATCCTCAGACGTCCTCAGAAACGGCTAGCGGACACGCCAAGCTCCCCCGGCAGGTCTTCTCCATAGCGCTTACGTACAATCAGACGGCAGGTGTCTTTGTTGAGGCACTTGCCCCAATCGCGGTGCTCGATCAAGCGTCCCAATATAATAATATCGAGAATACGAGACATATAGTCGAGATATCCTTCCTCGATACCGAAGAGAACGAGACCCGAATTCTCGAACTACTTCGAGAGCTGGCAGGTAGCCGTGGCCTCCAAATCGACGAGCCTCAGACGGGCATCATTGGTCGCCTAGCAGAGTGCTCGGCGAGGAGCTTCTCGGCTCATGTCCAACGCTACGACTCTCTAGGCCAACTGGCCGTGCTGCTGGAAGACTATGGAAACCGGGAACTTACTGACGACATCGCGAACAGATTCCGCGACCTGCCAGAAGTTGTGGCAACACGGCACAACGTAGGCGTTCACCTCAGACTGGGGCCGCTGGACCTAGAGACAGTTATTCAAATCGTGGGGACCGTTGCTGAGGAATACGGTTTGAGCGAGGGTGATCGGCTGAGAATGTTCGATGTGGCGAAGTACGGCTCAGGCGGACTCGAGGTGACCATCACCCATTTCGAACGAGAGGGCAAAGTCAAGATCTCTATCGAGGACTCTGGATGGCATCCACAGTTTGAAGAGATCGAGACCGCTCTGAGAAGTGAATTCAAGGCCGGAGGCGACCGCGGTACTCCAGATGGCATCTAACAAGTCCCTGGAGCGGAGGTCGGGCCTGCCGGCCCGCCGCCGCTCAACTCCCGGGGCGTCAGGTGGTACTCTGGGCGCGGTTTCTTGAGGATGAAGACCAATCGAACAGGGGCCGCGCTTCTCCTTGTTTTCGTGACTTGGTCGTCTCCGACACAGGCTGCGTTTGCCCAGTCACAGGTCGAAGTGCGAGGGCGAATCAGCGGCCCGATTCGCTCGAAGCTTACCGGGCCGAGTTACGGGGAGCACGTCAAGGGCAACTTCGCGTTGGTGGTCCAGGGGGAGACCTCGCTCCTCGGCGCGATCACACTCCATCGGACGGTCGTGCTGCATCGGCCCAAGCCGGTCGGACGTATCACCTCGCTCGTCGTCGACCCGTCGGTGCGCGGACAGGGACTCGGCCGTGCCCTGGTTCTGGCCGCGGAGGAGGCCGTCGTCCAAGCCGGCTGTGGCCTGCTCGAGGTTACGAGCCACCAACGTCGGACCGACGCGCACTCCTTCTACCGCCATCTCGCGTACGAGCAGACCAGCTTCCGCTTCGCCAAGGTGTTCGCCTAGGGATGCCCGGGCGTACGATGCCTGCGTTCGACGGCGTGCTCAGGCTGAGGGGCTGGATGGTCTTCGTGGTCCTCCTGGCCGTTCTTCTGTTCGGATTCGGCTCACTCGTCGTTTCGGCCTTCGTTGTCGCGGGCCGCACCGACTCTTCGGCCTCCGGTGTGGCCATGGCGCTTCTCGAGCTCGTCTACTTCGGTTGGGCGCTGGTGGTCGGAGCGTCGATGGACTCGCGGCTCCCCGAGCCCCTCCGGCGTGGCTATCTGTTTCCCGCGCTCGGGCTGGCGATCGCGACAGGTTACATCTTCTGGTTCGCAGGGCAGTTTGCCTCGGTGTCCGGACCGCGCTCTTTCGGAGGTGCCCAGATCGCTCTGCACCTGCTCGGCATGTTCGTCAACTTCTATCTTCTCTGGTACGTGAGCCGAGCCTTGCTGGCAGCCGAAGAGCGCGGAAAGCCGCCACTCGACCGGGTACTCGGACTGTTCTTCGCTCTGTGGTTCTCCTTCTTGCTACCCATCGGTGCTTGGTGGGTGCAAGAGCGGGCGCGAGCGGTTGCGCGGGCGGATGCGAGGTGAGGAGCGATTTGGCGGATCGCGCGCTTCGGACTCTCAGGCGAGCCACGATTGCGTTGGCTGCTGATCCGCGCAAGGGCAGTCTGGTAGCCTCTCACCACCAGTCGGCGCTCGCGGTCTCGGAGGCGCGTTGGTCGCGGCCGAGTGCCCGACCCGCCAGGCGATGGTGCGAGGTGAATCCATGAGTGATCAAGTGCTCACTCGCTGGACGATGTCCTGGGCCTTCCTCGCCGTGACACTTGGGCTCCACGTCGTGGACGAGGCAGCGACCGATTTCTTGCCTTTCTACAACTCCTTGATCGAGTCGGCTCGAGATCAAGGTCTTTGGGTGCCCTTTCCGACGTTCACATTTCCCGTTTGGATCGGCGGCTTGATCTTCGGGGTCGTGGCGCTGCTCGCGTTGACACCCTTGGTTCTTCGGGGTTACCGATGGCTTCGCCTCCTGTCGTACGTACTCGGCGTCATCATGGTCGTCAACGCCCTCGGTCACGTCTCGGCGTCGATCTGGCTCGGCGACTTCGCGCCGGGGGTCTATTCCTCTCCCCTCTTGCTCATAGCTGCTCTCGCCCTCCTCATCACCGCGGCTAGGTCCCGCCACCAAGGAGAATCAAGTGACGCCTAACCAGATGAGAATGCCCGTTCGGATCCTTGCACTCGTCGCGGTCCTGCTTGCTGCCGGCTCCGGTGCGAGCACCCCGAGCGAACCGATCGATCTCGAGAGTCAGGTCGCGGCGGTCGAGCGGGCCTTTGCCCGGACGATGGTGGACCGCGACCATGCCGCCTTCGCGTCGTTCTTGTCACAGGAAACCGTGTTCTTGGCGGGCACGACCGCCCGGCGCGGCAAGCAAGCAGTGGCCGCTCATTGGAAGGGCTACTTCGAAGAGTCCGAGCCGCCATTTTCGTGGGAGCCGGAGACGGTGTCGGTTCTCGACTCCGGGAAACTCGCGATCAGCACTGGGCCGGTCTGGAACGCGGAGGGAAGCCGGATCTCGACCTATACCTCGATCTGGAGGCAGGAGGAGCCCGGGGTCTGGAGGATCATCTTCGATAAGGGAGACAAGTACTGTGAATAGGCGCATTGTCGAGACGGTGAGCGAGGCTGGAGCGCGTCGCGATTCACGCGGCGCCAACGAGGGAGCGGAGAAGAGCGTTCCAACAGTCAACGATGGGTTTGTGGCCAACGGACGTGCTCGCTGGTGGGCAGCCGAAGGCAGCGAGGAGCGTCGGCGGATCGCAGGCGAAGTGGAGTCCCGCTACCGCGACGAGCTCAGGCATTGCGGTTGGTACCGGCGGCTGCAGTTGAGGGCTCGCATGCGGGAGGAGATCGTCGCCGAACTGAGAGAGTTGGTCCCTCCACCCGAGACACTCTGGTTCAAGTAGGAACCGGTACGCCGGCGGCACCGCTGAACGGTCTTCTCGCTCTACTCCTCCTTCGGCTTCGAGAAGATCCTCGGAATGGGCCATGCCCCATGGCTCTTCCTGTTGCCCTACCTGCTCCAGCAGATTCCCCATTCAGACCGCAGACTCGCTCTGTATCTCCTGGTTCTCTCGCTCGTGCTGGCCGTTTCGCTGGTGTTCGACCTGGTGGACGTCTGAAGCTGCTGTCGCGCCAGACGAGGCAAGTCGTAGCGAGGCCGCGTCCTACGCCAGCTGCCTAGATTCCCGACCTGTTCAGTCTGCGCCGAAAGCTCTCTGGTGCTCCTTTCGCAAGGGGCTGCTAGGGGGTCGGGCACGACGCCACTACAATCGCCGCACCGTGGCCGCCAGCACCCCACTGAAGCTCCGCCTGCAGGCTCTCGCCGGGATCGTCGGGATCTCGTTCTCGGCGATCTTCGTCCGACTGTCGGGAGCTTCGCCGTCGACCGCCGGCTTCTTCAGGGCGTTCTACGCGGTGCCACCGCTGCTGTTGCTCTGGCTCAGGGTGAGGGGTCGTGATCATCGCAGTCGCCGCGCGCGGCTGATCGCCTTCGCGGCCGGCCTGATCCTCGGTGCCGACTTCGCCGTCTGGCATCGCTCGATCGCGTCGATCGGCGCCGGTCTGGCGACGGTGCTGGGCAACTCGCAGGTGTTCTTCGTGGCGGTCGTCGCCTGGTGGCTCTTTGGCGAGAAGCCGCGCAAGCTGCTGCTCTGGATGATGCCGCTGCTGTTCACCGGGGTGGTGCTGACCTCCGGGCTCGGCCTCCCGGACGCGTATGGCGAGGCGCCGTTTCGGGGGGTGGTCTACGGCGTGGCCACCGGCGTTTTCTACGCGTCTTTCCTGCTGACTTTCCGGCGCTCTCGGCGAGGCGACACGCCGACGGTCGGGCCGTGGCTCGACGCCACCCTCGGCACCCTGGTCTCGATCTGGGTCCTCGGTGTCCTCGACGGTGAGCTCGACTACACGGTCAGCTGGCCGTCCCACGGCTGGCTCGTCGCCCTGGCCCTGACCGCCCAGGTGTTCGGCTGGCTGCTGATCACCCGGTCGCTGCCCAAGATGCAGGCGGTCGAGACCTCGATCCTGCTGCTCACCCAGCCGGTCATGACCCTGATCTGGGGGGTGCTGCTGCTCGGCGAGACTCTGTCGTTCGTGCAGGCTGCCGGAGCGCTGATCGTCGTGCTCGGGATCGCGGCGGTGTCGCTACCCGAGAGGGCGGCGACTCCTTGAGCCGAGTGGAGCCCTCCGGTACGATCGCCCCGCCCCGCCCATGAGCCCACCAGTCCGCCACGGCGTCTACCCCGAAATCACCTGGCCGGCGATCCTCGTCGGTTACCTGATCGGTGCGCTCATCACGCTGTCGATCGGATACCTGAGCCTCAAGCTCGGCTTCTCGATCGAAGGGTCGGAGCTCGCCGCGATCCTCGGCTTCGGCGTACTGCGCGGCCTCATGCGCCGGCGCAGCATCATCGAGAACAACATCAACCAGACGATCGCCAGTTCGGTCAACGGCGCCTCTGCCGGCATGATGTTCTCGATCCCGGCGCTCTTCATCCTCGGCTACGAGGACTTCAACCGGCTGCTCGTGGTGGTCGCCTGCATCGCCGGTGGGGTGCTCGGCATCGCCTTCATCATTCCTCTGCGCAAGCAGATGATCGACTTCGACCGCCTCGCCTATCCGGGCGGAATCGCCACGGCGACGATCTTGAAGGCCCCTGGCGCCGGCATCCGCAAGGCGTGGCTGCTGCTCGGCGGCGCGATGGTGAGCGGCATCGCCCACTACATCAGCCTGTCGAGCGGGGTAGAGAACTGGAACCTCGGCCAGGTGCTCGGCATGCCGGACTACATGAACGGCATCTGGTATCTGTCGCTGTTGACCGTCGGCGTCGCCTATCTCGCCGGTCGCGGTGGCTTCTTCTTCGTCGTCGGCGGCTACGTCTGCTACTGGATCTTGGCGCCGCTCTTGTCGCTGCAGGGCCGGCTGCCGACCCCGGCCGTGCTCGAGGATGCGGGCATGGGGATGGCGACCTACCTCCGGCTCAACATGTTCCGGCCGGTGGGAATCGGGATGATCATCGGCGGCGCGCTGACCGGCATCGTGCTCGCCTTTCCTCTAGTGCTGTCGGCGATCCGCAGCATGCAGCGGGCGTCGAAGACCCGCTCCGCGGTGACCACCGATGAGCTGCCGATCCGGATGCTCTACATGGGCATCGTCGCGGCGGTGGTGGTGCTGGCGATCACGGCGCTCTTCTCCGTACCCGACATGGCGCTCTGGCGGGCGGTGGCGATGGCGGTTCTCGGCACCCTGTGGATCTGGGTTGCCGGCGTCGTGCTCTCGGAGTGCATCGGCCGCACTCAGTGGTCGCCGCTTTCGGGGATGACCCTCATCGGCGTCACGATCCTCATCTTCGTCGCCAGCGGCCTCGACGACCAGCAGACGGTGGTCGCCTCGATCGTCGTCGGCGGCGCGATGTGCGTGGCGATGGCCCAGGCGACCGATCTGATGCTCGACTTGAAGACCGGCTATCTGGTCGGAGCGATTCCCAGGAAGCAGCAGATTGCCCAGTTCCTCGGCACCTGGCTCGGACCGATCCTGATCATGGGGCTGATCGTCGTGCTGCACGAAGCCTACGTCCTGGGCAGCGATCGACTGCCCGCGCCCCAGGGCCAGGCGCTGGCGAGCGTCATCCAGGGCATCCTCGGGGGCGAGATCCCGCTCGACAAGTACCTGACCGGTGCGGGTCTCGGGGCGCTGCTCTCGGCGAGCGGCGTCGGTGGAATCGGCGTGATGGTCGGGCTCGGCTTCTACCTGCCATTCAACATCATCCTCACCTACACGCTGGGGACGCTGGCCCTCCTCTACACCGATTCCCTGATTGGTCGCGCGTTTGCGGAAGATACCGGGATCCCGGTCGCCGCCGGCCTGATTGTCGGCGAGGCGCTGGTAGGGGTCTTCTACTCGCTGCAGATCGTCTTCGGGAGCGGCGGATGAAGGGCCTCGGCTACCTGTTGATCACCGGCGGCTTCTTGGCCGGCTCCTATTTCACCGTCCAGCAGCCGGATGGCGTGCCGGTCGGACCGTACTTGGTCGTGCTCGCCCTGGGAATCGCCGGAGTGGTGATGGTGCGACACGCCGTCCACCAGGAGGCCAGAGAGGAGGGGGTGATCGCCGGCAATCTGGGCCTGATCGACGGTAGCCTGGCGAGTGTCGTGGCCAAGATTCAAGCGCTCGACGGCGAAAAGGAGTCGGTCGACGTCTACGAGCTTCGCCATCGCATCGATAGCGTCGCCCACCGCTTCGGCCTGCAAGCGTACGCGGACGTCATGAACCCGTTCGCCGCGGGCGAGCGCGCGCTCAACCGGGTGTGGTCGACCTCGACCGACGGCTACATCGACGAGGCACACACCTACATCGGAAAGGCGCGCGAGCAGTTCGAGGAGGCGCTCGCCGTCTTCCGGCAACATCATCCCTAGCCGGACGGCATGCCCCCCACCGACCTCCCCGCTGTCGTCGAGCGTTTCCTCCGCTACGTGCGGATCGACACCGAGGCGGATCGCGACTCCGACACCACACCCTCGACGGAGAAGCAGAAGGAGCTCTCGTCGCTGCTCGCTCGCGAGCTCGGCGAGCTCGGGCTGTCCGACGCCGCGATGGACGACCACGGCTACGTCTACGCGTCGCTGCCGGCAATGCCCGAGGGTTCGACCGCTCCGGCGCTCGCCCTCGTCGCCCACGTCGACACTTCCCCCGACGCGCCGGGCGGCCCGGTCGAGCCCCGCATCCACGCCGACTACGACGGCTCGGTGATCGCTCTCGAAGATGGGGTGACCCTCGACCCGGCGCGCAGTCCGGAACTGCTCGACCACCTCGGCCACGACCTGATCACGAGCGACGGGACGACGTTGCTCGGCAGCGACGACAAGGCGGGGGTAGCGATCATCATGCAGGCGGTGGCCGATCTGCTCGCCGAGCCGCAGCGGCCTCGACCGCTGCTCAAGGTCTGCTTCACCGTCGACGAGGAGATCGGCCGCGGGGTCGACGAGCTCGATCTCGAGAAGCTGGGTGTCGAGGTGGCCTACACGATCGACGGCGGCGGGGTCGGGACCTTTTCCTACGAGACGTTCAACGCCGCCGAAGCGGTGATCCGGGTCCAAGGAGTCGGCGTCCACCCCGGCTACGCCAAGGACGTGATGGCCAACGCGACGACGATCGTCGCCGAGATCCTGGCCGCCCTGCCTGCCGGCGAGGCGCCGGAGACGACGGCCCACCGGGAGGGGTATTTCTGCCCGCACCTCGTCGAGGGAGACGTCACCCAGGCGGAGGCGAGAATCCTGCTGCGCGACTTCACCGCGGACGGTCTCGACCGCCGCAAGCAGCTGGTCGAGCAGTTGGCGGCCGCTGCCGCCCTCAAGCACCCGCGTGCCCGGATCCAAGTCGAGATCGAAGACAACTACCGCAACATGCGCGAGTACATCGAGACGAAGGACGACCGTGCCATCAGCTTCGCTTTCAGCGCGGCCGAAGAGCTGGGGATCGAGCTCCGGGAGGAGCTGGTGCGTGGCGGTACCGACGGCTCGCGGCTCTCCGAGATGGGGTTACCGACCCCCAACGTGTTCACCGGCGGCCACGATTTCCATAGTTGCTTCGAATGGAACACCGTGCAGAACCTCGAAGCAGCGCTTGCCTACGTCAAGGCGCTGGTCGAGTATTGGGGGCGCCACGGCGGGGAAGAGGCCTAGGCGCTTTCGGCGCGAAAACCAGAGCAAGCACCCTGCAGGGCGACGCTCGACTCCGGGCCGCGGCTCGGCTCAGGACGACGAGCGGGAACGCCGAACCGAGGAGGAGGCGAGAGATGCGAATGGCGTTGCGAACGCTGGCGACGATGGTGCTCACAATGCTGAGCGGCAGTGCGATGGCAAGCGAGGATCCGTTCGCCGAGCTCGAGTTCCGCTACATCGGTCCGATCGGCAACCGGGTGCCGGCGGTGGTCGGCGTGGCCGGTGATCCGGCGACCTACTACGCGGGCGCCGCGTCGGGCGGGATCTTCAGGACGACCGACGGTGGCGCCCATTGGGAGCCGATCTTCGACGACACGTCGGCCTCGTCGATCGGCTCGCTGGCGGTCGCGCCGTCCGATGCCAACGTCGTGTGGGCGGGCACCGGCGAGACCTTCATCCGCTCCAACGTCTCGATCGGCGACGGGATCTACAAGTCGATCGACGCCGGCAGGAGCTGGGCGAACATGGGGCTCGGCGAGAGTGGCCGGATCGGGCGGATCGTGATCGATCCTCGCGACCCGGACGTCGTTTTCGCGGCGGCGCTGGGCCACGCCTACGGGCCACAGGCGGAGCGCGGCCTCTATCGGACCCGCGACGGTGGAGACTCCTGGGAACGGGTGCTCTTCGTCGACGAGAACACCGGTGCCATCGACGTGGTCATGGATCCGAACAACCCGCGCATCCTCTTTGCCGCGATGTGGCAGTTCGAGATGCGGACCTCAGGACGGACCAGCGGCGGCCCGGGGAGCGGCATCTGGACTTCGCGCGACGGCGGCGACAGCTGGGCTCGACTCGAGGGAAGCGGTCTGCCGCCATCGCCGCTCGGCAAGATAGGCTTGGCGATGTCTGCCGACGACTCCGACCGGATCTACGCCCTGATCGAAACGAGCTCGAATCGCGACTTCGAGCCGCTCGAGGACTTCGCCGGCGTGCTCTGGCGCTCCGACGACGGGGGCGAGAGCTGGCGGATGGTCAACGCCGACAACAACCTCACCCAGCGGCCGCTCTACTACACGCGTGCGGCAGCCGCCCCGGACGACGCCGACGAAGTGACCTTCATGGCGGTGCGGCAGTCGATCTCGCTCGACGGCGGAGTGACGACCACCGCGCAGAACTCGGGCTACGACCACCACGACATCTGGATCGACCCTGAGGACCCCGCTCGCCGGATCACCGGCCACGACGGCGGGGTGAGCATCACCCTGAACCGGGGCGAGAGCTGGTTCCGGCCGCAGCTACCCGTCGCCCAGATGTACCACGTCGCGACCGACAACCGGATTCCCTACAACATCTACGGCAATCGCCAGGACGGTCCGAGCGCCGTGGGCCCGAGCAACACCCTCACCGGCGACGAGATCCCGGTGGGCGCCTGGCGGTCAGTCGGTGGCTGCGAGACGGGTTTCGCGCGGCCCGATCCGGTGGATCCGGAGCTCATCTGGTCGGGGTGCTACGACGGCCTGCTCGAGCTTCACGACCTGCGCACCGGCCACTCCCGAATGGTCAGCGTCTGGCCGAAGGCGATCGAGAGCGTGGCGGCGGCGGAGCTCGAGTATCGAATCCAGTGGACGGCGCCGCTCGCCGTCTCGCCGCACGGGCCGGATGTCTACTACGGCAGCCAGTACGTTCATCGCACGCGCGACCACGGCCAGAGCTGGCAGGTGATCAGTCCCGACCTGACGACCGCCGATCCGGAGCTGATGACGCGTACCGGCGGGCTGACGCTCGACGACGCGGGGCCGACGATCGCGCCGACGGTGTTCGCGATCGCGGAGTCGCCGCTCGAGCCGGGGGTGATCTGGGCGGGGACCAACGACGGCCAGGTCCAGGTGACGCGCGATGGCGGCGGGAGTTGGAGGAACGTCACCGCCGGACTTTCTGTCCCGCCGCTCGGCACCGTCTCCAACGTCGAGCCTTCGCGCCACACTGTCGGGCGGGCGTACTTGACGATCGACCGGCACCAAGAGGGGGACACGGCGACCTATGTCTTCCGGACCGACGACTACGGGGCGAGCTGGACGAGCTTGCGCAGAGACCTGCCTCAGAGCGTCTTCGGATATGCCCACTGCGTGCGGGAGGATCCGGTGCGGCCGGGGCTGCTCTACCTCGGCACCGAGAACGCGCTGTGGGTTTCGTTCGACGACGGCCGCCAGTGGCTGGAGCTCGGCGCGGATCTTCCGCCCGCTCCCGTGCACTGGATCGAGATCCAGCAGCACTTCAGTGACCTGGTAGTTGCCACCTACGGGCGCGGCATCTACATTCTCGACGACATCACTCCGCTGCGTGAGTGGGCCGTGATCCAGCAGGCAGCGGGAGCGACGCTCCTCACGCCGCGAGTCGCCTACCGCTTCCGGCGCCGCGAAGCGAGCTGGAGCGAATATCACAACCCGGCGGCGGGCCAGAACCCGAAACCGGGAGCTTCAGTCCACTACTTCCTGCCCGAGGCGACCGAGGATGACGTCTCCCTGGTCGTCAAGGACGCGACGGGTCGCGAAGTGCGGACGCTCGACGATCTGGCGAACGGATCCGGGCTTCACCGGGTGACTTGGGACCTCATGGAGGAGCGGACGCCGGAGGTCAGGCTGCGGACGCGTCCGGAGGAGTCGGGCCACGTGCAGATCCCCGACCAGGGGTGGCGACGAATGACCGATGGCGGAAGGTTCGCGATCTATTCGCCGCCGGGGACCTACACACTCGAGCTCCGGATGGGTGACGAGCCGGTCGCGACCGGCGAGCTCGCCGTGCTGAAGGATCCAGGCTCGACCGGCAGCGAGGAGACGATCGCAGCGCAGATGACCCTGCTGCGCGACTTGAGGTCGCTGATCGCGGAGTCGGCCGAGCTCATCAACGGCGTGGAGTGGACTCGCAAGCAGCTTGCCGATCTGGTCGAGACCTTGAACGGCCTTGGATGGGGCGACGAGGAGCTCGAGACCCCAGACTTGGCCGCCACACTCGAGGAACTCGACAACACCCTCGGCGACCTCGAGCGTCGCTTCTTCGACCTCCGGCTGACCGGAGCGATTCAAGACTCCTTGCGTTGGCCGCGCCTGCTCTACGCGCGGTTGACGTACCTGGCCCGCGGCGTCGCGCAAGTCGACATGCCGCCAACCGATTCGCAGCTCGAGGTGTACGAGGAGCTGAGGGCGCAGGTGGTCGAAGCGCGGCGGGAGTGGCGTCGGTTGCGAGAGGGGTCGATCCCCGAGATCAACAGGATGGCTGTCGACCTGGGGGTGAGCGCGGTCGTTCTCCCACCAGCTCCCGGCGACGATCGCTGATCGCTCCGCCCCGTCATCTCATAGACGAGGCCGAGGGTCATCCCGGTCGGCTCTGGACGCTTCGAGCCGTGATGGAGAGACCTGAGCTCGCCACCAACGGGACCTCACTTCGATGCTTCACGGACAGGGGCTTTTGGGTGGGTGAACCAGACCCATTGGAGTGGGCACTCGACCCTACCCGCAGAGAGCGCCTCTCTCCGCGCCCGCGATGCTAGTTTGTTGGCGGACGACGCGCCGAGGACTCGCCCGAGGCAAGCGATCGAGGCGCTTCTCGGCGCGAGATCGCAACAAAGGCGACGGGTCCACAGGAGGACAGGATGACTACTGACAACAGCTCGAGGGGTCGTTGGACAGTCGTGCTGGGTGGCCTCATCGTGCAGATCATCCTGGGCACTGTCTACGCGTTCAGCGTTTTCGTCAGGCCGCTGGAGCAGGAGTTCGGCTGGAGCCGCACGACGACCCAGTGGGCGTTCTCTTTCGCGCTGATCTCTTTCGCCATCACCATGATCCCGGCCGGCCGGCTGCAAGATCGCATCGGACCGCGCAAAGTGGCTTCCCTCGGCGGGATCGCGCTCGGCGTCTCATTCTTGCTTGGCGCCCTGCTCGTCGCCGAGAGCCGGCCGTGGGCTCTCTACCTGACCTACGGCGTTCTCGGCGGTGCCGGCATCGGCTTCGCGTACGTCTGCCCGATCGCGGCGGCCGTCAAGTGGTTTCCCGACAAGAAGGGTCTGATCACCGGACTCGCTGTCGCCGGCTTCGGAGCCGGTGCGCTGTTTTTCGCCGGTCCCGCGTCGACCCTGCTGCTGCCTCCGGCCGGAGTGCAGGAGGCTCTCGGCCTCTCTCAGATTCTCCTCGTCGGTCTCGGTATCACGGAGGGCACTGGATTCGGCATCGGCTGGAGGGCCTTCTTCGTGCTTCACGGGCTGGTCGCCGGCGCCGCGGTGTTGATGGGCGCTGCCCTGCTGCGCAATCCCCCGCAGGGCTGGTCGCCGCCGGGCTGGAGCCCCGATCCTGCGGTGGTCAAGGCCGAGCGCGACCTCGAATGGAGGCAGATGCTGGCGACCCCCTTGGCCTGCATGCTCTGGCTGACTTTCATCTTTGGAGCCACGTCCGGCCTCATGGCGATCGGCCAGTGGAAGCCGCTGATGGGTTCGATCCTCGAAGGCCGGACTTTCGCGCCTTCGTGGATGGGCAGCTTCGGCCGCTTCGTCGAACCGGTGGGGCTCCTCGCCATCTTCAACGCTTTGGGACGAGTCTTCTGGGGCAAGGTGAGCGACATCATCGACCGCCCGCGGGCGATGATGATGATGTTCCTGGCTCAGGGCATGGCGTTCATGCTGCTCGTGAGCGTCCAGTCGCATTTTGCGATCTTCCTCGCGTCGGCCTGGGTGGGGCTCAATTTCGGCGGCAACTTCGCGCTCTTTCCATCGGCCACGGCCGACTACTTCGGTACCCAGAACCTGGGGATCAACTACGGCTGGATCTTCACCGCCTACGGTGTGGCCGGGATCCTGGGGCCCGTCGTTGGCGGAGCGCTCTTCGACGCCACGGGCGAATACGCGTTGGCTTTCGTCTTCGCCGGCGTCCTCTGCTTCATCGCTGCGGCTGCGTCAGTGGTCGTCTGGGGGCTGGCGCGTCGGCCGATCGAGGTGCCGGCCGGATAGCAGTTGGGGAGAGGCTCACAATAGAGAGGCGCAACCACCCTGCCGTGTCTTGTCGCATCTCACGATTCCCGCTATAACCTCAATGTAGGTCGCTGCTGCACAACCAGGAGGATCACTCATGAGCAAGCCCGTTCGCGTCGCCATCACCGGAGCGGCCGGAAACATCGGCTACCAACTCTGCTTTCGAGTCGCGGCAGGAGACATGCTGGACTCCGATCAGCCCGTCGCGCTCAGTCTGATCGAGATCCCACCGGCGATGGATGCTCTCGGCGGCACGGTCATGGAGCTGCGCGACGGCGCGTTTCCGTTACTCGAAGACGTCGTTGCCACCTCCGACATCGACGGAGGCTTCGCCGATGCCGACATCTGTCTCCTCGTCGGCGCCAAGCCACGCGGAGCCGGCATGGAGCGGTCGGACCTGCTCGGCGCCAACGGCAAGATATTCGGTCCGCAAGGCAAGGCCATCAACGACCGCGCGTCGAAGGACGTCCGAGTGCTGGTCGTCGGCAACCCCGCCAACACCAATGCCCTGATCGCTTTCGCCAACGCCCCGGACCTCGACCGCAGCCAGTTCTGCGCGATGACCCGCCTCGACCACAACCGGGCGATCTCGCAGCTCGCGGAAAGAACAGGGACTCACGCGCGAGCCATTCACCGAATGACGATCTGGGGGAACCACTCCTCGACCCAGTATCCCGACCTCAGCCACGCTCTGGTCGACGGTCGGCCGGCGATGGAGCTGGTGGACGACGATTGGGTACGCGAGAACTTCATCCCCACCGTCCAGAAGCGCGGTGGCGCGATCATCAAGGCGCGCGGCGCATCCTCGGCCGCATCCGCCGCTTCGGCGGCGATCGATCACGTTCGCTCCTGGGTACACGGCACTCCGGAAGGCGACTGGGTCAGCATGGCGGTGCCCGCCGACGGCAGCTATGGCATCGCCGAGGGCGTCGTCTACTCGTTCCCCTGCATCTGTCGAGACGGCGGTTACGAGATCGTCCAGGATCTCGAGATCGACGAGTTCAGCCGCGATCGCATGGACGTCTCCGACGGCGAGCTCCGGGAGGAGCGCGAGGCGGTCGAAGAGCTGCTCTAGCGAGACTGCTGCTCGAACAGTGCCGAAGCGGAGCGTGCCGCCTTAGTTGGGCAGCTCCCTTCGGTGATGAGGCCGGGGTCCTAGGATCCCGGCCTTCTCGTTCCTCTGTGGTTCCTAGCAGGCGTCGCGTGTAGGGTCGGGCGATATGCGAGCGGGAGACGGCAGCGGGACCGTCTGGCTGACCGAGGTCGCGCGGACGCTGAGGCTGGCAGCACCACTAGTGCTCGGCCAGCTGACGACCGTATTGATGACCTTCGTGGACACCGTGATGTCGGGGCGGCTTTCGGCCGAAGCGTTGGCGTCGGTGGCTGCCGGGGCCGCGATCTGGCATACGGCGATGCTCTTCGGTCTCGGCGTGCTGTTGGCGGTGCCGCCGTCGGTGGCGGCCCTCGACGGCGCCGGCCGACGTGAGGAGGTCGCTCCGGTGGTGCGGCAGTCCCTGTGGATCGGCCTGGCGCTCACCGGACTGATGGTGGCGGTCGTGACGGCGTCGCGCCCACTGCTCGTCGCGCTCGACGTCGATGCCGTCCTCCATTCGACGATCCTCGGCTACTTGCAGGGGCTGCTGTGGGGGGCACCCGCCATGTTCGCCTTCCTCTCGTTGCGATTCCTGTGCGAGGGGATGGGAAACAGTCGCCCGGTGATGTACTTCGGTGTTCTCGGGCTCGGCGTCAACGTCGTGGCCAACTACGTCCTGATCTACGGGAAGTGGGGTCTGCCGGCTTTGGGTGCGATCGGCTGCGGCTACGCGACATCGATCGTCTGGTGGACGGTTCTCGCCGCCATCGCGGTCTACATCCGACGCCATTCCACGCTCTCGGAACTGGCGATCTTCGAGCGACTCGAGGGTCCGGACGGGCGCCGGATCTCGGAGCTGTTGCGGCTCGGCCTCCCGATCGGCTTCACGTTCTTCATCGAGGTCAGCATGTTCGCCGGCGTCGCCTTGCTCATGGGGTCGATCAGCACCGTCGCGGTCGCCGGCCATCAGGTCGCGATCAACGTCGCCTCGCTCACCTTCATGGTGCCCCTCGGGATTTCCCTGGCGACCACGGTACGAGTGGGCATCGCGCTCGGTCGGAGGGACGCCGTGAGCGCGGCCCGCGCCGGCTGGGTCGGGATCCTCCTTGCAATCTCGGTGCAGCTGGTCTCGGCGATCGTGTTGTTCACCATCCCCGAGCTGATCGGCCGGATCTACAGCCGCGATGTGGAGGTGGTCGCGATGGCGAGCCAGCTGCTGTTGCTGGCCGCGATCTTCCAGCTGCCGGACGGCTTGCAGGTCGCCGGGAACGGAGCGCTTCGTGGCCTGAAGGACACTCGTGGACCGCTCGCGATCACCGTCGTGGCGTACTGGCTGATCGGACTTCCGTCCGGTTACTGGCTGGCCTTCGATCGCGGTCTCGGGCCGCGCGGGCTGTGGATCGGCATCATAGGAGGTTTGACGGTGGCGGGGGTGCTGCTGGTGGCTCGCTTCCGGCGCCAATCGTGCCGTCTCGCTGCTAATCCCGCCTTCGTTCCGGAGCGCGAGTCCTGATCGTGGCTCCGGTCTGACGGTGGCTTCATGGTCCACGGCTTGCAGAGCCAAGACTCTGACGCGCCTTTGCCGGCCACTTCTATCCCCGAAGTACCGGGGGATATGGCCCAACGCAAGTGTCGAATTGGGGAATATTCCCCAGCTAGGTGAGTCCTCCGTCCCACACCGGGACACGGCGAAACTACCCCGGCGAGCGGGAAGCCCGCCCGATCGTCCGGGCCCGGAGGCCCCAAACTGGATCTGTCGACGCACTCCACCGTTTCTGGAGCCGACAGCGCCGCTTCATCTCGATGGCACACCCCTTGCTTCTAAGAGGTGCGGGAGTAGGAATTGACAACAAACAAACGAACCGAAAGGGGAATTATCGTGATGCGTACTGTCAACCGAGTGCTTCTCCTGGCAGCGGTATCGGTCGTCGTGCTTTGGGGCGTCCCGGCATTGGCCTTCCACGACGAGGGCGTTGCGCACTGCAACGGCTGCCATACGATGCACAACAGCTATGAAGGGCAGTTGGTGGATCCCGATTCCCCCGACGGCAATGACTGGCTGCTGGTCGACGCCACTCCGAGCGACACCTGCCTCGGGTGCCACACGACGAGCAGCACCAGAGGCGTGCTGAACGGCAGCTGCGAGGCCGGCGCAGACCGTGAGAATGGCGCTGGCAACTACATCTTCCTGAGCTGCGCCGACTTGAGAGAGTCCACTCGCGGCTCGGTGATTCCGGGTGAGAGAGCGGGCCACAACCTGAACGCTCCGGGTCACGGAATCACTACCGACACGACGCTCACGATGGCACCGGGTGGCGATTTCCCCGCCGGGCAGATGGGCTGCACGAGCTGCCACGATCCGCACGGCACGTTCTCCTTCAGGCTCCTGTACGGGGCACGAGAGGTTCAGGGTTTCTACGACTTCGACAACCCGCCGCCGGTGGCCACCAAGCTGGCCAGCGCCAGCGGCGAGATGCCGACCAACCACAACGCCTACGCCAGCGGCATGAGTGAGTGGTGCGGCAACTGCCACACGAACTTCGCGGAGATCGGCACGACCCACAAGCACAAGGTCAGCGAACCCCTCGACTCCGATATTTCCCTGGCCTACAATCTCTACAACGGCTCGGACGACCTGTTCGGTGGCGACCCGGCTGCTGCCTACTGGCCGGAAGTGCCGTTCGAGGATCCAACGATGACGATCGACTCGGTTCAGGGGGCGACAGCGTCGAGCCAGGTGATGTGCCTGACCTGCCATCGGGCCCACGCCACCTCGGCTGCGTCGTCGGGCCGCTGGGACTTCAACGTCACCTTCAACGAGGAAGACGGTGACGCCTGGGGTACCTTCGAGCTAGCTCAGCGAATCTCGAATCTGAGCACCAACGCGAACCGCTCGCTGTGCAACAAGTGCCACGTCCAGGACGTCGACGACGAGATCAAGCCCGACGGTGGTCCCTATTGATCTGATCTTCTGAAGGTGGCAATAGCCTGAAGGAATCGAAGGCCCGGAGCGCCAGCGCGCGCTCCGGGCCTCTTTTCTTGAAGATCTTCGTGCCGCCC
>CALZKB010000099.1 GCA_945787575.1 Thermoanaerobaculia bacterium | reverse complement strand
GTGATCGCGCTCCGAGCGCCCAAGGAAGCGCAGGAGGTGGCGGAGATCGAGCGGGCGCTCGAGGTGTCGTTCCACACTCACAGCGCGGCGATGCGGGCGACGCGGCCGGAGCTGTACGAGTGGGAGGTGGTGCGCAAGGTCGAGGCATGCCACGCGCGGCACGGCTCGCCGGTGTCGTTCCCGATCATCTTTTCGGTGCGCGGCGAGGTGCTCCACAACCACGCTCACGCCAACCGGATGGCGGCTGGTCAGCTGGTGGTGCACGATTCGGGGGCCACCTCTCCCGAGGGCTACGCCAGCGACATCACCCGCACGTTCCCGGTCAGCGGGTCGTTCGACAGCCGCCAGCGCGAGATCTACGAGATCGTGTTGCGGGCGCTCGACGAGGCGACCGCGGCGGTTCGCGCCGGTACTCCCTTTATCGACGTCTACAAGACGGCGGCGCGCAGCCAGATGGCCGGGCTCAAGGAGCTCGGGCTGGTGCGCGGCGACGTGCACGAGGCGGTCGAGCAGGGAGCCCACGCCGCCTTCCTGCAGTGCGGCACCGGGCATATGGTCGGCCTCGACGTCCACGACATGGAGGGGCTCGGCGAGGAGCTGGTTGGGTACGACGAGACGGTAACGCGCAGCTCGCTTTTCGGAGTCTGCTACGTGCGCCTCGGCCGCGCCCTCGAAGAGGACTGGGTCGTCGCCGTGGAGCCCGGGATCTACTTCATTCCGGAGCTCATCGACCGCTGGTCGGCGGAGGGCAAGTTCGCGGAGTTCATCGACTGGCCGGCGGTTTCCCGGTACAAGGGTTTCGGCGGGGTGCGGATCGAGGACGACGTGCTGGTGACTGCCGACGGGCCGAGGGTGCTGGGCAGGCCGATTCCCAAGACGGTGCAGCAGGTCGAGGCGATCGTCGGGCGCGTCGAGCGAGGAGGCTAGAACTCGACCGACTTGCCGAGCCCTTCGGCTTCGGCGCGGGAGAGGATCTCTGCGCCGGCCGCGACGTCTTGTACGGCGAGGCCGACCGACTTGAAGAAGGTGATCTCCGTCGGGTCGACGCGACCCGATGCCAGGCCTTCGACCACTCGACCGAGCTCGACCCAGCCCTCGGGAGAGGTGACGCCGGCGGCGATCGCCTCGACCAGATCACCGCTCTCGACGGGAGCGGAGGCGATCGAGTCGACGAAGACTCGCGCCCGGCCGACGGTCGTGATGTCGATCTCCTGCATGGCGGGAGTGAAGCTGCCGACGCCGTTGACATGTGTCCCGTCACTGAGCTCGTCGCCGTGGAAGACGGGCCGGCTGGAGGTCGTCGCCGCGGTGACGATGTCGGCGCCCGAGATCGCGGCCGAGGCGCTGGGGACGGTTCGCAGGAGACAGCGGGTCTGCGACTGGAGCTGCTGGACGAGCGCGACGGAGCGAGTCGCCGTCCGGGAGTAGATCCGGATCTCGTCGAGCTCCCGCACCGCGTCCATCGCCAGCGCCTGGGTGCGGGCCTGATCGCCGGCTCCGAGCAGCGCTCCGATCTTGGCGTCCGCTCGCGCCAGCAGGTCGGTCGCGGCCCCACCGGCGGCGCCGGTGCGCCAGGCCGTGAGAAACGTGCCGTCGAGGATGGCGTTCGGCTCGCCGGTCGCCAGGTCGAGGTGAATGAGCAGCCCGGGGGTAACCGGCTTCCCGCGCCGGGAGTTGTCGGGGAATACCGAGACCAGTTTGGCACCGAGCGCGCGGCCGGGCAGGTGGGCCGGCTTGACCAGGACAGTGCCGCCGGCGCCGTCGGTGGCGACCGGCATGACGATGCGCTGCGGCACCTGCGCACGGCCGCTCGAGAAATCGGCGAAGGCGAGCTTCATCGTCTCGATGCAGTCGCTCATCGGCAGAGCGCGGGCGATGTCCGTGGCGGAGATGAGGCGCAGTCTCATCGCAGGAGGAACCCTTCCGGAAAGGGATCGTCGGGTGCGAGCAGGAACTCGTGACGACCGCAGATCGAAGCCGAGCCGGAGACTGCCGGAACGATCGCGGCCCGGCCGCCGAAGGGGGTCTCCTCGGTCGCCACGACCTAGAAGACGCTGCCGACGATGCTCTCGATGGTGATCGGCTGGCCGAGAGCCAAATGACCGCGCGCGTGGAGCAGAGCGGCCCGGGCACTGACCCCGGTGCCGGTCGGAGAGCGGTCGACCTCGCCGTCGGCAAAGACGCAGACGTTCCGGCTGTGGTGACTCTCGTCGGTCGGCGGTCCGTGGAAGACGACCCCATAGAGAAACCCGAGGTCGCGCTCTCCGGGATGTTCGATCGGCTGCTCGGCGGCGATCGCCCGCTTGATGGCGCGACCGGCGTCGATCAGCCGCGCGCTGCCGGCTGAACCCCAATCGAGACCGAGCGTCGCGATGTCGACGAAGGCGTAGTAGGCGCCGCCGAACGCGAGGTCATAAGGCAAGCGGCCGTACGAGGCGACCTCGACCTCGGCATCGAGGGCGACGACGAACGACGGAACGTTGAGGAAAGCGACGCGGCTCACCCGATTGCCGTCGCGCTCGGCTGTCGCCCGCACCGGGCCGGCCGGGGAGTCGATGATGAGTCGGTTCTCCGCCGCGGGCAGCATCCCGGTCTCCAGAACGGCGGTGGTGGCGGCGATGATCCCGTGACCGCACATCGTGCTGAAGCCCGAATTGTGCATGAACAGGATGCCGAAGTCGGCTCCCGGCGTCACCGGTGCAGTGAGGAGGCAGCCGTACATGTCGGCGTGGCCTCGCGGCTCCCACATCAGAAGCCGGCGCAGATCGTCAGCGTGCTCCTGGGCCCAGCGGCGCTTGGCGGCGACCGTCTCGCCGGGGATCGCGGGAGCGCCGTCGATGACGATCCGGAACGGCTCGCCGCCGGTGTGGAGGTCGAAAGTCCGAACTCGACGATAGCCCGCGCCCGGCTCCCAGTCGAGAGCGTTCTCGAGACGCAGTCCCATTACCTGCCGACGATACGACGTGGCGAACGGCAGCGCCAGCAGCGGGACAGGTGGAAGCGGAGGTTCGTCCTAGGCGGTGGCCAGCTGGCGCTCGCGGGGCTGGACCTCGTCGAGCTCGACCGCAACCAGTTGCGACACGCCGCGCTCCTGCATGGTGACGCCGTAGAGCCTCGATGCCGCTTCCATCGTGATCTTGTTGTGGGTGATCAACACGAACTGGGTGTCGGCGGTCATCTTCTTGACGAGCTGGATGAAGCGCACCGTGTTGACGTCGTCGAGCGGCGCGTCGACTTCGTCGAGGATGCAGAAGGGTGACGGCTTGGTGCGAAACAGGCCGAAGAGGAGGGCGATCGCGGTCAACGCCTTCTCCCCGCCCGAGAGGAGCATCAGATTTTGGAGCCGCTTGCCGGGCGGCCGCGCCATGATCTCGATTCCGCTGTCGAGAGGATCGTCCTCGTCGATCAGCCGCATCGAGGCTCGACCGCCGCGAAAGAGCTCCTGGAAGGTGATGGCGAACGACTCGTTGACCTCATCGAAGGTCTTTTGAAAGCGAACGGTGGATTCGCGGTTGAGCTCGTCGATCGTGGCGTGCAGCTTCTTCACGGAGGAGGCGACATCGGCCCGCTGGGTGGTCAGGAACTCGTTCCGGGCGGTCTGTTCCTCGTGCTCCTCGGCCGCCAACAGGTTGACCGGGCCGAGCCGCTCGAGCAGCGCCTCGCAGCGCTCGTACTCGACCTCGATCTCGGGGAGATTCTCGGAGGCGGTCTCGGGGGCCTCCGGTAGGTCTTGGTCGAACTCTCGGCGGAACTCGCTCTCGAGGTGCTCCGCGTCCTGAGCATGGGTGGCCCGTTCGACCCGCAGATCGGCCAGCTCGGCACGCACGCCGTCCCGGTCCTCACGCAGGCCAGCCAAGCGCTTCTCGAGCGCCTGCAGCTCGTGGCGGCGGGTGTCGAGCGCGCTCTGGGCGGCGAGGAGGCTCTCTTGGGAGGTGGCCCGGGCCTCGAGCGCCGTCTGGAGCTCGGTCTCGGCTTGGGCGATCGCCTGCTCGATCTCGGCCTGGCGCTGGTCGAGGTTGGACTTCTCTTCCTCCCAGGCCTCGAGCCGGCCGTCGATGTCGGCGATCTGGCCGGTCAGGCGCCCCACTTCGCTGCGGTGCGACGCGAGGCGTTGCTCGATCAGCTGATGTCGGCCCCGCCGGCTGGCGCCCGCCGTGGTGCTCTCCTCTCGGCGCTGACGCGCCTCGATCGCTTCGAGTTGGCGTTGGTCGAAGGCCTCTTCGAGCTCGGCGTGGCGCTTCTCGCTGGCCACGAACTCCGCCTCGAGCAGCTGCTGACGCTCGCCGAGAGACTCTAGATCCCGCCGCGTCTGGGCCGACTCGCTCTCCAGGTTCTCGCGCTCGACGCCGAGCCGCCGGGCCCGGAGGCCGAGATCTTCGAGTCGGGCCTCGGCGACGGCGATCTCGCGGCCGAGCCCGGCCAACGCTTCCTCCTCGGGACCGATGAGCTCGGCGACCTGCCTGCTTTCGTCGACGATCCGGTCGAGGTCGGTGACGGTCGCTGCGAGACGCTCACCGAGCGGGGGGATCCGGCGGTCGAGGTCGGCCAGCTCCTGCTCGCTGGCCAGGACGCCGGGACGACCGCTGTCGCCGGTAACGCGAAGTACGCCGGCTTGAGCCGCCAAGCCTTCGCGGCTGAGAAAGGAGGCTCCGGGGTGGCTCCGAGCCAACCGCTCGGCGTCGGCGGCGGTCTCGACCAGGTAGGCGGGCGGCAGGGCCGCGGCGAGGTCGGCTCCGAGACCAAGGGCCTCGCCGACGGTGGCGATGATCGAGGGGTCGCTGAGCGTTTCGTCGTCGTCGGCCGGGCGCGAGCGGATGAGGTGTGCGCCCGACCTCCGATCGAGCAGGAACCGGGCGAGCCGCAGCGCGTCTTCGTCATCGGAGAGGATCGCGGCTTCGGAGAGCTCACCGAGGAAGAGATCGAGGCTCTCCGCCCAGCCCTCGGGGACCTCGAGCCGCTCGGAGAGGAGCGTCACCCGCGAGAGTCCCGCTTCGGCGAGCGCCGCGGTCAGGGTCTTCAGCCGTTCACGGCGGGCCGCCGCCAGCCTTGCGATCACCTGGCGGCGCTGCTCGAGCGCCACGAGCTCGTCCTTGAGGCTGACCCTGAGCGCCTCGAGCCTCTCGGAGTCGGCGCCGAGCTCGACGGACCGCTCGCGCGCCGCTGCCAGGGTCCGGCGGTGCTCATCGGCCTTCTCGGTCAGGCTTCCGAGCTGCCTGCGGACCTGGGCACGAGACTCTTCGTTGGTTGCCGCCTCTTCTTCGTTGCCCTCGAGGGAGGAGGCCAGGTGGGATAGGCGCAGGTCGCCCTTCTCTCGCTCGACCTGCTCGCGGTGGAGGCGGTTGCGAAGGTCGTTGACCGCGCTGAGAGAGGTGAGCAGGGAAGCCCGCGTCGATTCTCGCCGGGCCTCGGCTTCGTTCACCAGCTCGACGATTCCAGAGATGAGCCCTTCGTCATCACTCAGCTCGGTGGCCGCGACTCCGAGCTCTTCGACGAGCTCGGCCTCGACATCCTGCAAGGCGGCGACCTCGCCGACGAGCCCCCGCCGCCGCGCCCCTTGCCCCTCGCCGTCGCGGTGACCGGAGGCGAGGCGCTCCCGCACCTCTTGGTGACGCTGACGCGCACCCTTGAGAAACTCCTGCTTACCCTCGATACGGGCGGCGAGCTCGGTGTCTTCGCGATGCTGTTCGGCCAGCTCTCGAGTGGATCGCTGTTCCTTCTCGCGCCCTTCCGCGAGGCGCGCTTCGAGACGGTGGAGCTCGGCCGTGAGCTCCGCCTCGCGGTCGACTCGGACGTCGATCTTCGCTCGAAGGTCGGCGAGAGCGGAGTAGACCCGCGCCCAGCGACCGAGGAGGACGCTTCGGAGCAGGTCGGCCCGTCGGTTCTGCGCGTCGCGGTAGCGCTTGGCGGCATTGGCTTGGCGCTTGAGCGAGCGCATCGCCCTCTGGACCTCGGAGAGAACGTCGTCGAGCCGCGCGAGGTTGGCGTTGGCCTCTTCTAGCTTGACTACGGCGACCCGCCGCCGATCCTTGTAGCGGGTGATGCCCGCTGCCTCCTCGAGCAGCTTGCGCCGCTCCTGCGGCTTGCTCGAGAGGATCATCCCGATCTGTCCCTGCTCGATCATCGAGTATCCGCGCAGCCCGAGACCGGTGTCCATGACCAGGCTCCGAACGTCCTTGAGACGCACGGTCTTGCCGTTCATCATGTAGCGGCTTTCACCGGAGCGGAAGACCCGGCGCCCGACTTCGAGCCGGCCGTCTTCGGCGGCCGGGAAGCTGGGGTCGGCTGCCATCTCGAGGGTGACCTCGGCCATCCCGAGCGCCTTGCGCCCCTCCGAGCCGGCGAAGATGACGTCCTCCATGGTGCCGCCGCGCAGGCTCTTGGCACTGCGCTCGCCGAGCCCCCAGATCACGGCGTCGGCGATGTTGCTCTTGCCGCAGCCGTTGGGGCCGACGATGGCGGTCAAGCCGCCGGCGAACTCCACGGTCGTGGGATCGACGAAGGACTTGAAGCCCGAGAGGTGGACGCGCCGGATCTTCAGCATGCGGTCCGGAGAATAGCAAGATATTGTAGGGACGCAAAACCACACCACAAGATGTTGTAGGTAAAGAAGTTAGGAGCAGTCGCCCTCGGCGGGTCGCGCGAGGTTTGACAGCCGCCGCCGCCGGACGTAGGATGCCGCGGATTCGGAGTCTCGAGAACCCCTTGGCAAATCGGCGCACGATCCTCGACGCGGAGCAGATGCAGCGCGTCATTCGTCGAATGGCGGGAGAGATCGTCGAGAAGCGCGGCGGTACCGACGATCTGGTCCTCGTCGGCATCCGGACCCGAGGCGTGCCGCTCTCGGAGCAGATCCGGGACTACATTCGCGAGATGGAGGGGGTCGAGCTGCCTCTCGGCGTGCTCGACATCAACCTCTATCGCGACGATCTCTCGACGGTCGCTCAGTACCCGGAGGTCAAGGAGTCCCGCCTGCCGGGCCCGATCGACGATCAGATCGTCGTCCTCTGCGACGACGTGCTCTTTACCGGAAGGACGATACGAGCGGCCCTCGATGCGTTGATCGACTACGGGCGGCCTCGTTCGGTCCGGTTGGTGGTGATGGCGGACCGCGGTTTCCGTGAGCTGCCGATTCAGCCCGACATCGTCGGTCACAAGATATCCACCAAGCGTTCGGAGATGGTGGAAGTGCGGTTCGAGGAGGTCGACGGATCGTGTGGCGTCGACGTCATCGAGACCGGAGAGGGGGAGTGAGCACCGAGTTCCACTGGTCCCGCAAAGACCTGCTCGGCATTGCCGAGCTCGAGCCGGAGGAGATCACGGCCGTTCTCGACGCCGCTGAGTCTTTTCAGGAGGTCTCGGCGCGGGCGATCAAGAAGGTGCCGACGCTGCGCGGTCAGACGGTGGTCAACCTGTTCTTCGAGGCGTCGACACGGACGCGTTCGAGCTTCGAGATCGCTCAGAAGAGGCTGTCGGCGGACGGCTTGAATTTCTCGGTGAGCGGCTCTTCGTTGACCAAGGGCGAGTCGCTGGTCGACACGGCGCTAACCCTTCAGGCGATGGCGCCCGATCTCATCGTCATCCGGCACGCCTACCCGGGCGCGCCGCAGATGCTGGCCCGGCGGTTGGCGGCGGGCGTCATCAACGCCGGCGACGGCGCCCACGAGCATCCCACCCAGGCGTTGCTGGACGCGCTGACGATCCGGGAGCGCAAGGGGCGTCTCGACGGTCTCAAGGTCGCGATCATCGGGGACATCGAGCACTGCCGGGTGGTTCGCTCGAACATTCACCTGCTCACCAAGATGGGCTCCGAGGTGGTCGTCGCCGGTCCGCGAACGATGATGCCGGCAGCGATCGCGAAGCTCGGCGTCACGGTCTCCTACGACCTCGACGAGGCGATCGCCGACGCGGACGTGATCATGATGCTGCGCATCCAGCTCGAACGACAGTCGAAGATGCTATTCCCTTCGACTCGTGAGTACTTCCGTCTCTTCGGTCTGACTCGCGCCCGGCTCCAGGCCGCCAAGGACGACGTCATCATCATGCATCCGGGCCCGATGAATCGAGGGGTGGAGATCGCCAGCGACGTGGCGGACGGCTCCGACTCGGTGATCCTCGAGCAGGTTTCCAACGGAGTGGCGATCCGGATGGCGGTGCTCTACCTGCTGGCAGGTGTCAGACAGGCGGTGGCGTGAGTCTGCTGATCAAGGGCGGGCGGCTCGTCGACCCGACTCAGGAGCTCGATGGCGAGCTCGATCTCCTCATCGAAGAGGGCGTGGTGGCTCGGATCGGGCCGGACCTGGAGCCCGGCGAGGTCGAAGCGACCGGCGGAGAGGTGCGAGACGCCACCGGCCTGGTCGTGACTCCCGGCTGGATCGACATGCACATCCACCTCCGAGAGCCGGGCGAGGAGTACAAAGAAACGGTGGCGACCGGCACCGCGGCGGCCGCGGCGGGCGGGTTCACGGCCGTGGCCTGCATGGCGAATACGGTGCCGGTCAACGACAACCGATCGGTCACGGAGCACATCCTCGGCGAAGCCGAGCGCGCCGGCTACGCACGGGTGCATCCGATCGGAGCGGTCAGCAAGGGGCAGCAGGGTGAGGAGCTTGCGGAGATCGCCGAGATGGTGAGCGCCGGTGTGGTGGCGGTGTCGGACGACGGTCTTCCGGTCGCCAACTCGGCGTTGATGCGCCGGGCGCTCGAGTACGCCCAGCACTTCGACATCCCGGTCATCCAGCACGCCCAGGACCTGGAGCTTTCCGCCGGTGGGGTGATGCACGAAGGCGAGTGGTCGACTCGTCTTGGCCTTCCGGGGTGGCCTGGCGCTGCCGAGGACATCGTCGTCGCCCGCGACGTCTTGCTGACCGAGGACAGCGGCGGGCGCTACCACGTCGCGCATCTCTCCACGGCTCGTGCGCTCGATCTCGTCCGCCAGGCCAAAGCCAGGGGTCTGCGTGTGACCTGCGAGGTGACGCCACACCATCTTCTGCTCACTGATCGGCTGGTGGCCGACAGCGGCTTCTCGCCGGACGTCAAGATGAACCCGCCGCTGCGCTCGGAGGACGATCGAGAGGCGTTGATCGCCGGGCTGATCGATGGGACGGTCGATGCGATCGCCAGCGATCATGCCCCGCATCACCGCGACGAGAAGGACGTGGAGTTCTCGCTGGCACCGTTCGGGATCATCGGGCTCGAGACCAACCTCGCGCTCTGTTACGACCGGCTGGTTCGACCCGGTCTGATCACTCTCTCGAGGCTCGTGGAGCTATTCTCGACGGGACCGGCGCGCCTGCTCGGAGTTCCGGGGGGCAGCCTGGCGCCGGGGTCGGTGGCGGACGTCACGTTGTTCGATCCCGAGGCCAAGATCACGGTCGCTGCCGAGAGCTTCCGCAGCAAGTCGCGCAACACTCCGTTCGAGGGGTGGACCCTGCGCGGCCAACCGGTCGGTACGATCGTCGGCGGTCGCCCAGTCGAGTTCCCTTCCTAGCGGCCCGTTAGGGCTCGCCCGGTGATTCTCCCCGGGCGTCCACCCTCGAAAACCGAGTAAGGTCGGCTGGTGAGGGGCGCGAAGTCACAGCCGTTGGCGGAGATCGCCGTCGAGGCGGCTCACGCCGGAGCGACCGAGCTTCTCGAGCGATTCCGGCGCGGCGATCTCGCAGTTCGAGCCAAAGCGCCGAACGACTTCGTCTCCGAGGCCGACCATGCCAGCGAGAGAGCGATCTTGGCGGTCCTGCGCGACCGAGCCGCCGGTCACGGCGTGCTGGCGGAGGAGAAGGGGGTGATCGGCGGTGAGCTCGGCAGCCCGGTCTGGATCGTCGATCCGCTCGACGGAACGACGAACTACCTCCACGGCCTCCCCGTTTGGGGAGTCTCCGTCGCCTGCTTCCAGGACACGGAGGTGATCGCCGGTGCGATCCTCGAGCCACTCGGTGGCGAGCTGTTCGTTGCCGAGCGCGGTGCCGGAGCGCGGTGGAACGACCGGCCGATGCGGATCTCCGACCGCGCCTCGCTGGCGGGCGCCTTCCTGGCGACCGGTTACCCGTTCAAGGCTCGGGGTGCCCTCGACGCCTATCTGGGGGCCTTTCGCGCGGTTTTCGAGAGAGCGAAGGCGATCCGCAGGTGTGGCGCCGCGGTGCTCGACCTCGCCTACACCGCGGCCGGCGTGTTCGATGGCTTTTTCGAGTTTCGCTTGGCGCCTTGGGACCTCGCGGCCGGCAGCCTCATGATCGAGGAGGCGGGCGGCGTCGCGACCGATCTCGACGGCGGCCGGCGCTATCTGGCGACCGGCAATCTGGTCGCCGGGACTCCGGCCGTCCAACACGAGATGAGGCAGCTGATCGCGGACTTTGTGTCGGAGTCGGTTTTGGACGAGCTCGCCCATGACGCAGCACTCGAGGGGCTTGACGTGCTAGGGTTTTGAGCAGGCATGGGGACTCACACGAAGGCGCCCTCCGAGGGCACGGTTCTCGAGATCCAGGTCCATCCGAGCGACATCCGTCGCCGGGTCTGGTATTTCTTCTTGACCCGCCGCCAGATCAGCTGGACGGTCGCGACCGGAGCCGCTGTAGTCGCGTTCCTGGTGCTGAACTTGGTGCTCGCGCCACGGGTAACGAGTAACCTCTTGAGCCGCCGGAAGTACGAGGCGCTCGTCGCCGAGCGAAATCGCCACGGCGAGCGGCTTCAGGAGCTGACCTCACAGATGGCCACCCTGGGGAAGGACACCGAGGAGCTTCACCTCAAGATGAATCGGATCTACCTCACCTACGGTCTCGACAGCGACCGTTCCTCGGCCGGGGAGGGCTATCCGTTCCCCCCTCGCGGGGTGCCCGAGTCGATCTATTCCGGAGCGATCCGGCGGGGGAACGTCCTCGAGGCGCGGATCGCCGAGCGGATGCGGGTGCTGAGCACCTTCGTCGAAGAGGTGGAGAGCTTCGAGGCGGCGCATGGTGACCAGGTCGAAACGACGCCTTCGATCAGTCCGCTGCGGCGCAGTGAGTTCGTGCTGACCAGTCCGTTCGGCAACCGTCGGAGCCCCTTCACGAAGGAGCTCGATTTCCACCCGGGCCTGGACATGGCGGCGGGTACCGGCACCGCGGTCTTCGCGCCGGCCGACGGAGTCGTGGTCTTCGCCGGCCGCTACCCGCTCAAGCAGAGCGTGTCGTGGTGGCGCTACGGCAATCTGGTGGCGCTGCGCCACGGAGATCGCTTCATCACGCTCTACGGGCATCTCGAAGAGACGCAGGTGCGTAGCGGTGAGCGCGTAGCCCAGGGGGATGTCATCGGCTCGGTCGGCAACACCGGCTGGAGCACGAACCCCCACCTTCATTACGAAGTTCGCCGGCTCAACGAAGAAGCGGATTTCGAGCCGGTCGACCCGCGAATCTACATTCTCGACCACCGTTGGCGGGACGAGGAGCAACTCTTGGTGCGGGCCCGCATGGCGCCCGACTTTCGTGACTACGAACCGCTGCCGCGCCTGATCGGCCGGTAAGCGACTGGCCACCTACGAGGGGTCTCAAGGGAGAGTACTATGCCCGGCGAAGCGCCTACCATGATCATCCCGCAGGGAGCGGACATCCAGGTGGACGTCCATGGGCAGCTGTCGATCAGCACCCCCGGCAACCTGGTGATTCAGAACTCGGGGAACTACCGGAGGCTCGAGTCGCTCAACGGCTCGATTCGTATCGAGCCGATGGCCGAAGTCGAAGCGGTCGACGTACTGTGCGCCAGCACTTGCTACGTCGAGGGGACGCTGACCGCTTGGCGGGTCGAAGCCGAGGCCATTCACCTCGAGGACTCGGCGCAGGCGAATATCGTCCTACAAGAGACGCGACGCCTCGATATCGGCAAGGACGCGCGACTCGTCGGCAACTTCGCGAACGAGAAGGAGCTGTTTCTGCTGCTTTCCCGGTTCGCTCGGCAGCTACGGTCCCTGCCTCTCTTCGGCGAGCTGGCGAACAGCGAGTCGCCCAAGGAGCTGCCTCCTGACGCCTCTCCGGCGGCCTTGGCCGCGACCCTCGAGGAGCTCGACGATCTCGAGCCGGGACAGTTCATGAGCGAGAAATCGGAGCCCGCGGAAGCGGCCCGGGCCGCGGTCGCGGTGGAGACCGACATCGAGGTCGAGGTCGAGGACGTTCTGGTCGACGAGTTCGAGGAAGATCAGTCTTCCGATCCACTCTTCTTCGCACTGGTGCTGCTGGAGCGCGAGTTTGCCCGCTCCACCTACGGGCCGACGTCCCAAAGGGCCATCGAGCAGGTGATCAAGCTCCTCCAGGAGGGTGACCACGACACCCTGCGCTCGACCTACCGGAGCTTGTTCAATCGGGTGGTCGAGCCCGGCCAGGACGTGCGCCGAGCGTACGAGCTGATCGACGAGCACTTCCAGGAAAGCAACTGAGGGCGTCAGGTACCCCGCGGCCGCGGACCGGCGGCTCTCGGTAGCCGAAGGACCTGTGCCCCCGCTCGTTGCTTCGTCGGTTGATCGTTGCTGCCCGCGTCCGACGGATTCAGGCGAAGAAGCACTTTTTCCCAGAATGGCCAGCCCATCCCAACCCCATTCTGGGAAAAACCCCTTCTTCGCCTTGACGGTTCGAACAGGTACAGCTTCTCCCACGATCGCTCTACGCTGCTGCGTCTACACCGCTGAGATCGTCCTTTCGAGGTCCCGGCAACTCGAGTGAGCTGCAGCAGGAGTCTTCGCCTGAATCCGTCGGACGCGCGCCGGCACGATAAGCCAACAAGGCAACGAGCGGGGGCGCAGTTCCCCGGCTACCTGGCCGACGCGCGACGCGACGATTGACGAGGGACGGACGAAGCAGGAGCAGAATGTCCTGGCCGACCGGCCGGAGGCCGACAACCTGCTGCGGCAACGTCGAGGCGGGCCGCTAGCAGCCCGTGGCAGAAGTCCTGTGGGTCGCGTTGCGAGCGCTTTCGAGTGTGATGCCAGGCGCCGGGCCGCAGGCGATGCCGTAGCATCGGTGAGGNNCCCATCTGCGGTGTCACTCGTCGTCAACGATAGCTCGTATCGCTTCCTCCTCGCGCCTTGCAGCTGCACCGTAAGCCCTTGCCGCGCGACCCGCAGGACGTCTGCCACGGGCCGCTAGAGGGCGGTCACTCGGAGGATCTCTTCGAAGCTCGTCAAGCCTTCGGCCAGCTTGCGTAGGGCGCTCTGCCGCAGGGTCCGCATGCCGGCGTTGACGGCGTCGCGCTTGATCCGGGCGGAGTCGGCTCCGGAGAGGACGAGCGGCTTGACGGTGTCGTCGACCGCCAGAACCTCGAAGACGGCCGTGCGCCCGAGGAATCCGGTCCCTCGGCACTCGAAGCACCCCTCGCCCACCTTCACCTTTACTCGCTTGCCCGGGGGCACCGAGAGCCGAAGGATTCCTGCTTCACGCTCGCTCAGGTGCGTGTCCTGCGCGCAGTGCGGGCAGACTCGGCGTACCAGGCGCTGAGCGACGGCGCCCACCAGCGTCGAGCTGATGAGGAACGGCTTGACTCCGAGATCGACGAGCCGGTTGATCGCCGACGAGGCGTCGTTGGTGTGCAGGGTGGAGAAGACGAGATGTCCGGTCAGCGCCGCTTGGACCGCGTACTCGGCCGTCTCCGCGTCCCGGATCTCGCCGACCATGATGATGTCGGGGTCCTGTCGCAGGACGTGGCGCAACGCCTTGGCGAACGTGATCCCCGCCTTGCTGTTGACCGCAACCTGGTTGAAGTCCTCGTAGACCATCTCGATCGGATCCTCGATGGTCGTGATGTTGAGCTCTCGACCGGCGATCGTCTTGAGCGCGGAGTAGAGGGTCGTCGTCTTGCCCGAGCCGGTAGGTCCGGTCAGCAGAACGATGCCGTGGGGCTGGGTGATGAAGTCGTTGAACAGATCCAGCTCGTCGGGGTAAAAACCGATCTCCGACAGGTCCTGCATCAGTACGGTCGGGTCGAAGATACGAACCACCAGCTTCTCTCCGAAGCCGACGGGCAGGGTCGAGACTCGCAGCTCGACTTCCTCGCCCGCTCGACTGGTCTTCACCCGCCCGTCTTGTGGGCGTCGCTTCTCGGCGATATCGAGGCGCGCCATGGTCTTGACTCGGCTGACGACGGCGCGATGCACGAGCATCGGCATCGTCTGGATGTCGTGGAGCACGCCGTCGATCCGGAAGCGAATGAGGCTGAACTCCCGCTTCGGCTCCACATGGATGTCACTCGCGCGGCTGTCGTAAGCGTGCTGCAGCATGAACTCGACTGCGTTGACGATGTGCTGGTCGCTCGACTCGATTTCCTTGGCGTCCTTGAGCTTGACGAGGGCCTCGAGGTTGCCGAGGTCGATCCCGCTCGACAAGTCCTTTTCGGCGCGCATGACCGAATGTCGGAGCCCGTAGAACTCAGTGATCGCCCGCAGGATGTCGGGCTCCGAGGCGACCACCAGGTCGAGCTCACGCTCGGCGATACGGCGGAAGGAGTCGATCCCTTCGATGTCGTTGGGATCAGCGCAGGCCACCTGCAGCTTGCCGTTCGACAACGCCAACGGGATCATCCGGTGGCGTCGGGCGAAGGGACGCGACATCTTCGACTCGATGAGGTCCGCGTCCAGATCGAGGGGGTCGATTCTCACGAAGTCGAGCTTCGATTCGCGGGCGATCGCCTTGGCGATCTCGAATTCGCGAAGCGGCTTTCCGGGGTTCTCGACGCTGGGGAAGTTGCAGCGCTCGATCAACTCGTAGGCGAGCGCGCGCTGTTCGAAGGCTCGCGGATTGCGAACCCGGTTGGGGAGCAGCCTCGCCTCTTTGTGCACCTCGAGCGCCTGCTCTTGGGTAAGGATGTTCTGACGAACGAGGATATCCGAGACGGTTTCGGGTGACATGCTCATCGGCGCGACCTTTCGACAGCGGAAGTCTAGCAGCCTGCGGCCGCAGCACCGCCGTCGGATCCTGGGCCACGAGGACCCTAAACCTCTACAATCAGCCCCTCTTGACGATCTCGCTCTTGTCCGTCGCCCTCGCGGTCGCCGCCGGTGTGTCGTACGCCGTGCTCGACCTGCTTCGCAAGCGGCTCACGACCAACCTCGGTGCTCTGGCTCTGCTCGTCTGGCTGGCGCTCGCTCCGGTCCCTCTCTTCGCGGTCGCGGCATTCGTCGGAGGCTGGCACCTCGAGTCGAGCTACTGGATGCCGGGGCTGATCTCGATCGGGGTCAACGTGGTGGCCAACCTGGCCTTTCTGAGAGCGCTCGAGACCGCTCCTCTCGGGTTGACCGTCCCGCTCTTGTCCCTGACGCCGGTCTTCGCTTCCGTGATGTCGATCTGGGTCCTCGGCGAGCTCCCTTCCATCCTGCAGTGGGTCGGAATCGGCTCCGTCGTCGTCGGCGCCTTCGCCCTCAACTACGATCCGGGCGACGGCGCCACTCTCCAGGCGGTTTGGCGATCGCTGACCCGCGAGAAGGGCAGCATGCTGATGATCGTGACGGCACTCGGTTGGTCGATCACGCCGCCCTTCGACAAGCTGGCCGCCGAGGCGTCCGGCACCTACGAGCACGGGATGCTCCTCAACCTCGGGGTCGCGCTTGCGACGCTGGCTGTCGTGGCGATCCGTGGGGAGCTCGCGTCGCTCAGGCTCGAGCGGTCCGATCTCCGCCTGTTGACCGGCTCGGCAGTCGTCAGTTTCGTCGCCCTCGTCGTGCTGCTCGAGGCCTACGCCGTCGTCTGGGTAGGATTCGTCGAAACGGTGCGGCGAGCGGTCAACTCGGCGCTGGC
>CALZKB010000098.1 GCA_945787575.1 Thermoanaerobaculia bacterium | reverse complement strand
ATCCACCGGTTCCCCCCGAAACTGCTCGGGTGCCATGTACCGCAGGGTGCCGGCCAGCTCGGAAGGTCCAACGAGGACCTCGGTCGCGTCTCCCTCCGACAGCGGCGGGCCGCTCGTGACGGGCACCGCCTTGGCCAGACCGAAGTCGAGTATCTTCACTTCCCCATTGGTCGTGATCTTGACGTTGGCCGGCTTCAGATCTCGATGGACAATCCCCTTCTGGTGGGCGGCATCGAGGGCTTCGACGAGGGTTATCGCGATGGCGAAGATCCTCGGGATCGGCATTCCCCTGGCCGGAATGAGCTGATCCAGGGTGTCGCCCTCGACGTATTCCATCGTCAGAAAGCGAACGCCGCCAGCCTCCTCGACCGAATACAGGGTGACGATGTTGGGGTGATTCAACGCCGCCACCGCCTTGGCTTCCCTCTGCAGACGGTCCTGGAGGTCGCGGTCCGAAGCCACGGTCTCGGGCAAGACCTTGAGGGCGATCTTGCGGTCGAGCCGCACGTCCTCGGCGAGATAGACTTCCCCCATCCCGCCTTCTCCGAGCTTGTCGAGAATCCTGTAATGGGAGAGGGTTCGACCCTGCAAACAGGCCTCCCGCGTCGCTTGTCAGTCTAGCAGGGAAGAGTCTTCTCTTCGGCGAGTCCTACGCTTGTCGCGCAACCGACAGTGCTCTTGCCAAGAGCGGCTAGACGCCGTACAGGGCGAACGACTCTTCCAGAAAAGTCTCGAGCGTGAAGCGCTCTCGGACCCGCTCCCGGCCCGCGGTCTCAAAACGCCGGCGAGTCTCCGGCTCGGCAAGAAGCCGGGTGGCGGCCTCGGCGAAGGCGGCAGGCGAGCGCTCGCCGACCAGGACTCCGGTCTTACCGTGGGTGACGATCTCGGGCACGCCACCCACCGCCGCGGCGACGACCGGGACTCCGATAGCGAGAGCCTCGAGGAGGACGACCGGAAAACCCTCCCAGCGCGAGGGAAGCACCAACAGCGAAGCCCGCGCGAGCTCGATCAGAGCCTGTTCGCGGCTGATTTCGCCGACCATCTCGACTTGCTCGCAGGCCGTCTCACTTCGGAGAGTGCGCCGCACCTCGGCCTCGAACGGGCCGCCACCGACGATCGTCACCGGCACATCCGCGGCCGCGAGCCGCTTGGCGATACCGGCGATCAGTCGCGGGTCCTTCTGCGGTACGAGCCGGCCGACGAAGGCGACCCTCGGCAGCTTCTCCGATGCCGGAGGCGGCAGGGTGTCGATCGCCACGCCGTTGTAGATGACGCGGGAGGCACCGTCGGGCGACGACAGTCGCCATTTCTCTGCGAGTCGCCGATCGTGCTCGCAGACGTGTACGACGGAGGGGAACACCGGGCCGGTTCGGCGCTCGGCCCAACGACCGATCCACCTCCTCGGCCAGGCGCGATGATGGAAGTGGTACCCGTGAACCGTGTAGTGAGCCGGCCGCTCGGGAGCTCTCCCGAGCCATCGGGCGACGTGGTAGCCGGCGCGACTGCCGTGGGCGTGGATCAAGTCCGGCTCCAGGCGATCGAGCGTTCGCGCCACGTCTCGAGTGGCCGTCAACGGCGAGAAGAAAGCGAGCGACTCGACGCGGGCGCCGAGGCTCGCGGCCACCCGCTCGGCCTCGGAGCCGGCGTCGGTCACGAGGCATGTGTCATAACCCCGCCGCAACAGCTCCTCGACGAGTGCGAGCACCATGACGGTGCCGCCACCTGGTCGGCCATCGGCCACCACTTGAACGACTCTCACCGCGAACCTCCCACCGCCTCCAGGCGCTCGAGAGTGCACTCGGCGGTGACCCGCCACGAAAACTCCCGAACGCGCTCCGCGGCGAGCACCGCACGCTCCTCTCGCGCGCGCTCCGAGGTCAGAAGCTGGGTAAGTGCCGCGGCCATGTCGTCGATGTCATACGGGTCGAAGTAGATCGGCACCTCACCGCCGACTTCGGGTAGCGACCCGGTCCGGCTGCAAGCGACGGGAGCACCGAACGCCATCGCTTCCAGCAACGGCAGCCCAAAGCCCTCGATGATCGACGGGAGGACAAACGCTTGACAGGCGGCGAACAGCTTCGGCAGATCCTCTTCCCCGACGAACCCGAGAAAACCGACGCGGTCGGCGATGCCCAAAGCGCCGGGACTCGCCAGGCTCCGCCCGGTCTTCCAGCCCGCCTTCCCCGCCACCACGAGGTGGAGATCGGCAAAGCGCTCCTGACCGACCAGGAGCGCGAACGCCTGGAAGAGCCGGGGGAGGTTCTTGCGCGGCTCGATGGTGCCGAGGGTGAGAAGAAACCGCGTTCCCCCAACTCCCAGCCTGGCGAGCTCCAGGGGATCGACGGAGGCTACATCCAAGGCCTGCGGCAGCCCGGTCGCGGCCAGTGGCGTGACCGACACGCGATCGGCGTCAACCCCGAAGCGATCGACCAGCTGGTCGCGGGTATGCCGGCTGATCGCCACGACGCCGCCAGTGCGGCGCAGCGCGCCGCGGAGTGCCGTGCCGATCACGAGCCGGTGCTTCAAGGTATAGAACTCCGGGTGGGTAAAGGTGAACAGATCCTGCACCGAGAGAACGGTCGGCACGCTCATCCCCAGCGGCACCGCATGGGCGGTCGAGAACCAGACGTCGCAGCGGGAGCGCCGTGACGCCGCGGCCCCGGAGAAGAGCTCCCACAACGTCTTGAACCGCGCCAACGGTCCACCGGCGAAGCGCACTTCACAGCGCGGGTGTCGTCGCCACGAATCTGGCGGCACGAAGCCTGGGGACGTCCAGACGATGAACGCATGCTCGCTGTCGAGCTCGACGAGGGCATCGACCAATGCGAAGCAATAGCGAGCGATCCCGGAGCTGAGGGTCTGGGGCCGCTCGTCGAGTGCGAGGGCGCTGATGGCGATTCGCACGGCCGGTCAGGCGGCCCGGCGCCCGAGCGCCTGCCGCAAGAGTGTCTTTGCTCGCTGGATCTCGATCTCCGAGAGCTTTCGGGCGGCAAAACTCTCGGCGAGATAGAGCGCGACGAGCTCACGCGCCGGTGCGGCGGTCTCCGGAAAGCGCCGCTCGAAGCGACGAATGACGGCCAGCGGAGCGAGCGCCTCGAGTCCGTCGCCGACCTCCGGTCGGAGCTGTTCCCGAAGCCGGACGTAAGCGCGGGTCGCCGTGAAGCGCTGACGCCTGGCCAGGAGAAAGCCGGCGATCGCGAGGGTCAGCATCGCCGCGAGCGGCCACCAGGGAGCGTTGTCCGGAGGTGTCTCTCCGTCGGAGGAGCTCTCCGCCGGCGCGACCTGCTCGGGAGCGGCGGCGACGGCCGGCGGATCGCCGTCGGACCCGAACCACCGCGCCACCGTCTGCCAAAGGTCACGCAGGTTCGAGACCACTCCCACCTGGTCGGCCAGGCCGTAGGTCAGGATATGGCGATCCCAGCGGAAGATCACGAAGTCGTAGAGCTGGTAGGCGAGCTGGGTGAGCCCGATCTCTGCCGGCGTCGGCCGGCCCGCTGGCGGCGTCGGATCGAACAACTGCCTGCCAGCCCCTTCGATATAGGCCTCGACCCAAGCGTGAGCATTGCTTTCGCGAACGATGAAGTAGTCTTCGATCGGATTGAAATCGGCGCCCAGAAAGCCGGTCGCGAGTCGTGCGGGAATCCCCTGCGACCGCAGCATCAGCACCATCGCGGTGGCGAAGAGCTCGCAGTGCCCTCGCTTCTGCTCGAAGAGAAAGCTCTCCACCAGAGACCCGGGGGGCGCGCCGAGAAAGTCCAGCGTGTACTCGTAGCCCTCGATCAGATGCTGTTGGGCTCGCTGCGCTCGAACGAGTGCCGATCCTTCACCCATCACTTCGGCGGCCAACGCAGCCAGCCGCGGAGAAATGCCGGATTCGCCGAGCAGCATCTCGGGGTCGGGCGCGAGCAGGGGTCGGGAGGTGCCCGCGCCACGACCGCCGCCGAGACCGACCCGATAACGCACCATGCCCGGTCGCGCGATGGGGAGCGAGACCGCCCCTCCGTCGTCGAGGATCAAGCTGCTGCCGCGCCCGAGCACGAAGCCCTCCATCGCGGTCGGCGTCCAATCGAGCCGCACGGCGTCGACCGGAACTCCCAGGTTGTAGCCGCCGAAGGGGTGCATCCAGACACTCATCCAGGATGTCGCTTCACTTTTCGCCAGGGCGAACGAGCCGTCGCGCAGTCGCCGCATCACCCGCTGACGACCACGCACCAGGTCGCGCCGGCTGCGACTCCACTCATCGTCTTCGAAGCGATCGTAGGTCATCACCTTGATGCGAGCCGAATGGGTCGGCGGCGGCGGCGTCTCGTAGGTGAGCCGCATCACGACCGCCCGACTGCCACGCACCCTACCGATGCCGTCGAGCCGCATGACGTCCTGGAAGCTCGCCACCTGGGTGAGCGAGCCGTAGCCTCCCCCCGGGCCGATAACGTAGGGCGACCTCAGCCGCGGCATGGAGACGAACAGAGGGACCGCCGCCACGATGGCGAAGAGGGTGCTGCCGGCGACGAACCCCCGCAGTGGAATCTCCCGCCCGGCAGGAGCTCGCCGAGGGTGGCGGCCGAGCATCTCCCAGCCGGTGAAACGGGTGAGCATCCAGAGCGAGCCGGCGAGGAAGGCGACGACGTAGAACACGACGCTCGGGTGGACGCTCGTCCCGACAGCCGCGAGAAAGACGAAGAAGATCAGCAGCACGACGTGCCACTTGTCTCTCTCGCTCTTCAACGCGAAGAGCTTGACGGCAAGGACAAAGAGCAGCAGGTGGACGATCGGATGGAGGAAGCGACCGCGCCAGAGCGTCGTGAGATCGAGAAAGAGAATCGGCAGGTAGCCGATCGCCAGGAGGTTCATCGCCCAGTTCGGCAGCCAACCGCCCGCGTCATGCCAAGCTCGCCGAAGGAAGAGCGCCCCGGCGGCCCAGAAGACGAGCAGTGCCGGCCAGTCGACGATGTCGTTGAAAGGCAACGGCAGCGGAGCGAGGAGGGCGAGAAAGCCAAGCAGAACTCGCTTTTCGCGGCCGAAACTCATGCTGCGCTTCCCAACAGCGGGGAGTCCATCGCGAGTCGCAGCTGCGGAATACGCGGATCGGTGGAGCCCAGCGGTTCGTTCGCGACCGGGCACGCCTCGAGGAGCGCCAGCTCGCGCATGATCCGGTACCGCTGTCCCGCTCCGGTGCCGAGCGGCAGCTTGAGGCCGCGGGTCCGCAGCGCGACGTCATAGCCCCGGCGCAGGGCCCCGTCCGCAGCCGTTGCCGCCTCGCTCACCAACCTCTCGAAGCGTTGTCGGTCGACTGCGCCGACGAGCTCCCCGACCGCGTTGTCTAGCACGATCGACAGCCGGCGACCGCCTTCGGCCTCGCGCTCCAAGTAGACCAACTCTCCGGTTCGGGCAGTCTGTTTCCAGTGAACCCCGCGACGATCGTCGCCGATCTGAAACCGGCGCAGATTGAACAGTTCGTGACCCCTGCCGCGACGGCGGGCGGTCTGCTCGCCGATGCGCGACGCTTCCGAGGGCACCTTTTGACCGGCGGGGAAGAGCTCCGGAAAGACCAACATCTCCGCTTCCTGACGCAGCCGAAGCCCCTTGCGGAAGAAGCCGAAGGGAAAGACGGTGGAGAGATGGACGAACTCGACGCGGTATCGACCGCGGCTGCGGACCAGCGCCTGGACTGTCCCCTCTTCGTTCGCGCGACGGCCCAGAAAGGGGACCAGAAGCGGCTCTGCTTCGGCCACTCCCTCGACGACGATCAGGCGCAGCGCCATCCAACGGTCGCGGTTGCGCATTCGAAAGGTCGCCACGAACGGCTCGTTGGCATGCACTTCGGCCGGCATTTCGAGCTCGACGTCGAGACGAGCGACATTGCGCCGCGAGACGATCCCGGAGAGCACGAGAACCGCCAGCAAAAGCGCCTCCACGATGTAGAGCGCGTTGTTTCCCGTGTTGGCCGCTGCCACGCCGACGACCAGGGCCAGCAGGATGTAGATAACCCCGATCTTGGTAATCCGGATTCCCTCGGGGATTGTCCTCCGGGCCATGGCTCGGGGCTCGTGCCTACACCGGCACCGGAATGGACGCCACCAGGCGCTCGATGGCGGCGCGGGCGGTGGCCAGTCCGCCGTCGCCGCTCCTGAGTACGACGCGATGCGACAGCACCGGGATCGCGAGGCGCTGGACATCGTCGGGTAAGGCGTAGGTGCGGCCTTCCGAGAGGGCCAGAGCCTGAGTCGCCCAATACCAACTCTGGACCCCGCGGGTCGAAACGCCGAGGAGGAAGTCGCCGCCGCGCCGCGAGCTCCCGGCGAGCTCCAGCATGTAGTCCACCAGCTTCGCCGTCACCGTCACCTGTCGTGCCATCCGCTGGAGCGCTTCCAGGTCGGCTTTCGACAACACCGGACTCAGGGCGGCGAGCGCCTCGTCCACTCCTCCCGAGAGCAGAAGCTCGCGCTCCTCGGCTCGCGGCGGGTAGCCGACCTCGATCGACATCGCGAACCGGTCGAGCTGAGACTCCGGCAACGGGAAGGTGCCCACGTACTCCATCGGATTCTGGGTGGCGAGCACGAAGAACGGCTGGGGAAGCGTGTACTGCTTGCCGTCGATCGAGATCTGCCCTTCGCTCATCGCCTCGAGCAGTGCCGATTGCGTCTTGGGGCTGGCCCGGTTGACCTCGTCGGCGAGAACGACATTGGCGAAAATCGGCCCCGGCACGTACTCGAAGAGCCTCTTGTCCTGGCGATAGATCGAGACGCCGAGCACGTCCGAGGGGAGCAAGTCGCTGGTGAATTGGATCCGTTGAAACGCGAGACCCAACGACCGCGCGAGCGCCTGGGCCAGCGTCGTCTTGCCGACGCCGGGTACGTCTTCGATGAGCGCATGTCCTCCGGAGAGCAGGCTGACGACCGCCAGGCGTACCGCTTCCGGCTTGCCGCGCAGCACCAACGACACCTGCGCTTCGAGCCGCGCGATCTTCTCGGAAGCGAGTGCGGCATGAAGGTCGGGCTGGATGTCGGAGGAGATGCTCATCGGGTGTCCGGCGCGGAGCGTGTGATCGCTAGATTCCGGCGAGCTCTCGGTAGTCGCCGTACTCGGAGGGCGGGATCCCCTGGCGGACCTCGACGTTGAAGCCGTAGCCCTCCTCGTAATCGACCCCTTCGAGAACGTGAGTGACCGTCCGCTGATTGGCCTTGGGCAGTCCCTCGGTATCGACCCACAGCTTCCAATGCCCGACCTCGTTCTCGCCTCCGTCGACCATCGTGATGTCGAGCGTCAATCCGGCGAGGGGATCGCGGCTGTCGTGCTGAACGATGATGTCGAGCATCGCATCTCGGCGAGTCGGAATCGGCACCTCGACCGGCTGCTCGCCTTCGGGAGCCTCGGCGTCGCTTGCGGCGCCGGCCTCGGCTTCTTCCTCGACCGCGGCCGGCATCTCCGCGAGCGGGGTCTCTTTCACGAAGAAGCTGTTGAGGGTGGCCTTGTAGGCCGCCCTCGACTCCAGCGCCTGCTCGACCGGCGTCTTGCTGGCGCACCCACCGAGCGAAACGACGACGAGGACGGCCAAAACTAGGTAACGACTGACATTCTGCGACACGCGGGACCTCCCAAAAAACGGGTTCAAGGCCGCTGAGTATAGCCGAGCAGACCCCCATCCCACACAAGGAGCCCCAGGGTCAGGCTCTTCGTGCCCACTGCGCGGCCAGTTCGCCGGTGAGCACCACCTCGGGCTCGAGGGTAACGCCGAACCGCCCGGCGACCGCGGCCCTGGCTTCGATCATCAGAGAGAGCACGTGGGCCGAGCGCGCCCCACCGTGATTGACGATGACGTTCCCGTGTCGCTCGCTGATCTGGGCGTCGCCGCATCGCCTCCCCTTGAGGCCGCATTCGTCGATCAGCCGGCCCGCGTAATCGTCCGGAGGGTTCCTGAAAATCGATCCGGCGTTGGCAACGCCTGCAGGCAGACTCTGCCAACGCTTACGGTTGAGCTCCTCGATCCGTCGGTTCGCGGCGGCGGCATCACCCAGCTCGAGCTCGAAGACCGCGCCGGTGACGATCGTGCGACTACCCACGAGATTGGTCCGACGATAGCTCGGCTCGAGCTCGTCGGCGGTGACTCGCCGGCAGGTGCCATCAGGATCGACGAGCGAAGCCCAGGCCAGGACGTCGCGAATCTCCGTGCCGTAGCAACCGGCGTTCATGTAGACCGCGCCGCCCACCGTCGACGGAAAACCGGACAGCGCTTCGAGACCGGTCAGCCCGGCGTCGGCGGTCCGGCGCGACACCTGAGCGAGCGCCAAGGCCGCCCCGGCGGCGACCCGAGTACCGTCGATCTCGAGGCGCTTGAAGTCGCCGGTCAGCCGCGCGATCACCCCGCGCAGACCTGAATCGGGGAAGAGCACGTTCGATCCGAGACCGAGAATCAGGAAGTCGGCGCCAGTCTGCTCGACATGGGCGAGCAGCGCGGCGAGCGCCGCTTCGTTCTCGACCTCTACGAACCACTCGCCGGGCCCCCCAATCTTGAAGGTGCTGTGGTCGGCGAGCGGCTCCTCGACCTTGACGACGAGCCCTTCGATCGCTCGGATGGCTGAGGTCTCGGGAGCCTCGGTTCGCCGCACGAGTTCCGCCATGAAAGATCCGGCGACTGGTTTCCGTCTGATTACAGTGGGTGGACTGGAATGAAGGACCGCCCGGCATTTGACGCTCGCGTCGAGCGGCAGCTACGATGCCCGGACTACACCGAGTAGTATACCGGCCTGCCCTATCACCCAGATAGGGCACCCAGACAGGGCCGCCCTGAAGGAGCCACCGCATGAGCAACGCCCAGAAGGATCGACTGAAGGCCATCGACGGCGCCCTTTCGCAGATCGAGCGCCAGTTCGGAAAAGGGGCCATCATGCGATTGGGGCAGCGCGATGTGCTCGCCATCCCTTCGATTCCGACCGGTTCGATCGCGATCGACGCCGCCATCGGCATCGGCGGTTTCCCCCGCGGTCGAGTCGTCGAGGTCTACGGACCGGAGTCGTCGGGTAAGACGACGCTCGCGCTGTCCGTGGTGGCTCAGGCCCAGCGGAGGGGAGGCGTCGCCGCCTTCATCGACGCCGAGCACGCGGTCGACGCCGAATACGCCAAGAAGATCGGCGTCGACATCGACAACATGCTGATCTCGCAGCCCGATTTCGGGGAGCAGGCGCTCGAGATCGCCGAGATGCTCGTCAGGAGCAACTCGCTCGACGTCGTCGTCATCGACTCCGTGGCGGCTCTCGTCCCGCGGGCGGAGCTCGAGGGCGAGATGGGCGATACCCACGTCGGCCTGCAGGCGCGCCTGATGTCGCAGGCGCTGCGCAAGCTGACCGCCATCGTCGCGAAGTCGCAGACCACGCTCGTCTTCATCAATCAGATCCGCGAGAAGATCGGCGTGATGTTCGGCAGCCCCGAAACGACTTCGGGTGGCCGGGCGCTCAAGTTCTACTCATCGGTGCGCATCGACATCCGGCGCATCGGCACCCTCAAGGACGGCGATGTCGTCGTCGGCTCGCGCGCCAAGGTCAAGATCGTCAAGAACAAGGTGGCGGCCCCCTTCCGAATCGCCGAGTTCGACATCGACTACGGAGAGGGAATATCCCGCCCCGGTGAGCTGATCGACATGGGCGTCGACCACAAGATCGTGGGCAAGAGCGGCGCCTGGTACAACTACGGCGATATCCGTCTCGGCCAGGGTCGCGAGAACTCCAAGCAGTTCTTGCGCGACAACCCGGATCTCGCGGACGAGATCGAGGTGGCGCTCCGAGCCGAGCTCGATTTGCCGGTGGCGGAGCCGAGCGCCGCGCCGGAGGGAGAGGCGGTCGAACCGTCGACCGAGGAGCCCACGAACAAGCCCGCCAAGACCTCCGCTGAGAACTGATCCCCAATGGCCACGCGGCTGAAAGTGGCGGCGCCGGTGGTGCTCGGGCTGGCGCTCGGCGCCGCCTCCGCGTCGTTCGGTGAGACGACGCTGGCGATCGAGCCGGCGGGCGCCTCACTCAGCGGAACCCAGATTCACCTTCGGGTCGCGGTCGATGACAGCCCGCAGCCGGTGCCGGTCTCGGTCGCCATCGACGGTCGCGTCGTCGAGGAGACCGAGCTGGCCGACGGCGAGCACGAGCTGGTCCTCGACGACGTGGCGTTGCCCTCGGGGCGTTACGACCTCACGGCGACCGCGGGCGGGACGACGGCGACCACCACGATGCGAGTCATCCCCGGATGGCTCTCGCTTCTCCCGCCGCTCGTCGCTATCGGACTCGCCATCGCTTTCAAGGAGGTCTTGCTGTCCCTGTTTCTCGGAGTCTTCGCGGGGGCCCTGACGCTCTACGGCTGGAACCCGTTCACCGCTCTCGGCCGCACCGTCGACCGGTTCATCGTCCCTTCCGTCACCGACTCCGGTCAGGCGAGTATCCTCATCTTCACGCTGATGCTCGGCGGCATGGTCGGCCTCGTCACCAAGAGCGGCGGCACCCACGGCATCGTCGAGCGTCTCAGCCGCTACGCCACCAACGCTACTCGCGGCCAGGTCGCGACCTGGCTGATGGGTGTGCTCATCTTCTTCGACGACTACTCGAACTCGCTGATCGTCGGCTCGACGATGCGGCCGCTCTCCGATCGGCTCAAGATCAGCCGCGAGAAGCTCGCCTACATCGTCGACTCGACGGCCGCCCCGATAGCGAGCGTCGTCCCGTTCTCGTCCTGGATCGGCTTCGAGGTCGGGCTGATCGCGGCGGCGGTGGCGGCGCTCGGACTGCCGTTCGACGGCTACAACCTCTTCCTCGCCTCGATCCCTTTCCGTTTCTACCCGATCTTCGCGCTCGTCCTGGGCCTCACGATCGCCATCAGCGGCCGGGACTTCGGCCCGATGCTCGCTGCCGAGCGGCGAAGTCGAGCGACCGGCAAGGTGGCGGCGGACGGCGCCGTGCCGCTTTCCGACTTCGGCCAGGAGCGACTGACTCCGCCGGAGGGGATGCCGAGGCGAGCGATCAACGCCTTCCTACCGATCCTCGCGATCATCGTCGTCACGCTCATCGGGCTCTACTTGACCGGCAGCGCGGGTCTCGAGCGGTCGGACTACCCTTCGACCAGCGAGTGGATCCGTAAGGTGATGGGCAACGCGGACAGCTACAAGGCGCTCGTCTGGGCCAGTCTCGCGGGTCTCTTGCTGGCTGCCATCCTGCCGCTCACTCAGCGGATTCTCAGCTTTGCCCAGACGATGGACGCGATGGTCGAGGGATTCAAGTCGATGCTGCTGGCGCTCGTCGTCCTCACCCTCGCCTGGTCGATCGGCAGCGTCTGCAACGAACTGCACACGGCCGACTATGTCGTGAGGCTCACCGAAAGCGTCCTTTCGCCGCAATGGCTCCCGGCGATGGTGTTCTTGCTGTCGGCGGCCCTCGCGTTCGCCACCGGCTCGTCCTGGGGAACTCTCAGCATCTTGATGCCGCTGGTGATTCCGATCGCCCACGCGGTGGCGACGCAGACCGGGCTCTCGGTCGAGTCCGCTGCCTACTCGACGACCCTCGTCGGGACCATCTCCTCGGTGCTCGCCGGGAGCGTATGGGGCGATCACTGCTCACCGATCTCCGACACCACCATCCTGTCGAGCACGGCTTCGGCCTGTGACCACATCGCCCACGTCAAGACTCAAATCCCCTACGCTCTGGCGGCGGGCTTCCTGGGGCTCTTGGTCGGCGATATTCCTACCGCCTACGGAATGAGCCCTTGGATCTCGCTGTTGGTGGGAAGCGTGATCATCATCGTGGCTGTCCGCTGGTTTGGAAGACCGTCCGCCGAACCCCTTCGCTCTTGAGGAGTCCACCATGCGCCCCAAGCCTCGAACCGGCAGCCGCCGGTCGCCGGTCATCCCGAGCCTCATCTTCCTCGCCGTTTGCGCACTGCCGGCGAGCGCCGCTTCGCCACCCTGCAACCCGTGCGTCGGCATTCAGGTCTCCGCTCCCGGCCCTTGGCTCGGCGAGGTGTCGGCCGAGCCGGCCCTCATCGATGAGGCGCGCCTCTACGTCGCCTGGCCGACGACCCCTGACGGGGAGGCGGCCGCCGACACCCGGCAGGTTCGTGCGACCGGGGCCACGCCATGGCTGCGGGTCAGTTTCTCGACGCCCTCTCCGCTCGCCCAGAACCTGTCCGCTCTGGAGAGTGAGCTGGAAGGGCTCGCACGGATCGCCCGCGATGCCGATCCGACGACCCATTACCAGATCGAGTGGTCTTCGAGCACGGGGGACCCGAGCGAGTATGCGTTCCTCGTCAAGCGTGCCTCGATCGCGCTCACTGGGGTGCGACCCGACGCCCGGGTGATCTCGCCCGCGCTTCCCGCGGATCCGGCGATCGCCGAGGCATGGTATGCCGAGGACCTCGAGGCCTACGTCGACGGAATCGCTCTCCTGCCGGCCGCCGAGACCGAGCTCGCGGTGGCGATTGAACGTCTCCGAGAGCTCGATCCCGGGAAACCGGTCATCCTCAGCGGAGTGAGGGTGCCGGAACGCCCGGCACGCTCGATCGTCGTGGCAAGCCGGCAGGCGGCGGCGGGCGTTGGGGTCACCCTCTTCGACCTCGGTGCGCCGTCAGCGGAGGTCTTGGCGCCGCTCAAGACACTGGCCAACGAGTTCCAGGGCGAGGACCTAGCGTTCGATCCTTACTCCTCCCCTCCCGGCGCCTGGGCTTTCGTCAAGGGCGAGGATCTCTCGCTCTTGGTCGTCGTCGATCGCGGCGACGGAACGAGCCGGATCGAGTTCGCCGACTCGACGCTTCGAAGGCCGACCCAAGTCAATCTTCTGACCGGAGGCGGGGCCGAGCTGTTCGGACTCCAGCGGACCGCGACCGGCCTCGCGATACCTCTCGAGGGCGACGCGGCCGCCGCCATCCTCCGTCTCGCACGGCCGGACCTCGCAGACCTCGTCGGGGAGAGCGGACTTGCCGAGGAGATGACGATCACCACTGTTCGGACGATGCCCGTCGCCGAGATCCTGAGGCGTC
>CALZKB010000097.1 GCA_945787575.1 Thermoanaerobaculia bacterium | reverse complement strand
GGACCGCAACCGGCACATTCTGCAGGGCAAACGGGTAGACAGCGACTCCAAGCCGGCAGCTTCGTTCCTCGACGGGCAGTATTCGCCACGACACGAAGGACGTCCTGCCGCCTGGCCTTCCGACCTCGAGGTCATAGCCGACGCCCTCGATCCACCGACAGAACCGACGTTCGAATACCCAGCCACTCAGGTAGTGGACTTCGTCCCGGGATTCTCTGCCAGGCCACTCGCGGACAGGGTTCTTGGCGCAGAAGGGATGGCATAGCTCCAGATTCCCCGGCGTTGAGATGACCCTCCAGACCTTGTCTGCGGGAGCTGCAATCAGCTGCGTAGCTGCAATCGGCCATTTGAAGTCTGGTCGAGGATCGTCGAGCCGTGGCATCTGCAGGGAGATCCTAGTGCCGGCTAGCCGGTTAGTCGACCTCACGGGTTCCAACTCGATGGCAGCGGCCTAACTCAAGGAGACGGGGCATGGGCTTGGTGTAAGCGTGCCCAGCACCGGACTCCTATTTCCTCAACCCAAGGGCCAGCTGCTCAGCAAGACCTCGCGTCGCCTGGGGATCCCGATTCGCAAGCACGATCACGGCTGTGTCTCCATCGCTCACGAGGCTGGCGCTCACTCCCGCACCCCCACCGGCGAAGGCTACGCTCAGGCGTGCAGGTTCCGTATCTTGCACGTCGCCGAGTGAGCCAGTGAATACCCATTCCGTCCAATCCGGACGGAGCAAGCGGTGCTCGCGGAGTGCCCTGTCGAACTTCAGAAGGTCCTCGGCCGTGTGTGAGCTGCTTCCCGCCGGACAGCCCCGGATCGGGAGCATTCCGATGTTCGGTCGCAGCGGACCGGGTTCCAACCCGGCCATCTCGCCCGTCGTGTATCCAATGGCGAACTCGGGTCGTGAACCGTCACGAATCGGGAAGCCGGAATCTGGCATACCGGCGGGCTCGAAGACTCTCTCCTCGAGGTAGCGGGTGTAGTCCATCCCGGCGGCGGCCTCGACGACAGCACCCAGGACAACATAGCCAGCGTTCGAGTAGGCCTGGCCGGCGCCAGGCTCGAACTGGAGCGGCAAGCCGGCGAAGAGAGGGAAGAAGTCCTTGGGCGTCATCAACTTCTCTTTGGGCATCGCGTCCCAGCGCTCGGTGAAGATGTCGCCGAGACCCGAGCGATGTTCTACCAAGTGCTGCACCGTGATCTGGCGGGCAATCTCGGGGTCGGGATAGTCGGGGACAATGTCGAAGAGCGTGTCGTCGAGCTCGAGCTTCCCCTCCGCCAGGAGCTGCGCCACCGCCACCTTTGTGATCATCTTGGTGATCGACCCGATGTCGAAACGAGTGCCGGTCGTGATCGGTATGTCGGCCTCACGATTGGCCAAGCCATACCCCTTGTAGAAGACGGGCTCGCTGCCTCTCGCCATGAGGACAACTCCGGAAAAGGAATCGGCCTCGGCGCGCTTGCTGAGCTCCTCGTCTACGAGCTTCTCCATCGTTTCGTTGTCTGCTCCGGCCGGGAGGGCGAACTCGCCTCCCGCTTCCAAATCGCCACTCGGCTGGACGCTGAAACCGGCGATCCTTCCGTCTTCGATCTCGAAAACAAACTTCACGCTCTTCGAACGCTTCTCCGAATACACGGTGGCATCCGCCTCGCCTGGAGACGTCCGCCGCAGGCCGCGAACAGAGAGTGGCCCAAGATCGCTGCGGAGACGCTCGTACATCGCGCGGTCCTCATCCCAGCTCTTCCTGGCCCGGAACTCTGGCGTCACGCCCGTCTCATAGAAGACCAGCATCTGATCGATGTCTTCTCCGTTCAGAGCCTCGAAAAACCGCTGAATGGCACCCGCAGCACTCCGCCCTTGTGAGCCTCCGCCCGGGACGATTTGCTGCCGAGCGACCGCCGAATCACCGAAGGCCCACAGACTGGCCAGGATCAGGAGAACTGTCTTCGCGTATTTCCTACCGAGTGCCACAGGCGCTCTCTTCGTGAAGGATGTTGCGGCTCATTGTCCTCTATAACACCCGAATGCACGAGAAGTTCCCGGCCAACGGCTGCACCGTCTAGCAGCTCGCCCCGTGCGACGGGCCACGCGGCACGACGGTGCCATGGAAGAACCAAGGCAAGTACGTCGCGGCCGTGGCGCGGGCAACCAGCGAGTTGGTGGCGGCCGGTCTGCCTTCGGGTCCGGCCCCCTTTTTCTTTGGACGGACGAGCTACTCGCTCTCGTCCAGCAGTTCGCGGATTCGAGATCCCAGGAGAGGGACCTTGTTGACCACGACGTCCCAGACCAGATCGAAGTCGACGCCGAAGTAGCCGTGAATCAGGTAGTGAGCCTGGCCGAGTCGGCCACGTGTTGCCAGCTTGAAGGGCTCGCCGGAGGATCGAGCACCTCTCCCGCCTTCAGATCTCTCCCCCCGATACGAAACTTTCCCGTGCTCTGTCCTGTAAGACGGCACAGAGAGGGATGCCAGATCAAAACGATCGCAGCCTGCTCGCCCCGTGGAGGCTGCCCGCTATGAAGAGAATAATCCTCATCGTCGCCGTCGTTGCGGTCGCGGGCGGGGCACTGGCGCACTGGTACTTCCGTGATCGTGGCCGCTTCACGACTGAGCCCGAATCCACGGGCCTTGCCCGCACCGTTTCAGGCAACGATCTCACTTCGGATCACGCTCCGGCCGCCACACTGCGCTTTGATCCGGCCTATCGATATATCGGCGGTCAGAAGTTCATTCTCTATGGCGTTGCCGATACCGAGCAGCATTTCTTCGTCGAGACCACCGCTGACGACAAGCTCATGAGTGTCTATTGGGTGCAGTACGAGGCCTACCTGCCGAACAAACCCTACACCTACAACTATGACGATTCGCCTCTGCAAGTGACGCTGGGCGACTATGTGTTTCAGACCGATACGGAAGTCTTCGCGTTCGACCCTAATAGGAAGCGACGGCGTGGGACCGACGGCGCGATGGCGCGACAATTCCTCGCCAGCAAAGGCTATTCGTATCCAAGTGAGGTTGCTTACGCGCGCCTGGTTTACCTGACCGACGCCTCCCGCAGCAAGGAACTCATGATCATCTTCATGGACGATCTCGCTCGACACGGCTCAACTGCAGCAGAGCTCCAGGAAGACGGCGCCAATGCCGCGCGCTGGCCCGAAGTCGAGAAGGCACACCTGGAGCGGATCGAAAACACCCTCGAGGTGCTTCCGACCGGGACTGACGGTGCACGGTAGCCAGAGGTCTTCACCAGTTGGGAGAGCCGCTTGCGTCGCGGGACCCTTCTGTCCCCGTCCGGCGGCGCCGTACGAATCGAGGTGCCTATGCTCCTTCGCCAAAGGCCAGCATGAAGCCCTGAAACGGCTCGTCGAACGGATTCCAGAACTCGTGCCGAACGCCGGCAGGAATCATCACCGTCTCGCCGCCCTCCATATCTACTTCCCGACCCCCGATCCGCGCCTTGCCGCGGCCCTCGACCCAGATCAGCATCGAGGGAAACGGATTCGTCTGGTCATCCGCCTCGGCGTTCGCGTGCTGGCCCGGCTCGATGCTCACCCAGGCACTAGGGAACCCCGGTTGGTAGAAGAGGATGCCGACCTGCGCCCCGTGGCGCGGCAGCGTCGCCATTTCGCCAAAGCGGAAGATCTCCGGGTTGCCGCGCTTCCAGAAGTGAAACGCAGTGCTGAAGATCGTCGACATCCCGTCCGGCCCCGGTTGGAACCCCTCCGTGCCGTCGACGCTCATTAGACGCTCGGCCCGGCTCCCCGAGAGCGCTGTTCCCGGGCTCATCTCGCCGCTGTCCATCTTCCCCAGTGTGTCGCTGTCCACCTTGAAGTAGAAGCTCGGTGTTCCCGGGGCTCCCGTGGCCAGGGCGACGCGATGCGGCGGTCCCTCGTCCCCTGACTCGGCTGTCACGCTCCACCAGTCTTCACCGATCTGGACCCCAAACGTCAGCGGCGCCGCCAAAGTCGGATCGTGTGTGTAGTCGTCGACGTAGCGTTCGAGCATCCCTCGAACCGAGTTCTCCTCGATGGCTTTCTCGGCAGTTTCTAGGGCATTCTCTTCGGACAAGGCGGGCGAGGCAGCGACAACGAACACGACGAGTATCATCACCAGATCAGTCCATCTCACGTTGGCTCTGTTCATTCGGTTCCTCCAGTTCTCATGAATCCGAAGCGGACGGCGCGAGCCCCGTCAATATGAGCTCGCGATAGTGCTCGACATACGATGACCAGGTGGGGCTGGGCGCCGGCAAGCGACCCTCTCGCGCCAGGCGCTCGCGCAACGGCGCGGTGAGCGCAAACCACACCAGGCCACCGACAAGGCTGATGTGGGTCGCATGAGGATCCACCAAACGGAACTCGCCGCTTTCGATGCCGCGGTCGAGCACCTCCTGGACCAGGCCGAAGAAGCCAAAGAACTCCTCCTCCACCTGAAGCTCGAGATGCCGCCCGGCGTCGATTAGCTCGCGAGAGAGGATCTTCAAGAAAAGCGGCCTCTCTTCGGAGAGCCGCCCCAGGGCCTCGACAAAAGCCGCAAGCTTCTCGGTCGAGGAGCCAGTGGACGCCACGCCGCGGGAGAGCCGCGAGCGGGCCTCGCGGATGTCTTCCAGAAGCACTTCGGTGAATAGGCCTTGTTTGCCTCCGAAGTGGTAGTTGATCATCGCCTTGTTCAACTCGGCTCTCGCCCCGATCTCTCGCGTCTTCGCTCCTTCGAACCCGTACTCAGCGAACACCTCGCGCGCCGCTGTCTTCAGAGCCTCCCGAGTTCTCTCCGGGTCTCGGATTGCCGTCGTGCCGTCCATCTTGAAATCGTCCCCGGCAGATACTATCCAACCGGTTAGTTAATACGGAAGTGATGTCGAGAAGTTTCAAGCAACATTCTTACTGGGGCCCCCGCCGCCGCGGCTCTCGAACAGTGGCCTCTCGTACACCAATTGACGGGACGTGACCCGATCAAGTTGCGCCCAGTAACCAAGCTTCGACCGAGTGCGCCCGAAAGACGAGACGATTCTCCGAAGGACGCTTAGGTCATCGCACGGCTTCCGCGAGCAGAGCGAGAGCCAGCCAGCCCCGGCCACTCCACGCAACGGTTCGCAGCCAGTTGCACGCCACCAGCCGGCGGACCGCGGGTAGATCTCGCCCACCGCTCAAGCGCCGATGGAGCGGGACCAGGAGGACAGCCGTGGAGAGCCAGATCAACGCCAAGAGAAGCAGTCCAAGCCACAGCAGACCGCGGCCCAAACCGAGAGGCGGAACCACCAGAAGGGCCAGTGCCGTCCCTAGCTCGGTGATCATCAACGGCACCACCACCAAAGAGGTCCGGCGCTGGTGCTCGGCCGCAAAACGATCGAAACGTCGCTCCGAGGCGAGGTCGAAGAGCGGCTAGTGGACCACCTGTACGAACCAGATCAAACCGACCATGGCCAAGGTGGCGCCGGCGTGGATCAAAAGCAGCGTCATCTGCCTGGTTTGATCGCCCTGGGATCCAGATTGGCTCTCAGTCTCCAGCCGACCGCTCGACCACGATGAAGGTCAAGTCGTCTTCGAGGAGACTGGTGGCCTGATGCTCTCGGACAGCCCAGTAGATCGAGCGAGTCAAAGCCATGGGGGATTCGGTGCGACCGTGCCAGAGGTCGGCGAGCCGTTGCGTTCCGAACTCTTGATCGCTCGGGCTTGCTGCTTCGACCAGCCCATCCGTGAAAAGACACAGCGCGTCGCCCTCGGCGAGCTGGAACCGCCTCTCGTTGCAGGTCTGGCGTGGCAAGAGCCCGACAGGCGTGCCGGTGGACTCCAGATACTCGACCTCGCCCGATGAATGCAGCAACAGCATCGGGTTGTGACCAGAGGATGCATAGCGGATCCGCCCATCGGCTCCGGCCCGGAGCCAGACCGCGGTCGCGAACAAGGCACTCGAGTCGTCGGGATTCCTCACCGCCAGCATCCCCTCGTTGACGCGCTGCGCGAAAACCCCTGGCGGCAGCCCCTTCTCGATGCTGTCGATCAAGAAATACAGGGTCGCAGCCGCCAGGCCCGCGCGCACGCCGTGCCCGGAGACGTCGGCGATCCACAGAAAGAGCTCTTCATCCTCCAGCCGCCAACCCAGTAGGTCACCACTCAAGTGGCAGTACGACTCGAGTACGGCCGCGATCCGCAGGGGACTTTCCTCCGGCAGGTGGCGCGGGAGCAGATCGAATTGGAGCCGATGACCAAGACGCAGCGCCGGGTCCATGTCGGGAAACAGATGGGGCCGATAGTAGAAGTCGAGCGCGCCTGATTCCTTCTTCGCGAGCTGAGTGAGCGAGCCGTCGGTGCCCCACTCGGGAATTCCCCCGAGCTCCAGCGAGCGTATCCGGCTCTCGACGGCCTCCCTCAGGGTCTGCCCTCCCAGCGCTTTCGAAAGATCGAAGGCTCTACCGAGCTCAGACACCAGCTCGCGAACCAACTCATCGCTTGGATTCCGTCCAGGACCGGAGCGTCGTTGCTTCGCAGGCACGGCCCGGTAAGTCTATGCGAACGGCCGACCGGTTCGACGTCTTTACCAGGAGGGCCTCACGGCGCTCGAACGCGAAGCGGCCGGCCGCGAACCGAAGTGCGAGGGACGCGGCGCGTTCATGACAGTGCGACTGGCCTCTACGAGACGTCAGTTCAGATGCCAGATCGCAGCGTTCAATACGCTTGCGAAGCCGACCCACACCAGATACGGAACGAGAAGCCAAGCGGCAGGCCGGCACGTCCGAAACGCTGCCGCCACCGTTGCGGCAATGACGATCAGCAGGGCGGCGATCTCGACGAGCGCCACCCCGGGTGCCCGTAGGCCGAAGAAGATCCAGGACCTGAGGGCGTTCAGCAGAAGCTGCACTCCCCACAGCACGAGAGCTGTCTCGCCTCGTCACGGGTCTTCCACAACAGCCAGCCAGAGATCCCGATCAATATATAGAGCACTGTCCAGACCGGTCCGAACAGCCAGCCCGGTGGCGTCCAGCCCGGCTTGACGAGGTCGGCGTACCACGGTCCAGGCGGGAACAGCGCGCCCAGCGCGGCTGCCGAGAAGGCGGCGACCAAGAAGACCAGCAAAACGGTAACCGAACGCAAGGGAATCGCTCCGTCAGAGCCTCTTCTTGGCGCGTCGCAGCATCCAGCCCAAGGCCGGCACGTGCTCGAACAGGCCTCCGGCCGAATCCCAGAAGTCCTGATGCAGGACCACCTTGCCTGCTGAATCGAAACGCACGTGGGTCATCCCGACTGAGCGTTTGTCCTCGCCGCGCGCGAATCGCTTGAAGCGAATCGTCATCGCCCAGCGGAAGTAGTAGTTGCCGCTGTCGGCAACGAGGTCGAGAAACTCGACGGTGCCCTCGTCGATCGCCTCGCCGGTCGCCGTCAGGTACTCCTGAACGTCTTCGGCCCCGTGCACGGTCTTGATCGTATCGTTGAAGAACACGTCCTCTGAATAGACCTCACGGATGCGTTCACCGAAGTCGGGCGCTTTGAAATCGCTCAGCAGGCTCTGAAAATGCTCGATTGCCCTCCGCTCCTCCTCACCGCCCTCCTCGAGCGGTGCGCCGGCCTCCTCCAGCAGTCGAACTGTCTCTAGGTACTCCATCCAATTCTCCTCTGGTTGGCCGCGTGGCGTCGTCGAGCAGGCGGCAACGAACAAGAAGGCGCTCACCGATGCCAGCCTCGGAACGAACCGCGGCCATCGTGCGCCCGATGCAGATCGAAGGACAACCCCACCCATCACGAGCTCGACCTCCTTCTTCGCCCGGTGGCTTCAGCAGGCTGGCAGGTCGGACACCAGAAGCACTTGCGTCCGCCGATACCCTCTGCTCGCAGAGTCTTCTCGCAAACCCGGCAGGCAGCGTTTGCGCGGCCGTAGACCCAAAACCGATACTCGGATCGCTTGGCGCCGGCGGCCTTGAGCTCGGCAGCGCGCGCAGGCGACAGCGTGATACCTAGCGTGCGATACGTCCGCTTGGTGAGAGCGAGGATCGATCTGGCAAGCCGCGTCAGCTCGTCGTCCGCGCAGTCCCGCGCGCGCCGCCTCGGGTGGATGCGAGCCTCGAAGAGAATCTCGGCGCGCAGATAGTTGCCAAGCCCGGCCACGAAGCCCTGATCGAGAAGCAGCGCCCCAAGCTGCCGGCTTCGGAATCGCGCTTCACCCAGGCGGGCGGCAAGCTCTTCCACCGTGGGCGCCTGTGACAGGACGTCCGGTCCCAGTCGGCTCAAGAAAGGATGCTCTCGTTCGGTCTTCGCATCGAGAACCTCGATCTCCGACGCCGAGTACAGCAGGGCCCGGTGGTCGCCGGCTCCGATCGCGAAGCGCAGCTGCCGGCCCGTCTTGGGTAGACGACCGTTTCGCATCACATACCAGCGACCGTAGAGCTGATTGTGCGTGAACACGCTCAGGCCGCCTTCGAAGCGGGTCAGCATGCCCTTGCCGCGGGTGGTCACTTCGTCTACCCGGCGACCCGTCAGCACCGGCTCGAAGGGCTTGAGCTCCTCGAAGGCAAAGAACACCTCGTCAGCGACCCGCCCTTCGACGGCAGCGGCGACGCGATCGGCGGCGCGCCGGATCTCAGGTCCCTCGGGCATTCCCGGCGAGGATTCGACGGCGGCTCACGTCAGAGCCAAAGCGCACAAGCTCGCGCTCATGATCAGCATGAGGAACGCCGGGAGTGACTTCATTGGTGGATCCTTCACCTTGGCGTGCATTACCAGCGCACCCACCATCAGCAGCGCGACCACTGCCGCCGCCGGCAGGACGAACGACTCGTTCCAGATGCCCGCGATCAGCGCGATCGCCGAACCGATCTTGAGCGCCCCGACGAGGTAGAAGAAGAAGTCCGGCAAGCCGTACGCGGCGAACTCCTCCTTGAGCGACCGGGCGCTTCCTCCTCGATAAGAGGTCGTCGATCCCGCGCGCACTAGCCACACATTCAGCAGCCCTAGAGCCACTGCCAGCTGAAGAACCGTCGAGATCGAAAACGCAGGCATGGTCTCACCTCGTAAAGAAGATACGGAAGGCTACCATCAGATTCTGTATTCAGTATCTCGCGAAAAAACCTCGGATGCACCTTCTCTATCACACCGCCGGACGTGGCGCATTTGCGGCAGCTCAGCCGCCGTGGATCTCCTCCGCCGCGAGCGGCTCGCCGTCCTTGACTCGGAGTCGGATGGCCCGAATCCGGGAGAAGTCCTCCAGCGGATTCCCCTCGAGCACCAAGAAGCTCGCCTCGCAGCCCGGCTCGAGGCAGGCGGCTCTGCGGTCGGGGAAGATCAATCGTGCGGTGTCAGTAGTAGCAAGGCGCAGGAGGCGCGCGAGCTCAAAGAAGCGCTTCTGAGCGCCGGCGACCGATATCACGATCGCGCCCAGGTCATCGATGATCGCCTTCGCTGTAAAGAATAACTTCCTCTAGTGAGGCACGCGCGGGCCCACGAGCTTCAGAATGCCGAGCGCGAACGCGATATCGGTCGCCGCCTGGATGGCCCAGCCCCGCAGGTTCTCGGGGCTTCCCTGATTGACCGCCACGAACACCAGCGCCGGTACCGCCATGCCTTCGACCGCGGCGAGCGTATCCGAGGTCAAACAGCGTCTCTCCTCCCATACAATGGTTGTGCCGTGAGTTTTCAGACTTTGCCTTCGGTGGCGGTTCTCTGCGCCCTCCAGGAACTGATACCGAGTTCCGGCCTTGCGCTCAGCGTTGCCTCGCTGAAAGAGCTCTTCTCGCCACCGGTATTGACGTGGCTCGGAATCGCCTTCTGCCTCTCGCAGTCGGCGATGTTCTCGGGGCTCAACCTCGGCTTTTTCTCAGTCGGCAGGCTGCGCCTCGAAGCGGAAGCGGAGAGCGGCAACAACGCGGCGCAGAGAGTCCTGCGCCTACGCGAGGACGCGAACTTCCTGCTGTGCACGATCCTCTGGGGCAACGTCAGCGTCAACGTGCTTCTCGCTCTCCTCAGCGAGTCGGTTTTGGCGGGGGTGGGCGCCTTCGCCTTCAGCACCGTCGGGATCACCCTGTTCGGAGAGATCTTTCCCCAGGCCTACTTCTCCCGGCACGGAATTCGCGTCGGAGCGCTCCTGGCGCCGGTGATCCGTTTCTACCAGGTGGCCCTGTTCATTTTCGCCAAGCCGACTGCGCTCATTCTGGACGCGTGGATTGGCCCGGAGGGTCCGACCTTCTTGCGCGAGCGCGACATGGAGATCGTTCTCCAGAGGCACATTCGCGAAGCCGACTCGGAGATCGGCGTCACCGAAGGGCGCGGCGCTCTCAACTTTCTCAATCTCGATGACCGGCTGATCGCAGAGGAGGGCGTCGAGATCGCCTCGGAGACGGTCTTCTCCTTTCCGGCCAAGCTCGATCTGCCGTTTGTTCCCGGTCCGGACGAGCCTGGCGGCAAGGAGTTTGTCGATGCGATTGACGGAATCCACTTCAAGTGGGCCATCATCACCGACGAGGCCGACCAGCCGAGGATGGTTCTCGAGACCGACCGTTACCTGCGCGAAGTGCTGTCTGGGAACTCGACCGTCGACGTCTATCGTTACTGCCATCGGCCCATCGTCGTCACCGAGCCGGAAGCGACCCTGGACGGCGTTCTCGATCAGTTCGTTGTTGAAGCCGAGCATGCGGGCGATCGCGTCGTCGACCGGGATGTCATCGTCTTCTGGACCGATACTTCGCGGCGCATCGTGACCGGCGCCGACATCCTCGGTCGTCTCCTTCAGGGCATCGCGAGACGCGCGACTCCACGCCCCAGCAGAGCCGACGAGTCCGCGAAATCCGAGCCGGGCGGACGACCGTAACATTGCTGCTCGCGGGATTCGTCCTCCCGCTAGCTGGAGCGGAGTTTCTGGTGCGCGGCGCCTCACGCCTGGCGAGGGCCTTCGCCATTACGCCGTTGGTGATCGGCCTCACCGTGGTGGCCTTCGGCACCAGCGCCCCGGAGCTGGCGGTGAGCCTTCAGGCGGCGGGTAGGATGTCGGGGACCTCTTCGAGACGATCGTCTTGAAATACGCCTGAGCGAGGGCTGAGATGCTCGAACGCTCAAGCTGCCAGACGCTCGAGCAGCAACGAAGCCATGCTCAGGGTCAGGAAGAAACCGCACATGTCGGTGACCGTGGTGAGGATCGGCCCGGAGGCCAGTGCCGGATCCAAGCCCCGACTGCGCAGCAGAAGCGGCACGGTGCCGCCGATGAGCACCGCAACCACCGTGTTCATCGCAAGAGCCGCCCCGACCACGGCGCCGAGGTACGGATTACCCGTATAAAGCAAACCAGCGAGAGAGAGCAAGACACCCAGGACCATACCGTTGACCACCCCTACGATTCCTTCCTTGGCGGCGACGTGGAGCACCTCGAACGGCTTGACCACCCCGAGGGAAAGCTCGCGCATGCTGACCGCCACGGCCTGATTGCCCGAACAGCCGCTCATGTCGGAGATGATCGGCAGGAAGACGGCGAGCGCAATCACCTGGGCTAGCGTGTCCTGGTATAGAGCGATGACACTCGCCGCGGCGATATTGAGCAGGATGTTGACGCTCAGCCAAGAGAGCCGTCGCCGCGAACGGATCAGCGTCGACATGCTGCGCAGCTCCTCCCCGCCTACGATACCCACAACCTTGAGATGATCCCCGACTTCCTGCTCGGTCATGGCTTGCCTGGTCGCGGATCGCTTGACGACCCCGACCAGCCGACCGTCCTCCAGCACGACGGGCACGCCGAAGAAGGCGTGATCGTTGAAAAACTCCACCAAGCTCTGAAGCGGAGTATCGATTCTCACCGACAAGGGGCTCGAGAGCATGACCTCGGTCACCTTGCGCTCGGCGCCGGCGAGCACGACGTCACGCAGCCGCAAGACGCCCACCAGTTCTCCGGCCGCCGACGTGATGTAAACGTATTGCACGTCGTAGTCCGAGTACTGCATGGCATTGCGGCGCAGTTCGTCGAGTACCTCCCCGATCGCGCGGTCCTCCGGGAAGGCCAGGAACTCGGTGACCATGATCCCGCCGGCGACATCCGGCGGATACTGACCCAAGAGCCGTGCCCCCCGAGCCTCCTCCGGATCCATCGCGGCCAGCACCGCTTCGGCCTGGGGATCCTCGAGCTCGGCGATCAGGTCGGCCTGATCGGCGCTCGGCAGCACGTTGAGAATGGCGGCGGCTTCCGCGGTTTCGAGCGACTCGATCAGCTCGGCGGACTGCGCGTCGGGAACCTCCTCGATGAGCTCGGCCGCCGCCTCGGGAGCCATCGCCGCCAGAACCTCGCGGCGCTCTTCGACGTCGAGTCGTTCGATGGCCCATGCGGTATCGGCGCTCGACAGCGAATCGACGTACTCCTCCAAGCGCTCGCGCGACGCCTTGCGCGCCAGGTCGATCATTGTTTCCCATGGCTTTTCACTCATCGCAATCTCCGATTCGGAATCCCCCGACCTGCTCTCGGCGGCGCGGCCGATCCGCCTACCCAGACGAGCCCACATTGTCCGGCATCGACGGCCTGGAAAGCACCCTGCTCATCCGACGAGATTCGGACTGGGGCAGGTGAAGCTTGCCCGGGTAACGCCCGCTGCACCTGGCCCCGGAAGCAATTGAATCACGACTACAGGCGCCCGCGGGATCTCAAGAGGAAGTTCCTCGACCACCTCGCCGATGTTCTGCCAGTTACCCGGCCGCCCACCTCGCGGAGCATCCGACCGGCCTTCCGCTCCGGCCGTCGCCGACTCATCTGCTTCGGCGACTGGTGAGCGCAAGCTGGGCGTCTAGCTCACTCCACCGAACCTTCCGCCGGCACACCCGCTGCCCGAGCCAGAAGAATCCACTCTTGCTCGAGCTTCTCGAACTCGACGGCTTTCGTCCCGGCCTTCCGGTTGGCGCTCTCGTATTCCGTTTGCCGCTTGCGAACGGTCTTCGCGAGGTCCGAGATGTCGTACTTGCTGGCGGCCGGGACCTGGTTACGAGCCAGAAGCTCGGCACGGACGAGATCGCGCCGGGCTTCGGCAAGATCGAGTGCGATCGCGGCAACCTTATCCTCGGCCTGACGTGCTTCTCGCTCGTGCTCTTTCCGTTTAGGGAACTGCTTCGCCGCTGTCTTGTCCCTCTCCGCGGATGTCAGCGCGGCCTCTGCGGTGGCCAGCCTCTCGATGTCCTTGTTCGCCTTGGCGGCCTTGACTTCGGCCTCGGCCGCCTTGAGGTCGAGGTTCTCGGTCTCGAGTAGCCGACCCGCTGCCTTGCCGGCGCCTCCGGCTCGGCGCTCGGCCGCCTTCGCCGAGCTGAGTCGTACCTGCGCAAGGAACACCCCTAACTCGGTCTCCTTGATCTCGACCAGGGCACCTGCGGGGACCTCCCCCGGATCAGCAAG
>CALZKB010000096.1 GCA_945787575.1 Thermoanaerobaculia bacterium | reverse complement strand
TGTCGGCCCAGCCACCCTGACCGGTGGTGCCGCAGTTGCCGTTGGGGCCCGAGGCGTTGTAGAGACGGCCGCCGTCTGGACTGACCGGCGTCCGGGTACCCGTGGCGACCTCGGTGACGCCGATGTTGGCGCGGTCGTACCAGACCCCGCCCGGGACGTAGAAGGGCTCGATGTCGAACTGATTGGAGAGTGTCAACGTCGAAGTCGCCGAGAGCACCATGACCGGCGACTGGATCTGGTCACACTGGTTGTCGAGGTTGGCCGACGACTGCTCGTACCAGGTGGTGCCGCCGGCACCGCCGCCGGCCGAGCTGCGGACGAAAGTGCCCTGGACCGTCGTCCAGCCTTCGGGGTCCGACTCGAACGAGTACGTCTGCGAGGCGGGGGGGCTGAGATCGGTCTCCGTCGACGCCACCGTCAGATCGGCGAGCCGCGAGGACGCCAGCTCGTCGGCGGTCACCTCGACCTGAAAGGTCAGGGTCTCGCCGGGTGCCAGGCCGCCGGCCGTGAACGAAAAGGTACCGCTGCCGGTCGCTCCCTCGGCCAGGGTCGACGGCGCGATCTGCGATGGGAAGCTGGTCGAGACCGTGACCCCTGGGTTGGACGGCGTAACGGCGAGCATGCGGACGTTGGTCAGGGAGCCGAGGCCGGTATTGACGACATCGAAAGTCATCGTGCCGTCCTCGCAGTTGTCGAGGTACACATCGCCGTCACCGCCGGTGATCGCGAGCTGTGCCGAGCCGCTGTCGATTGCGAGGTTGGGGCCGGCTGCCGGCGCCACCGTGGTGCAGGCCGAGGCGGGGCCGAAGCAGGAATCGGCGGGGCCGATCGGAAGCACGACGTAAGAGTAGTCGCGGCCGTTCTGCAGCCCGGAGTCGTTGAAGGTCGTGCCGGTGGTCTCGCCGACCTTGGTCTTGCCGAAGTCGCAGGCGAAGACGCCGTCGGTGCGGAAGACCTCGTAGCTGGTGGCGCCGGCCACCGCGCCCCACGACAGGCTCGCCGACTTGTCGGAGGGAGTGGCGGTCACCACCGGCGGGGCGGTCGGCGTGCCAGAGCAGCCGGCGTCCTGCACCGTCGGGGTGCCACAGGCGATCTCCTGGTCGTCGAACGCTTGGAAGATCGCCGTCATGTGCGGTGTGCCGTCGACGAGGTTGCCGTTGTCATCATCGGCGGCCAGGTAGTTCATGTAGCCGCTGCCGGCGGCGCAGCCGCCGTTCGGCGGGCCGCCCGAGAACCAAATAGCGGTGTTGCCGGCGCCGATGTAGGTCAGCCGGTTGACGATCTCGTGGGCGGTGTTGTTGTCGTAGTTGTAGGGCGCCGACTGCAACTTCCGCTTCCACAGCGACCATACGGCCTCGGAGTAGACGCCGCCGACGCAGTGGACGCTGCCGCCGCAGTTGGCGTTCGACCAGCTGTAGTCGTGGGGCTGGCCGGACTGGCGCTTGAGATAGTCGATGTCACGCACTCCGGTGCAGGTGAGGCAAGGATCGCCGTTGCCCGTGCATACGGTGCTTTGGAAGTTGCGGCCGATACATGAGTCGTTGAGCCGCAGCGCGGTGTAGATGTCGGCGATGCCCTCGCCGGAGGGAGAAGCGATCGTCGGCACGGCGTCGTTGTCGTCCATGCCGTGACCCCACTCGTGGTCGAACACGCCGGCGAGCTCGCCGGTGTTGGCGCAGCCGCCGCCGGAGCGGTAGAAGTTCACCGTCGAGCCGTTCCAGAAGGCGTTGCAGGTGAGATTGATGTTCATGTTGGAGGTCAGCTGCTGGGTGAGCCAGGTGTTGCCGGGCAGCTGCCCGCGCGCCATCTCGATGATGCGGTTGAGCTCGTGGAAGCCGGTGCGCGAGGCGTGGGTGTTGCCGGCGCCGCCGAAGCCCGGGGTGACGCAATCGTCGCCCCCCGACGTGCCGAAGTCGAGATCGCCGGTCGTGGTCAGCGAGATCGCGCCGCAGTTGTCGCTGATGCGGACGTACTGGCCCGCGAGGTTGGAGGTCCGGTTGCCGGCGGCGGCGGTGAAGTTGCCGCCGCTGTCGGCGGTCACGGTGCCGGCGGTGGTCGAGATGATGTCGAAGGGCATCGGCCAGCCGGCCTGCTCGACGCCGTCGGGGACGATGCCGTCGTTCGACACCGGATAGACGCCGCCCTTGACCTCGGCGTACTGGTTGGTGTCCTCGAAGGAGGCGAGCTCGCCCGAGTGGGCGTCGACGAGCGCCTCCCAGTGGGCGAGATCGTCGGCGAAGCTCGGACGGATCACCCAGGCCAGGCGATGGCCGTAGCCGCGGCCGAGCCGAACCTGCTTGAGCTCGTCGCCCCGAGCGGTGGGCACGAGGATCAGCTCGGTCTTCCCCCAGGAACCGGTGATGGTGAACGGGTCGACGTGAGCCTGGACCGTCGCCAGCGCTGCCTGCGCCGACACTCTGGGAGCCGTGGAGACGTCGACGTCGCCCCAGTTGTTGGCGCCGAAGAGCACCAGATTGCCGTGGTTGATCACCGCGGTCAGATAGCTGCCGCGAACCGGGACGCCGCCGACGACTCGCGGGACGTAGACTTGCGCGACCGTCCCGCCGCCGTGCACGGTAACGAGTCCGTTGCCGGCCAGCTCGCCGACGTCGATCCGCAGCGCCACGGCGTTGTTCTTCACATAGCCGCGAAAGGCGGTGCCGACGGCGCCGCGCAGCGCCGCGTCATCCGCCGGCGCCGGACGGCCGAGACTCTCCCAGGTCAGCTCGTTGCCGATGCCGCTGCCCGGCACGAGCGGCTGGCTGGGCGTGATGGCGCCCCACCGGCCGCCGCGGACATCGAGCCGTCCGCGGTCCGCGGGCATGCCCAAGGCCGCGAGATCGGCGACGGCGAGGGAGCTGGCGTCGCCCGCTGGCAGTTCGGCCGGCAGCCGCAAGATGGTGCTGATCTCGAGGTCGGGATGTCGAAATCCCCTCTCACCGACACCCGAGCGCTCGGGCACCTCGACGGCGGGTAGTACCCCGGCGCCGAGCACTGCCAAGAGGGCGAGTGACAGGGCGCGAGGCAATGTCGGCGAGGATGTCGATGCGGTGCGGGCTGAACGGTGGCTGGACGATCTCGACATGGACGTAGCTCCTTCGGCTTAATTTCGCCACGCCGGGGTGCCGGCGCTACGGCGAAAGAACACCCGCCCGGAACTTCGGCGGCTTGTTCGGATTAGAACCGCGCGACACTACACTCTTCTCACTCCCGAGGCAATGTTGTCTTGCCACAGGGGGACCGGGTCTCTCCGGACTTGAGAGAGGCGCGGATCAGCTAGTCGCCAGACTCGAGGTCGGCGAGCGCGTTGTCGATCTGGGCCTTGAAGGCGGCGAATGGCTGAGCGCCGCGAATGAAGGTCAGGCCCTCGACCTTGCTGGGATCGTCGCTATCGGTGATCCCCAGGACGAAGCTCGGGGTGCCGGTGGCGCCGGCCTTGGCCGCCTCGGCCATGTCGCGACGGACAGCGGCGGTGAACTTGTCACTCTCGAGACAGGCGTCGAAGGCCGCGACATCGAGCCCGATCGCCTCCGCGTGGGCGCTCCACGGCTCGAGCGCTCGCTGATTGGCGAACAGCCGTTCGTGCATCTCCCAGTACCGCCCCTGATCGCCGGCGCAGTCCGCCGCCACCGCCGCTTTGAACGCCAGGGGGTGAATGCTCTCGAGCGGCAGGTCGAGCAGCGCGTACTTCAGCTTGCCGGTGTCGAGGTACTCTGTTTTCAGCTGCGGGAACGTCTCACGGACGTGCCGGGAACAGTACGGTCACTGATAGTCGGTGAAGTCGACCAGCGTGAGCTTCGCCGTCGATTCACCCTTGAACGGATTGTCCGCGAGATCGAACACCTTGCCGGCGACGTTGGGACCCGAAGGCCGGGCGGGGGCTGCAGGCCGAGCCGCGATCAGCTTGCGGATCTCCTCCAGCTGCTGCTGGATCTGCTGCTGCCCTTGCTTCAACGCCTCGACCTCCTGGCGCAGGTCGTCGCCCGTCTCCTGAGCCGAGCTCGAGGGGGCGAACGAGAGCGCCAGGAGCGCGATTGCCAGAGTTGATGTGATTCGTCTCATGGTCGTGCCGTCCGATCGGCTGGCAGAAGGTATCGGACCCGCTTGCTCAGGTCAAGCGCGATCTGCCCGCGACTCGGCGCCGGCCGCGGGAGAGACGTTGTGCTCAGGTCGGACTCACCATCGGATCGGCGTAGAGTGCGCCGATGAGGATCCTCGCCTTCGAGTCGTACTACGGCGGTAGCCACAAGAGCTTCCTCGACGGCTGGATCCGGCACTCGGTGCACGACTGGGATCTGCGCACGTTGCCGGCACGCAAGTGGAAGTGGCGGATGCGGCACAGCGCCCTGACCTTCGCGCGGGCGGTCGAGGAGTCGGTGGAAGAGGCGGCGGCGGAATGGGACGCCGTCTTCGCCTCCGACATGCTGAACTTTGCCGAGTGGAAGGCGCTGGCGCCGCGCGCCGTTCGGGAGCTGCCGGCGGTGGTCTACTTCCACGAGAATCAGCTCACCTACCCGGTGCGTTTCGAGAAGGAGCGCGACTACCAGTTCGGGATGACCAATATCACGAGTGCGCTGGCGGCCGACGAGGCGTGGTTCAACTCGGCCTTCCATCGCGACGAATTTCTGGCGGCGATCCCGCCCTTCCTGAAGAAGATGCCCGATCACCGGCAGTTCGACCTCGTCGAGCGGATTCGAGGGCGTTCCCGAGTGCTGTCGCCAGCGGTCGAAGAGACCGCGGAATTGCCGCCGCGGGCCCCCGGTCCGTTGCGGGTGGTGTGGGCCGCCCGCTGGGAGTTCGACAAGGCGCCGGAGGTGCTGTTCGACGCCGCGCGGCGGCTGCTCGAGCGCGGCGTTGACTTCCAGCTCTCGGTTCTCGGTGAACAGTTCGAGGAGACTCCGTCCGCTTTCGCGGCGGCTCATCGAGATCTGGAGCCGGTGCTCGCTCATTGGGGCTTCGTCGAGGACGCCGGCGTCTACGCCCAAGTTCTCGCCGAGGCGGACGTTTTCGTGTCGACGGCGATTCACGAGTTCTTCGGGCTGGCCGCGGTCGAAGCGGCGAGCGCCGGCGCCTGGCCTCTGGTGCCGCGCCGGCTCGCCTATCCGGAGGTGCTCGAGGTGGAGGCGTACCCGCAACATGCACGCTTCTTCTACGACGGTAGCGCGGGCGAGCTCGCGATCGCGCTCGAACGGCTGGCCGCTACCGACCGCGCCGTCTTGAGGGGGGAGGTGACGCCGCTCGCCGAGCGCCTGCGGCGGTTCCACTGGCCGCGGGCCGCTCCGCGGCTCGATCGGGCACTCGAGGCGGTTCGAGTGTCGAAGTAGCAGCGGGCTCGTGACGATCCGAATTTGACGGCACGAATCCGGAGGACAGCCGGCGGAGGATCGCCTAGCATTGCGTCCGTGGGATTCACTCGGCAGAAGATGCTCGATCTCGCGGCCGCCCGCGATCGGCACTACGACGGCCGCTTTCTGCTCGGTGTGCTGTCGACCGGGATCTTCTGTCTACCATCGTGCCCGGCACGCCGGCCCAACCCGGAGAACGTCAGGTTCTTCTACTCGCCGGAAGCGGCGGCGGAGGCGGGCTTGCGCGCGTGCCGCCGTTGCCGGCCGGAGCTGCACTATCAGCGGCGCGACCCGGATCTCGAAGCGCTCGAGCGGCTCGTCGAACGAGTCCGCGAGGCGCCGGAGGAGTTCGTCGACGTCGACTCCCTGGCGCGGTCGCTCGGCTGCAGCCGATCGAAGCTGCATCGCCTGATGCGCCGGCACTACCACTCGAGCCCGGCCGCTCTGCTGCAGGCGGCGCGGGTGGACCGAGCCAAGGAGGAGCTGCTCGCCTCGAAATGGAACATCCTCGACGTCGGTCTGACGGCGGGCTATGAGAGCGAGTCCGCCTTCCACGACAACTTTGTGCGGGCGACGGGACTGACCCCCGGCGCCTACCGGCGGATGGCGGGGAGCAAGGAGTGGGTGCTACAGCTGCCGCCGGACTTTCGCGCGGTCGCAACCTGGCGCTACCTCGGTCGCGACGTCGAGCAGGCTACCGAAAGGGTCGAAGCGGGTCGAGCGTGGCGCGGCCTTCGGATCGGACGGCGCTCGGTCGTCGTCGCTCTGGAGCAGCGCGATGACCGACTCCGCTGCCGGCTGGTCGGGGACAAGCCGCTGCCGGCGCACGGAATGCGTGACCTCCACCATCGCGTCTGGCGCTGGCTCGGTCTCCAGTCGGACGTCGCCGGGTTCGAGCGCCGGGCGTTGCGCGATCCTCTCTGGCGGCCGGTCGTGCGCCGTCAGCGCGGCCTGCGGCTGCCTCAGACTCCGACGGTGTTCGAGGGACTCGTCTGGGCGATCGTCGGTCAGCAGGTCAACCTCGCCTTCGCCTATCGCCTGCGGCGGCAGTTGGTCGCTCTCTGTTCGCCGGCGGACGGGCCGCGTCCCCATCCGACTCCGGCCGAGGTAGCGCGCCTCGACTACGGCGACCTGACGGCGCGGCAGTTCTCCCGGCGCAAGGCGGAGTACGTCATCGACGTCGCGCGGTGGGCGGCGGCCGATCGGAGTAGGCTCGAACAGCTGCCCGCCCTCGCTGCCTCGCGCGCCGCCCGCCGGCTCGAGGTCCGCCGCGGAATCGGCGAATGGACCTTGCAGTACGTCCTGATGCGCGCCTGTGGTTTCGCCGACTGTGTGCCGGTCGGCGATGCCGGCCTGGTGAAGGCGCTGCGAAGTCTTCACGAGATGCCCGAGCCCCCCGGTCGGGATGCGACTCGCGAGTTGATGCGATCGATGTCGCCCCATCGTAGCTTGGCCACTGCGCATCTTTGGAACTCCCTTCACACCAGTGACTCATCCAAGATCGAAGGAGCCGCCGCATGACCGTCTATGCCTCTCGAATCCTCACTCCGGTGGACGACGTCTACGCCGCCGTCGACGAAGACGGCGCCCTCGTCCTGCTCGTCTTTGCCAACGACCGGACGAGCGAGGAACTGATCGCCGGCCTCGGGGAGGTCAGCTGGAGCGATGAACGGTTGCGGCCGGTCAAGAAGCAGCTCGACGAGTACTTCGCCGGCAAGCGGCGGGAGTTCGAGCTGCCGATCCGTCCGCCCGGCAGTGAGTTCCAGCACCGCGTCTGGCGCTCCGTTCGAGAGATTCCCTATGGCGAGACCACCAGCTACGGAGAGGTGGCTGCCAAGCTCCGCCGCAAGGGCGCCTCGCGCGCCGTCGGCCGGGCGAACGCGACCAATCCAGTCTGCCTGGTGACGCCCTGCCATCGGGTGATCGGCGCCGACGGTTCGCTGACCGGCTTCGGCGGCGGCATCGAGACCAAGCGCTGGCTGCTCGAGCTCGAGTCGGGGCAGTTGGGGCTGTAGGGCGCTCGGGTTGTCCCCCGGGGCCGTCTCTTCGGCCTGCTAGAGTCGCCCGCATGCCCGCCGCCAAGGCGACGACGACCTGTGTGCTCGACTGCCCGGACGGTTGTGCGCTCGAGGTCGAGATCGAGGACGGTCGTGTCCGATCGGTCGGTCCGGACAGGTCGGCCGGCACCGAGTTCATCTGCGGCAAGGTCGCCGGTTTCGACCGGCGGCTCTATCACCGTGATCGCATCCTCACGCCTCTGCGCCGGAGGGGCGCCAAGGGGGGCGGTGATTTCGAGCCGATCTCCTGGGACGCGGCGCTCGACGAGCTGAGCGGACGCCTCGGCGAGGCGCGAGACCGCTGGGGTGGTGAGTCGATCCTCCCGTACCATTACGGCGGGTCGAATGGACTGCTTACAGACGAGTTGATCGACGACCTCCTCTTCGCCCGGCTCGGCGCCTCGCGTCTCGCCAAGACGATCTGCGCAGTGCCTGCCACCGAGGTCGCCCTCGGGATGTACGGCAAGATGCCGGGCGTCGCCTTCGAGGACTACCCCCGCGCCCAGTGCATCGTGATCTGGGGCGCCAATCCGAAGGGGTCGAACATTCATCTCGTGCCGCAGCTACGCGAGGCCAAGCGCCGCGGCGCCTTCATCGCGGCCATCGATCCGCGGCGGAACTTCGGAGCTCCCGAGATCGACCTCCACCTGCCGGTGCTGCCGGGCCAGGACCTGCCGCTAGCGCTGGCGATGATCAACTGGTGGCGCCGCGAGGGAGCGCTCGACGAGCGCTTTCTGGCCGCGTCCACGACCGGTGCGGAGACCCTCCTGAAGCGTGCCGCCGGCTGGCCGCTCGCGCGGGCCGCGGCGGTCTGCGGCGTAGAGGCGGACGCGATCCGTGAGCTCGCGAAGCGGTTGGCTGAGAGCTCGCCCGCCGTCGTGCGCTGCGGTTGGGGGCTCGAGCGCAACCGCAACGGCGGCCAGGCGGTCGCTGCGGTGCTGGCAATTCCGGCGCTGCTCGGCAAGTTCGGCGTGCGGGGGGGCGGCTACACGCTGAGCAACAACGGGGGCTCGCGCTTCGACCCGGCGGCGGTGATCGGCTCGCTCGACTGGCGGACCCGCCGGCTCAACATGACCCAGCTGGCACGTCAGCTCGATCCCGAGAGCGGCGAGCCGTTGGAACCGCCGGTCAAGGTGCTCTTCGTCTACAATGCCAACCCGGTCGCTACCGTCCCGCGGCAGGGGGTGCTCGAGCGCGGCCTCGGTCGCGACGATCTCTACACCGTGGTTCACGACCAGGTGATGACCGACACCGCGCGCTGGGCCGATCTCGTGCTGCCGGCCGCGACCTTCTTGGAGGGAACCGACCTCAAGGTCAGCTATGGCGAATACGTGGCAGGCGGCCTCCGTCCGGTCGTGGCGCCGGCCGGCGAGGCGCGGACCAACATGCAGCTGTTCGGTGCCCTCGGGCAGCGGCTGGGCTTCGGAGACGCCGCGTTCGCGTGGTCGGACGCCGAGATCCTCGAGCGCGCGACGGCGGCGCTCGAGCTCGACGGGCGTCGGGCCGCGACGGCGGTAGCGACCGGTGGCCGCGATCGCTACGACTTCGGCGGCGCGACGCCGATTCAGTTCGACAGCGTCCGTCCGCGGACGGTCGATGGCAAGGTGCATCTGACCCCCGACGCACTCGGTCCGCAGCCCTTCGCCTGGCAGGCTCCGGACGACGACTACCCGCTGGCTCTGGTGACTCCGGCGAGCTCGAGGCTGGTGACCAGCATGTTCGGTGAAACCAGCGTCGACCGGCTGACGATGACGATTCATCCCGAGGATGCCCATGGCCGAGGATTGGCGAGCGGCGACCGGGTGCGGGTCTTCAACGCCATCGGCGAGGTGCACTGCGTGGCTCGGGTCGACGATTCGGTTCGCCCCGGGGTCGTCTCGATGCCGAAGGGAGCGTGGCGACGGTCGTCGCTCAACGGCGCGACCTCGACGGCTCTGTGCCCCGACGATGCCCAGGTGGTGGGCGACGCCGCCTGCTTCAACGACGCCCGCGTCGAGATCGAAGCGCTGCGCTACCGCCAGCGAAGCCCGTCGTCGCCTTGGGCCGCGATCCCCAGCTGATCCATCACCCGCAGGGCGTAGTGGTCGAGGAAGCGGTCGAAGTCCTCGCCGCCGACGTAGAAGGCGGGGATCGGGGGGAGGATGACGGCGCCGGCGTAGGTCAGTTGCCGCATGTTCTCGAGGTGGACGGTGGTGAACGGCGTCTCGCGGAAGCCGACCACCAGCGGCCAGCGCTCCTTGAGAGCGACGGCGCCGGCGCGATGAATGAGCGTCCGGCCGGTGCCGGTGGCGAGCGCCCCGAGGGTTGCGGCGCTGCAAGGCACGATCACCGTGCCGGTCAACGTGTAGGAGCCGGAGGCGATCGCGGCGTCGAACTCGCTGTCGCGGTGAACGACGATCTTCTCGCGGTTGGCGATTGCGACCTCGGCCGCGGTGATCAGGTGCTCCGCGCCGGTGCGATCACGGGCCAGCTCGTGGGCGAGCACCTGGCTGGCGCCTGCCGAAACGACGAGATGAAGCCGATCGACCTCGGCGTGGGAAGCCAAGGCGGCGAGCACCCGCACCGGTAGCCGCATGCCGGACGCGCCGGAGACGAGAACCGCGACTCGGGCACCCACGCCGTCTACCGCCCCGACCGGTTAACGGGCGCTCATCGTCCGCCGGTACTGGTAGACGATGACGAAGGCGAGACCGATCACCCCGAGGATTCCTGCCGGAGCGATGGGGAACAGCGGCAGGCTGCGGCCGGCATTGACCAACAGCACCGCGGCGACCGAGACCAGCACGCCCATCAGCGCCTCGCCCGTGATGAGGCCGGAAGCGACGAGCAGGCCGGAGTTCTCGCGCGCCTGCTTGACCTCGGCCGTCCCCGAATGCCTGCCGACCTTGTAGGCGATGAGGCCGCCGATGAAGATCGGCACCGAAAGACCGAGCGGCAGGTAGACGCCGACGGCGACCGCCAGGACCGGAAAGCGGAAGCTCGATCCGCGGCTCTCTTGGATCTTGTCGAGGACGATCAGCGCCACCGCGAGAACGAAGCCGATGAAGATGAAGCGCCAGTTGATGCCGGCGCCGAAAATGCCGCTGGCCAGGCTCTCCATCAGCGCGGCCTGCGGCGCGGCGAGCGGCGCCACCCCCTCTTGGACCACCCGGCCGATACCGCGGCCGGCGTCGAGGACGCGCAGGACCCAGGGAATGACCATCGCCGCGGCGACGACGCCGACCACCTGGTAGATCTGTTGACGCCACGGCGTGGCACCGACGATGTGGCCGCACTTCAGGTCCTGCATGTTGTCGCCGGCGATCGCCGCCGCCGAGCAGATCAGACCGGCGAGGTAGATGACGGCGATCGGTCCCAAGGTGGCGGCCAGACCCTGGTTGCCCATCAACTGCAGCAGGATGAGGGCGGAGATGATGACCGTGGCGATGGTGACCCCCGAGATCGGGTTGTTGGAGCTCCCCACCAGCCCCGCCATGTAGCCCGCGACCGAGCTGAAGATGAAGCCGAAGAACAGCATCAGAACGGTCATGACGGCGGAGATCAGGAGCTTGTTCGGGTAGTCGCCGAGGACGTAGTAGAAGATGCTGAAGACCGGCACCATGCCGGCGATGGCGACTAGGCCGACGAAGTTGATCGGGGTGTCGAGCTCGGTTCGCGGCAGACCCGCTTCGGCGCCCGTCCTGCTCGCTCGGTAGGCAGCCAGACTCGCCTTGACACCGGCGAGCAGCGGTTTGAGCAGCGAGATCAGCGACCAGACCCCGCCGATGATCATCGCGCCGACGCCGATACGCCGGCAGTCCTGCCAGGCTTGGCCGGCCAGCGCGCCCCACTCGCCGGTGGTGAGATCTCCCCAGGCGCTGGCGGGGTCGATGCCGGCTCCGACCATGACGTTGTGGCTGTTGAAGGCCCAGTTGAGCGGTACGCCGACGATCGTGCCGATGACGCCGCCGAGGAAGACGAGAACGGCGATGTTGAGACCGACGATGTAGCCGACGCCGATCAGTGCCGGGCTCAAGGTGACGTTGCCGGTGAGCAGCAGCTTGCCGCCGGCGAGCGCACGGGTCCCGGCAACGCCGCCGGCGAGCCAGCCCAAGCCGGACTCTACGAGCTTGAAGACCGCACCGAGACCGGCGGCCTGCAGCAGGCGGCGAAAGCCCTGCGCCGCGGCGTCGTCCTTGGAGCGCTCGATGCCCTCGCCGGTTTGGATGCCGCCGGTCTTGAGGACCTCCGCGGTGGCGACGCCTTCGGGGAACCTGAGGCGGCTTTCGACGATCAGGGCGCGGCGCAGCGGAATCGTGAAGGCGACGCCGAGGATGCCGCCGGTGATCGCGATCGCCACCAACGTCCAGTACTTGTAGCCGTCCCAGGCGCCCATGATGACCAGCGCGGGGATAGTGAAGATGATGCCAGCGACCAACGACTCCCCGGCGGAGGCCGACGTCTGGACCAGGTTGTTCTCGAGGATGTTGGAGCGTCGGAAGCCGCGCAGGACTCCCATCGACACCGCCGCCGCCGGAATCGAGGCCGAGACGGTGAGTCCCACCAGGAGGCCGATGTAGGCGTTGGCGGCCGCCAGGATCATCGACAACACGGCGCCGAGGATCAGGCCCTTGACGGTGATCTCTGCGAGGGTGACCTCGGGGCCGACCAGCGGCGGAGGCAGCGGGGCTCTGTTGGCGTCCGACATCGAGCGTCTCCTCTAGGAATCGAGCCGGGGCTCTCGAGGCCGCCGGGCATCCGTTGGATCAGAGACCGGGATGATACACTAGCTCTCCGCAACGGAACCCGAGTGCTATCCGCACGTCGCGCGTCCCACCGCCGGCGCTCTCGGAACCCGTGTCAATCCAACTGAACAGGCGTTAGGTTTATTGCAACTATGAGACCTTGGTGGCTACGACCGCCCGCGGACGACGACGCAGAGAGTGCGCCGGAAGAAGAAGCGTCCAGCGAGGAGGAAGTCGAAGCAGAGAAAGCCGAGCCGGAGGCGCAGCCCGAGGAAAGGGCCGCCCGAGACCGGTCGCGCAAAGAAGAAGATGAGCCGAAGTCGAAGACCGACTCGGCAGACGAGGAGCGAGCCGCCGACAAGGCGAGCTCCGACAACGGCGGAGCCCGCAAACGTCGGGAGCCGGCGAAGCGTCAGGCGCGGCGCCGCAGCGACCCGCCCAAAGTCGAGATCATGCATCATGAAGAGGTCGTTCTCTCCGATGCAGGGGGAAGTTCTGTGAATAACCAAGACGAGAGCCGCATCGCGCTCTTTTGCGACTTGGAGAACGTGGCGCTCGGCGTCCGGGACTCCGACATCAAGAAGTTCGAGCTCAGCCTCGTGCTCGAGCGGCTGCTCGAGAAGGGCAAGATCATCGTCAAGAAGGCCTACGCCGACTGGGAGCGCTACAGCGAGTTCAAACGTCCCTTCCACGAGGCCGCCATCGAGCTGATCGACATCCCCCAGAAGTACTACTCGGGCAAGAACAGCGCCGACATCAAGATGGTGGTCGACGCGATGGACCTCTGCTACTCCAAGGAGCACCTCGACACCTTCGCCGTGGTCTCCGGCGACAGCGACTTCTCGCCCCTGGTGTCGAAGCTCAAGGAGAACAACAAGTACGTCATCGGCATCGGCGTCCGCGACTCCTCGTCGAACCTCCTGATCGACAACTGCGACGAGTTCCTGTTCTACGAGGACGTCTGGCGCGCCGCCCACCGGGGCCCCCACCTCGACCATCTGACGCCCCAGGAATCCGAGGTCTTCGGCCTGATGTCGGACGCCATGCTGGCGCTGATGCGCGAGAACAAGGAGGTCCTCTGGGGCTCGATGATCAAGCAGACCATGAAGCGCAAGCGTCCGTCGTTCAACGAGAGCACCTACGGCTACGGCTCGTTCTCGGACCTCCTCACGGAGGCGCAGCGCAAGGGGATCATCGGCTTGAAGCGCGTCGAGCGCTCGGGGAGCTACGTGGTCACCGGGTTCGCGAAGTAGGGCTGTCCGTGGAGCGGATCATCTCCGTCAGGCGATCGAGGCCGCGCTCGACC
>CALZKB010000095.1 GCA_945787575.1 Thermoanaerobaculia bacterium | reverse complement strand
GGTGGTGGTGGCGGCGGCGGTGGTGGTGGCGGTGTTGTCGCTGGCTCAGAAACGCCCGTGCACGCCACCGTCCCGGCCACCAGGGTCCCCAAGGCCAGTGCGCACACGGCCAGCGCGACAACACGTCGCCAGCCTCGCAGCCGTCCTCCGAATGCCATTCGAATCTCCCTGCGCTCGCTCATCTACTGTGAAGTGTTGCGCCGGTAGGATATCAGCCGACTCAGCGCAGGAGCTTCCTGCCAAGCGCCCGAGCTTTCACTCGATCGCCCGGCTAGCCCGACCACGAAGCGCCGGCCCAGTAGCCTTAGAAGCCACCGGCATCTACGTGCTAAATTCGATGCATAGGCTTGTGCTTCGGGAAAGAGTCGTGACTGCTTTTCGACGGGGTGCCCTTTGGGCCGCTGTCTGCGCCTGCTCGCTGAGTTCGGCGCTGCCAGCACTCGCTCAGGATGGCGGTTCGTTCGAGGGGCGGGTGGTGGTCGAGTGGATCGAGGATGGTTCCGGCCCAGATCGAGACATGCGGCTGCTGGAAGAGTTCTCCTTTCACGATAAGCGGTCCGTGTCCTGGACGGTTCCGGCCGGCGCAGTGATCAACGGAGCTTCGATTCCCCGAGCCTTCTGGACCGCTGTCGGCCCGCCCTTCGTGGGCGACTACCGCCGCGCTTCTGTGGTGCACGACTACTATTGCGCCACCAAGGAGCGACCCTGGCAAGGCGGTCCATCGGATGTTCTACGACGGCTTGATTGCGGCTGGGCTATCGACCACCCGAGCGAAGGTTCTCTACGGCGCGGTCGTCGCCGGAGGACCTCGCTGGGCGGGAGTCGCGGGGGCCGAGCCCGGAGCGCCAGATCTGGTTGCGAGAATCCCCGACTTTTCGGAAGAGGAGTTCCGAGAGTTGGAGCGCCGGATCCGGTCGCGCAAAAGTAGGCCTTCTCGATGCGGAGCCGCTCCTGCGAATGGATTGGCGATATAGCGAACAGCCCCAACCAAGCCGCCAGCACGAGACTTGATCTCTCTCGCCGGCGGTTCATTCCATCGCCATTCGTTGCGCCATCATCTCGACCTCGTGCAGATCGGGATTCTCCTCTCGCGAGGCTGGTCCGGTACCTGACGAGATCTTCTCCTTCGAGCCGACGAAGGCCGCAGAGGAGACGCTTCTCGAGATCTTGAGGACCGTCGAGCTCGGTACGAGCGGGATTGTGCTGAAGGCCGCCGATGTCGAGAACGCAGCCGCCTATCTCGACCCGCTGTCGCGTCAGCGCTTGATCCTCTATAACGAGGATTTCGTGCGCAATCTCGAGGAGAGGAGCAAGAGCTTCTGGACGGCCCGAGCCATCCTGGCGCACGAGGTTGCCCATCACGCCAACGGCCATTTGGAACTCATCGATCCCGAGCGGAGAAAGCAGCAGGAGCTCGAGGCGGACAAGTTCGCCGGAGCGGTGCTGTTCCGGCTGGGAGCCACGGAGGAGGCTGCAGTCGCCGTCTTCCAGGGGTTCCGTGAGGGTGAATCGTATCCGCGCAGCCAGGCCCGCGTTGCGGCGGCCAAGAGCGGTTGGTGGAGCGCGGCCGAGCAGAGTGGCTACGATCCCAGTTCGCCCTCCAGAGCCGGGCGCGTCGGAACCGAAGCCGATGGATCAGGAGATTCGCCCACCGGCAGTTGGATCGCAGACGCTCCCGATGGAGGAGCGGACTTTGACTCGAAAAGGGCGAGCGTAAGCGGGGTTTCCTCGTTCGACGTCACGTATGAGCATCGCCCGACGGTCCCACATTACGGAGGCGCAGCGTCAGGCCCCGGCCTGCAGTTCTTCGCGAGCGGTCGTTTGACGCTGAACCGGGCTTCCACGGTTCAACTGGTCGTCTACTTCTCGTTTCCGGACGGCAGCTGGCTGTTCGCGAATCCCCAGGAATCCCACTATCGGGCGGTCGGGGACCAGATCGCGACGGGCTCGGACTCGATTGTCTTGGAGGGGTTCGCGGATCTGAGCTCGTTGTTCATCAAGCCGATCCCCTACTACGCCCTGAATCTCGTGCCGACCTCTTACAACACGACCTACTGGGTCGTTGCGCAGACAACGGTCCTCGTGGACGGAGTCGCCATGGGCCAGAGCCAGCCCATTCAGATCAGCCTGCTGTGGTAGCGGCGGCGCATTCGCTCCAACTCTTACGGCCCGTCACGCTCTACGGAACCGGCACACACTGGATGTTGCGCACCCGCCCTACACCCAGGCGGATGCCGGCCGTCGCGCCGTCGTCCCCCTCGTCGACCTGGATGGTCAGCCCGTCGCTGTCGAAGGTGTTCGGCAGGGTCGGCACGAACGGCTTCTCGGGCTGGTCTTTGTGGGGATTCTCGTGCGCCAGCCGAAGACTCGTCCCCTCGGCGCTCAGGCGTACCGTGGTCGTCAACTCGTCACAGCGGTAGTCGCCGGCGAGCCGGGCCACGCTCTCGACGCTCGGTTGCGCCAGCTCGATCTTCTCGTAGATCTCCTCGTCGCGCTCCACGCCCCAATAGGAGACCGCACCGGCGTCGGTGAAGACGACCTCGAACGGCGTACCGAACGCTTCGCCGACGAATCGATCGGGAGCCGCCGGCTTCATCTCGAACCTCGCCTCGCTCGACAGCGCCACCGCCAGGGCGCCTTCCTCGCGCTCGACGTGGATCACGCGCAGGCTCCCCTGCCGCCGGTAGGCGCCCGCGAAGGCGTCGAGCGCTTCCGCGGGAAGCTCGATCGTCGGCTCGGAGCCGGCCTCCGACTGCTCGTCGCCGGTCGCCGAAAGCTGCTCGGCCAGATAGAGATCGGCGACCTTCTGCGCCAGGCTCGACGGGTTGGCGTCGCCGCGGTTGCAAAGACAGATCACCGACAGCCGCTGATCGGGAAATCGGATGAGCTGCGCCCGATAGCCGACGAAGGCGCCGCCGTGCGAGACCTTGCGAAGACCGCGGTAGTCGCCGACCAGAAGTCCGGAGGCGTAGTCGATCCTTTCGCCGTCGGTGAGCACCCCCTGCTCGAGCATCCGGTCGATGGTTGCCCGCGTGCCGACCCGCGACTCGTAGAAGTTGGCGTCCCAGCGGGCGAGGTCCTCGACGCTGGTGAAGACGCCGCCGTCGCCGATCATCTCGAGGGTCGTCAGATCGATCTCGAAACCGCCGTCGTCGGCCGGCGAATAGCCGACCGCGCGCCCCGGCACGATCTCCCGGTGATCGTCGTGAAAGTGGGTCTGCCGCATCTCGAGCGGCCCGAAGATCTCCTCGGCGGCGAACTCCCGCAGCGTCTTGCCGGCGGCGCGCAGGACGATCTGACCGAGCAGGAAGTAACCGGAGTTGCTGTACAGATACTCGGAGCCGGGAGTGAAATTGAGCTCCTTCTGGCGCGAGAGCAGATCGAGGACCTCGCCGTCGGTGTAGAAGTCGTCGTTCCGCGAGCCGGCCAGGTAATTGAGCTCCAGGTAGTCGCGATAACCGCTCGTGTGGTTGAGCAGATGACGCACGGTCACCGGCGGCTCGTACGCCGGCAGCTCGGGGAGATAGCTCCGGATGTCGGCGTCCAGATCGACCTTGCCGCGGTCAACCAGGAGCTGGATCGAGAAGGCGGTGAACTGCTTCGAGGTCGAGGCGATGCGAAAGACACTCGCCGGCCCGAGCGGCACGCCGTGGTCGAGGCTCGCCAGGCCGTAGCCGCGGGCGAGGGTCAGCTCGCCTTTCCGGATCACGCCGAGCGAACAGCCGGGGGTCCTCGTCGAGTCGTAGTCGGCGAAGATCGTGTCGATCCGCTCGGTGATCCCGGCGAGCGGCTCGGCAGCCGCGGCCCAGGCAGACACCGGCATCGCCAACGCCACGAATACAGCAGCGCTCTGATTCCTGGAGCCGCGCATGATTTGACGCTCGGAGTATTCCACAGCGGGAGAGGCCCCACTCTTTCTCGAGGTCTCTGGGAAACAGTGGAAGATTCGGCGCGCAGTCTCCGTCTGTATACAATCGGGTTCATCTCCAGTAGCTCCTAACGGGTCAGTCGTCGAACCGGCGGCAGCGAGGACAGCCGCACCTTCAAACGGAGGCGCCGCCTCGTAACGAATCCTGCCGTCGTGACAAGACTCTCCAGCAGAGGTGCGTAGGGTTTGGAACAGAGCGAAGAGCCATCGATTACGGATGAAGCCACTAGGAGGATCCAAGATGCCGCAACTAGCCGACTACGGCAAGACTCCCGACACCTCGCTTGACCCGACCCTTCGGCGACCGGCCTGGCCTCTCCGGGCTCGCGCGCGATCCAGCGGGGTCCTGGCCTTGGCCGCCCTGGCTGTGATCGCGGTGGTCGGCGCCTGCGCTCCCCCGCTTCCTGACGACGAGACCATTCACGCCGCGTACCGGGCGGGCGATGCCGCTTCCTATCAGGCAGCCGTGGCGACTCGCATCCAGGAGGCGCGGCACCTCGAACCCGAAGCCTGTGTGACCCGTCAGGAGGCGCTCATCACCAACGGGGCCAGAGAAGGCTTCGACGGCCTCGAGACCCTGTGGCTGACCTACCAGGACTGCGCCGCGTCGAGCGACGACTCCGACGTCGCCGAGCTGAGAGCCGACAACGCTGGCCAGCTGGCGAAAAACCTCCGCTTCGCCCAGGAGCCGGCTCCACAGATCGACCAGCCGGTCGCGCGCTGGAACAGCCGGGTCCGCCGTCAGGTGCGCAGTGAGGCGGTCAGGCTGGTCCTGCAGCAGGCCGCGGCAAGCGACGGCGCCGCCAGCCTCGATCAAGCCGCGCTCTTCGAGCAGCCTCGGATCCGACGAGCCCTCTGCGACTTGCCCTCGCGCCCCAATCAGCACGGCCAAACCGCGCTAACGGAGCTGGTACGCCAGGCGCGCTGCTTGCTGGACGGTGTGTCCGGCGGCGGGCTGGGGCTCGAGACGTTGTGCGACGAGCTCGCTACGACCGCCACCGGCGATGAAGCCGGGGACGCCCTTTCTCCGGCCTTGGCGACCTTGTCGCGGGAGCAGCTGGAGCGTCTGCGCGAGCTCTGCGAGCAGGGTGGCGCGATGCCCGGGGCCGGCAGCCTCGGTATCGATCCCCTCGACGGCTTCACCAGCTCCGGCTGCTTCGACGGCAAGAAGGAGGACCTGGAGGACCTCGGCAGGATCACGAAGCTGGTCCTGGACTGCTTCGGTACGGGATCCGGGCATCCCCTGGCGGGCGGGTCCGAGTCGGCCGGGACCAACCCGGGGCAGATTCACCGCTGGAGCTACGACGAGCCCGGGGGCACGGCGCATCATGCGTTCGTCACGGTCGGAGAGGGCAAGGAGGGCAAGCACTACCACGGCATCGGTGAGACTCCGGGGGAGGCCGAGGACAAGGTCATCGAGCAGGTCAACGCGTCTTCAGGCGGATCCGCTGGAGCGCAACGAGAGGACTCGACGATCGAGATGGAAGGGATCACGGAGGTGGAGAACTCGGACGGCAGCGTGACCGAAACGAGATGGCAGTCCGAGGACACCGTGAACGAAGACGGAAGCAGCGAGTACAAGTACGTCACCACCTCGACGACGACGTACCCCGACGGAAGCAAAGAGACCGCGAAGACCGTCGTCAAGAGCAGCACAGACTCGCAGGGCAACACGACCACTACCGTCGAGACCACCAATGCCGACGGCAGCAAGACGACAACGACGACCACCGTGGACGCCGACGGCAACACGACGACCGAGACCACCCCGAGCCCCGCACCGGGAGCGGGCGGCGGCACCACGACGCCCGGATTCGATGGCGGCTTCGATCCGCACAACCCGGCCTGCCGCGAGCTCGCCGATCTCCGGATGTTGGACGGCCGAACGAACCGTGAGTTCTGGGACTCGATCTTCGCGCGCGAGCGGGGAGTGGACCCGCGCAAGGCCTATCCCCGGCCGGACGGCGACGAGGGCATCGAAGAGCCGTCTTGTCTGGGCCTGGCGACGGCCCAGGTGCACTCCGGCTCGCACTGCCGCTCGCTGGTCCTGTGCGCCGATGGGGCTGAGCTCGACGAGAACTGCCAGTGCAAGATGCCGACCGGCGCACCCCCCCGGGGTCAGGGCTGCTGGGCCTTCAACTGCCCCGAGGGGACGATGCCCGAATCGGTGGGCTTCAACCGTTGCCTCTGCACGACACCGGGTGGCGATCAGGATGGAGACGCCCCTCCGCCTCGCCCGCTGCCCGTGGCGAATGCACCCACCCTCGGCGCCCAAGATCACTTCGGTGAGCTGCTCTGGAACCGGCCCGGCGAGTCAACGCTGTGGACGGCCTCGCAAATCGCCGAAGAAGGCTCCTCCACCCGGCCGCCGGGGGATTGAGCCCGCGCCGTGGATGGCGGCCTCAGTAGGGACGAAGGGTGGTCTGCTTGCCGTGGCGGTAGGCGATGATGTGGACCTTCTCGAGCGTGATCAGTCCCTCGCCGACCATGGCGTCGAGGTGCGGTAGCAGCTCTTCGATCCGCTCGGTCCGGTCGACGATCTCGATCACGATCGGCAAGTCCTCGGAGAGGCGCAGGACCTTGGTCGTGTGGAGCCGGCTGTGGGCTCCGAACCCCGCGAGCCCGCGCAGCACCGTGGCTCCCGCCAGGCCCAGCTCACGGGCCTTGCGCAGGATCGCCTCGGAGAGAGGAGTCCCGACGGCGGTTCCTCGTCAGCAGACTCCGTTGCCCGAGTTCTGGATTCTAGCGGGGCGCGGTAGCGGGCACTTGGGACACCCCCGAAAACCACGCACTCTTCATGTACGCTGGCACGTCCGTGCGGCGAACAATCCTCCTGATCCCAGCGCTCGCCACCGTGATGGTCATGTCGATCGGTGCTCCGATCGCCGCGCAGGAATGCCCGCCGATCGACGGTCTCGGGTCCCTCTTGAAACCGAGTCGAGTCCTGGTGCTCGGTGAGCTCCACGGCACCGTGGAGAGCCCGGCGTTCGTGCTCGATGTAGCCTGTCACGCAGCCGCTGCGGGCTTGCACGTGGTCGTCGGCCTCGAGCAAATGCCCGGGGGCCAGGGAGACCTCGATCGCTTCCTCTTCTCCGTCGGCGAGCTCGAGTACCGGGAGCAGCTGCTGGCTGGCTCCGTGTGGCAGGCGGGTTATCAGGATGGCCGCGCCAGTTGGGCGATGTTCGACCTGATCGACGGTCTGCGGCGCCTGCGAAGCGACGGCGCATCGGTCAAGGTGGTGCTCTTCGATGCGTCCGGCGCGGCAGGCGGCCAGCAGCGAGAGCGCGCCATGGCACGACATCTAGCCGGCGTCATCGACGAATCACCGCACGCGATGCTGATCGTCCTGACAGGCAACCGCCACAGCCGCATCACTCGCGGTGGGCCCGGGAGCGCGGACTACGAGCCGATGGCGTACGTGTTGCGTCAACGCCTGCCAGGGACGGACCTCATCTCGCTCGACGTCGGTCACGGCGGCGGTACCGCCTGGATCTGCGCGCCGAGCTGTGGCATCACCGGCCTCGCCGGGCACCACGGCGAGCGTCAGTGGGCGATCGAGATCGACGATGCCAGCCGTCCTGCCGGTCACCACGGCTGGTACCACGTCGGCCGCATCACGGCCTCGAAGCCGGCGCGCATGCCTCCCGAATCCACTCCTCTGGATCGCGTCGTGGAGCTCCCCTCTTCCCGATCTCCGGGGGCGCCGCGGCGCGAGGAGCACGTCGAGGAAAGGGCCGAGGCCGAGCGCCCGCTGACGGTGGAGGAATCGAAACTTCAGGGCGACTGGCGCGCTTACGACTTCGCGTCCCGCTCCAAACTCTGGAAGTTCCACTTCGATGGGCGCCGTTTTCGCGCGGACGGTGGTACCGACGATTGGTACGAAGGACGCATCGTCATCCGAGCCAACTCGACGCCGGCTCAGATCGACTTCGAGATCGAGGAGTGCCGGTGCTCCTTCGAGGGCATGACGAGCGAGGGCATCTTCTATTGGGACGAGGATTCGATCGTCATCGCCGCACCGCAACCCGGCACGCTGCGCCCCAGGAGTTTCTTCAGGTCGTCGGGACAGATGATGGAGCTCGTGCGCCGGGAAGGAGACTGACCGGCGCGGCCTTCGGCGTGCGGCCCCCCGGTCACCGTCCGCTCACGGAACGACGGTGCTCCAAGCGCTGGTGTCGCCGACCAGGCAACGCTCTGGGTCCTCACCTTTGCGCTATGCCTGAGAGCCAGCTGGGCTGCATACTTCGTCCTGGCTGAGGGCGTGTCCCGTCCGCTTCACCCGTCGGGTGACTGATCCGCCGGCGGCACGCTGGTGTTGAAGATGTCCCGGTGCAGCTTCCAGTCGCTGCCCTTCTTCTTCCACACCACCACGTACTTGCCGTGGTCCAGCTCCTGACCGTCTGACCCGTGGAGCTTGTAGCTGCCTACTTCGCTCACGACATCACCCTGCCCGAAGACCTCCAGGGTCTCGAGCTCCAGCCCTTTGATGGCTTCCATCATTCCCTGCCAGGAGACCGCGATCGCCGCCCTGCCTTCCACCGGGGGGCTGTTGGGAGGCAGCAGCTGGGCGTCTTCCGTGTAGCAGCTGCCGGCGGCTTCGGCGTCGCCGGCGCGAACCGCGGCCGCCAGCTCGGCGTTGGCGGCCTCGATGCCGGCGCGAACTTCGTGGTCGGCGGCAAACGCCGGCGCAGCGAGCACCAAGACGACCAGCGTGATGATCGAGTGCTTCATGACGATCCTCCTTAGGGCCGACGAGACCCATTGGGTGGGCGTTGCCGGCCTGGTTGCGGGTTGGACTCTGACTCTACACGTTCTAGGCTCCAAATCAGGCTCCCTGACTGAAGCCCCAACCCAGCCCCCAACTGCCCAGGCTTCTCGCTACGGCTTGGGCCCGAGCCGACGCTTCACCCGAATGATCCTCGCCCGATCGCCAAACGGGTGGTACCGCCCTGGCGCTCCGCTCTAGCGCCCAGAGTGGCTCTCCGTGCCGGGTCAATCAGCCCCGCCTGGTATCACGCGTGAAATCGAACGACGTGTCCTGCACGATCGGGGCGAAGTAGGCGTTCTGGGCTAGGGTGAGATATAGACCGGTCACACCGCCATTCTCTCTGCGTTGCCTGCGGGCGTGTTCTTCTGACCAGAAGAAAACCGACTTGCGTCAGAAATCATCGACGATGCTGGGCGCCTTCAGCCTGGTCAAGTCGACCATCGGCACGAAGAAGACCGGAGCGCTCGCGGGGTCGTCGAGCGTGAAGCTCAAGTCGTGCCGCATGGTCAGGTGGATCGGCCTTCGGCAACACGCGCACTCCGACTCGACATCGACAGAGAGGGGTTCGTCTCGGAGTCTCCCTTGCACGAAGGGAGTCGCTAACGCGTCGACCCCTCAGGCGGCCCAGAGTCGCTCGCCACTGGAAAAGGCCACCCGGTGGGGCGTGGGCTCGGCGGTGACTGGGTAGGCCCAGACCACCTCTCGCCCGCCGGGTCGGAAGATGAAGATGAGACGCCGCTCCAGCTCGTCGAGGATTGCGATGACTCGCGACTCCTCCAGCTCGAGCCCATCGGCGATGGACTCCGGCGGCATGGGTGCGGCAAGGCGGGGCAGCTCGCGCACTACGAAGTGGTGCACGCTGCGATGCTCTGTGTCCAGCCTGCCCAGGATGCGCTTGGACTTCTGCGCATCGCGCTGCAGCAGGCGGGTGAAGACGAACCACGGAACGGGCACCATGTATCGTTTGAAGCCCAGCAGTACCTTGCTCATCTGGAAGCCTCCGGGTAACTCGTCTCGATCCGAGTAACTCGTCTCGATTTTATCAAGAGACCCCAGCGGGTCCGTCGGCCGATCGCCATTGCCCTCCTGCCGCGGTCTGAAGCCTCAGCGCCCCCGAAGAGATGCCAACCTTTCTTGCAGGGCGATCGGAGTCGTTCGCTTCGGAGTCGACCTCCGCCAAGGAGATGAAGCCGCCGTCGCCGTCGCTCAGGCGGGTCCACGACTCGGATCTCTCGCCGGGAGCCGCGTCAGAACGGCGAGAAACCCGGAGATCCGAACCGCTGCTGGGATAGGAGATGGAACAGCGGGTAGCCGTAGGCGATCACCACCAGCACCGCGGCAACGACGGTCCACAACCCAAAACGATCCCAGATTCCTCGGTCGCCCACCGGCTCGAGAGGCCGGGCGAATTCGAAGGCCGGCGCTTCACTGCGACGCCCCGCCAGCACCGTGGCGGCCACCACGAAGACGAAGGCGAAGGCGCTGAAGAAGAGAAGCACCGCGCCCGCCGCCGCGATCTTGGTCAGGGGGATCCAGCTCTGCGCCTGCTCGGCCCCGAAATAAGTGACGTCGTAGATCCGCCGCGGCAGCCCCATGAGGCCGGCTACGTGGTTGCTGCCGCTGAACAGCAGCATGCCGAGGATCCAAAGGTAGGGCTGGAATCGGGCGAGCGCCATCGGCCGCAGCTCGCGGCCCGTCAGCCGCGGCAGTAGCCAGTAGGTCGCGCCCATGAAGCTCAGGGCGACGGTGGTCCCGACGGTCAGGTGGAAGTGACCCTGGATCCAGGCGGTGTTGTGCACCATCGCGTTCATCGCGTAGGCGGCGTTGATCGCGCCACCGAAACCGCCGACGGTGAACGTCAACATCGCCAGGGTCACCGCCGAGAAGAAGGGGTCCTTCCAGGGCAGCTTCGCGATCCAGTCGAAGAGCCCGCGGGCGCCCTTCAGCCGGCCGGCGACTTCGAGCGAGGCGACGATCGTGAAGGCGGTCACCAGGCTGGGATAGAGGATGGCGTAGGTGCTGAAGGTGTGGGCGAGCTTCCAGCCGGCCTCGATTCCCGGGTCGACGAACTGATGGTGGAAGCCCACCGGAGTCGAGAAGAGGATGAACAGCACGAAGACCATGCGTCCCAGCGGATCGCTGAAAAGGCGCCCGCCGGCCACCTGCGGCAGGACCGTGTACCAGAGAACGTATGCGGGAATGAGCCAGAAGTAGGTCAACGGGTGGCCGAACCACCAGAAGAAGGTGCGGGCCACCACCGGATCGACCGTCTCGATCAGGCCCAGCGACCATGGGATCAGCATGCCGACCACTTCCGCCGCCAGGCCGGCGGTCGCCAGGTACCAGACGATCACGGTGGTGATCATCCCGTGCACCGGCAGCGGCACCGGGTCCTGAGGATGCTCACGCCGCCAGGAGCGGTAGCTCGCGAGCAGCACCCCGCCCCAGATCCAGGAGCCCACCACCAGGATCGTCGCACCGATGTAGAAGGCCGGGTGCGCTTGGAGGGGTGGGTAGAAGGTGTAGATCACGGTCGCCTTGCCCTGCAAAATGACCGTGGCGGCGGCGACCGAGCCACCCACCGCGAGGACGAACCCGAGCCACCCGGCGCGCTCGCCGACGACCCGTCCGAGCGATTCTCGAGCCAGCACGTATCCGAGCCCCATGATGAAGAAGGTGGTGAAGACGAGCGCCATCAAGACTCCGTGAGCGGTCACCGAGAGGTAGAAGAGCTCCTCGCTCCATTCGGGAAGCTCGATTCCGGCGATCGAAAGGGCCTGAAGCACACCCAAGCAGGAGGCGACGGCGAAGGCGGCAATGGCGACCGCCAGGTGGGCGCTCGCGAGGCGGTGATTGCGGTTCAAGACGACTCCTCCTCGGCGATCAACACCCCCTGCATGTCATGGTGCAGCAAGCCGCAGTACTCATGACAGGCGATGAGGTACTCACCCGGCTCGAAGCTGATGGTGAACTCGGTGACGTAGCCCGGGATCACCATGGCGTTGGCGTTGGTGCCGACGACATCGAAGCCGTGAATGACGTCGGGAGAGGTGATCCTGAAGGTGATCGGTCGCCGGGCCGGAACCTCGATCTCGTCGGGATCGAAGACGAACATCTCCGCCACGATCGAAACGACCAGCCGGCCATCGGGCTCTTCGACCAGACCCGGGTTCGAGAAGCCGGGCGCGTCGTAGACCGCGGCGGGGTCGATGGTCTCCATGTGACTGGGCGGACGCATCGCCTGTGAGCCGGCGGCGAACACGATGGCTCCGAGAAAGGCGGCGATCAGGCCCGCTGCCAGCAGCATCCAGATCTTCTCGTAGAGATCGACCTTCATCGAGTCATCCTCCTACATCTGCGGGGCGCCGCGAGGCAGGAACTCGAACACGTACAGCGCCACCCACCCCAAGGCGAAGAGGATTGCGTAGATGATGACGATGGCGAGCGTCCCGCGCGGGTGTCCGACATCCTCGACACCTTCGTCCGCTGGGCTTGCGCTCACCTCTCTTCCCCTGGGTTCTGGCATTTGGAAGATCCCTCCCATTCCGAGAGCTCGAGTCGACTGGCGGCGCGACGGCCCTGAGCACCGCAGGGCGTGCTCGCGATCCGTCGCGCGAGATTATTCCATCATTTGGATCCAGAGAGGGGACCGCGACGAGCCGCCCGTTTGGCGCAGCCCGAAGCGGCTGCGGCAATGCTTCGGCCCGGAGGAACCGTCGTCGTGACGACGCCGCGACCGCCCCACCTGTAGGCACGGCTCGCGGCCTGCCCATCCACATGTTGACGTCTGTCACTCGCTCTTGATAAACGACTGACAGACCGCGGAAGGGCAAAGCCGGCGAAAAGCCGGTGCCGCAAAGCCACGGGTCCTCGCTTCCATCAAGATCGCCGGGCTGCCGAAGGTCGGGAGCGTCCCCTTGGGGACCGAGCAAGTTAGGCGAGTCGCGCCTCCTCGCCCGATCCTCTCCAATGGCCGTTCCGCAGCCGGGACAAGTCGATGTCGGCTCTCCTGAAAGCGGACGTGCCCATTTCGGGAGATATACCGACGAAGAGCAAACTCCTCACCATGGTCTTGATGACCGGTTTCGTAAGCCTTGCGGCAGCTGCAGCTCAGGCCTCGGCGGTCGAGACGACGAGCCTCGGTGAGCTCAGCGAGGTCCACCAGGCGCTCCTATCGGCGGCGCTCGGCGCGAGAGACGATCGCTACCGAGCCCAGGGCGAAGGTGACGGCTTTCTCCTCGCCAGCCCGGCTCAGGGGCTCACCGCATCGGTCGCGGGCGACGGGATCGAAATGAGGGGATCGAAAGAAGCGGTGAGGATGCACCTTCTCGGCTGGGGGTGTGAGCCGGCGTTCCGCCCAGCCGTCGGCGGGCGGGCCGCTGCCGAAGCCAATCGAGTGGAGATCCGCCGGGAAGGGCTCACCGAGTGGTACTTCGCCGGGCCGTTGGGCGTCGAGCAGGGTTTCACGATCGCGACCCCGGCTGCCGGATGCGAGGCGGCTGACGAATTGGTGATCGAGCTCGCGATTTGACGGCCCTGCGGTGCTCGGCGCCGGCGGACGATCGCTCGACTTCCCGGAGGCGAGGCTGCTCTACCGCGGACTCTTCGCCGTCGACGCTGCGGGGCGCGAGTTGCCGGCGCGACTCGAGCTAACCGGGCAGCGCCTGGGAATCCGCACCGAGGTTGGTACCGCCCGATGGCCGGTCACCGTCGACCCGACCTTCCAGGACGCCAAGCTCCTGGCCTCCGACGGCGCCGCGGAGGACGCCCTCGGCCTCTCCGTGAGGACGCCCTCGGCCTCTCCGTCGCCGTCTCCGCCAGCACCGTCGTCGTCGGGGCCGCGGGCGACGACGACAACGGCGACGCCAGCGGTTCCACCTACGTGTTTACCGAACCCGGCGGCGGCTGGGCCGGCATCCTCAACGAGGCTGCCAAGCTCCTGGCCTCCGACGGTGCCGCTGAGGACTTTTTCGGAGCCTCCGTCGCCGTCTCCGGCAGCACCGTCGTCGTCGGAGCCGGCGGTGACGACGCTAACGGAGCTGAGAGCGGCTCAGCCTATGTCTTCACGGAGCCGGGCGGCGGCTGGGCCGGCACCCTCAACGAGGCTGCCAATCTCCTGGCCTGCGACGGTGCCGCAGCCGATTTTTTCGGCACCGTCGCCGTCTCCGGCAGCACCGTTGTCGTCGGGGCTTCAGAAGACGACGACAAGGGAGCTGAAAGCGGCTCGGCCTACGTCTTCACGGAGCCGGGCGGTGGCTGGGCCGGCACCCTCACTGAAGCCGCCAAGCTTCTGGCCTCCGACGGTGCTGCGGGCGACTTCTTCGCCACCTCCGTCGCCGTCTCCGACGCCACCGTCGTCGTCGGCACCGGCTTTTTTGGCGACGAGCCCGTCTTCGGCGATACGGTTTACGTGTTCACCGAGCCGGGCGGCGGCTGGGCCGGTACCCTCAACGAGGCCGCCAAGCTCGGGGCTTCCGACGGCGCCGCGGACGACTATTTCGGCACTTCCGTTGCCGTCTCCGGCGGCACCGTCGTCGTCGGGGCTCACCAAGACGACGACAGCGGCTCGGCTTACGTGTTCACCGAGCCCGGTGGTGGATGGTCCGGGACCCTCGACGAGGCCGCCAAGCTGCTCGCCTCCGACGGTGGCGTAGCCGACTTCTTCGGCACTGCCGTCAGCGTCTCCGAGAGCACCGTGGTGGTCGGCGCTCCAATCGACGACCTGGTCGGATCAGCCTATTTGTTTATCGAGCCCGCTGGCGGCTGGGCCGGTATCGTCAACGAGACAAACAAGTGTCTGGCCTCCGACGGCGCCGAGCTCGACCTTTTCGGCGGCTCCGTGGCGGTCTCCGGCAGCTCCGTAGTCGTCGGCGCTCCCCGGCCTCCTGGCAGCAGTGAAACCGGTTCGGCCTACGTCTGCATCGAACGCGGCCCGGTGTTGATCTTCACCGATGGATTCGAGTCCGGCGACACCACGGCTTGGTCGACCACGGTGCCGTAGATCTCCTTCGAGAACAGGGCTCTATGAATCGGTCGGTGAAGCCCCGCCAACGCAACGAAACAGCCCTCGCACTCGAGGGGCTGGCGGCTGAGATGGGCCTCGACTTCTCGATCGGGGATCGCAGGGCGGCGGTACCGAGTAAC
>CALZKB010000094.1 GCA_945787575.1 Thermoanaerobaculia bacterium | reverse complement strand
TTCCCGCACCTCGATCGCGGTGAGGGAGGGAGGTGTCCGCCCTTCGATGCAAGGCCCCAGCAACAGCCAGCGACCCGGAGCGAGGTCGAGTGCATGTTCGATCGAGAGGGAAGCACACGGTCCGCGCTCGAGGCGCGCCTCCTCGAGCCAAGAGCCGTCGGCGAGCCGGCGGGTCAGGCGAAGGCTGGGGCTATCGCGGATCCGATCGTCGAACCAGAGGAACGGGGCGCTGCCGAGAGACAGGGAGACCGCTCGGTCCAGCCAGTAGTCCCTTCCCGCCCGCCAGAGCTCGATGGATGCGCTTTGGCTAGGCCACGGCGTCCAGCGTTCGCTCCGCCAGATGGTGCCGCCGTCGGACGAGTGGAAGAGGCGGGCGTCATGGGCGAGATAGAGCGACGTCTGCGAGCTCCTCACCAGCTGTCCGCCGACCGACTCGCCGAGAAAGGGCAGAGAAGAGAGCCAGTAGATCGGTGGTTCCTCGATCGAGAAACGGCCGGTCCCGACGAGGATCGCCCGCTCTCGATCGGGATCCGGGAGAGCTGCGGGGATTCCGACCGCCTGGACCCGAAGAGACCCCTGCGACGTCCAGCTTTCGTCCTCGAGACTCCAAGCTTGCACCTCGACGACGCCGGGAAGCTCGGTAGCGCGGTGGGCCGTCAGCCAGGCGCTGCCGCTACCGTCTCGCGTCAGATGGATGCTGCCGTCGTTGGGGGTCTCGATCGTGCGCCCGAGCGGTTGCCAGCCGTCCCCTTCCCAGGCGAGCGGTTGAAGGCAACCGGCGCCGCAAGGGTGCGCCATCATGAACGGACCCGGTCCGTGGGACGCACCGACTCTCGACCCTCGTAAGGCGTCGGGAAAAAGCGCAGCGCTGGCGTGGATCGCGTCGAGTCGCAAGAGCCAGCCGTCGACGCCCGCTGTTGCCGGTCCGCTCATGGCGAAGAGAAACTCACCCGCCCGGCTGTCGGTCGAGAGCAGCGTGAGGACAGTGGACGCGTCGCAGAGGGGCGCCGCCGCCGAGGGGCCGGCGAGGATCGTGATCAGAGCCAAGGCGGTCCGCGGCATCGCAGTTCGACCGGCGGACGGGCTAGGGCCAGTCTTCGCCATAGTCGAAGGTGATCTCCTCGCCAGCCGCGATCTCGACCAGCGCATAGAGCTCGAAGCCATCGAAGTAAGCGTTGGGCTCCTTGGAGTGGTTGAGGTACTTGAGAGGTCCGACGCCTCGGCGGGCCGTCGTCTCTTCGCCGTCCTCGACCCACAGCACGTACTTGCTGTCGCGCCGGGTCTCCGGACCCTCGTACTCCCCGATCAGCATGTCCGGCTCGATCTTCTGGCGCGCGAAGAGCCCGCGCCCGTGAATGGGAGAGGGACCGACTCGGACGAGGTCGCGGAGGCGAGCTGCGCGCATGGTGGGAATCGTATCGCGCCCGACCGGCGCTCGCTGACGACCGATCGTCACCGCGAGGACAAAAAAAGGGCCCCGCCATTGAGGCGGGACCCGCGAGAAGGGGAAGGGGAGAACGAGCTTCAGCGGATCTCGATTCGCTTGGGCTTCGCCTCGGCGCTCTTGGGCACCGTCACCGTCAGCACGCCGTTCTCGACCGACGCGTCGGCCTCGCTCGGGTTGACGTTGGTGGGGAGCTGGAAGGTCCGAGAGAAGACGCCGTGGGCGCGTTCGATGCGGTGGTACTGGACATGCTCCTCGTCGCGCTCGAACTTGCGCTCACCGCGAAGGGTGAGGGTACGGTCCTCGAGAGTGATCTCGACGTCCTTCTTGGTGAGGCCGGGCATCTCGACGAAGAAGCGGATCGCCTCGTCGTCCTCGGAGATGTCGACGGCGGGCGCCCAGCTCTCGAGGTTCCGGTCGCCGCCGAGTGCCGAGGTGGGCGACAGAAACTCGTTGAAGGCGGTGTCGAACAGCCTGCTCATCGGCGAGTTGATCATGTCTTTCGGGTTCCAACGAATGAGGGATCGGGTCATGGTAAGCCTCCTTTAACGGTTTGGGGGTCGATCCAGCCGCCTCTATCGAAGCGACACAGATATGATACGAAACAGCTAAGGTATTGTCAATACCCCAGAACCTGAGTTTTTACGACTCATATTATGATCCTCCGCGGACCGGCCCGCTAGCGCCACGTCCGACGAACAGGCAGACCGGAGAGCGCAAAACTGCTAGGCTTCGCGAATCGAATGGACACCGCCAAGGGATTCCTCGACCAGGACATCACGCGTCGCTTCTCGGACCGCATTGCCGAGTCGCTCGCTCGGGAGCCGGTTGCCCTCCAACCGTCGGCTCACCGCGAGAAGTTGAAGGCGCTGATGGAGAGTCTTGGAGAGATGTCGTTTTACGAGCTGCTCAATGTGCAGCCGGCGGCACATGACGACGAGATCCACGAGGCCTACAGCGACCTTGCGAGGATCGTCCATCCGAGTCATGCGTCGAACCTCGGGATGTCGAGCAGTCGGGCCGCCCTCGAGCTGCTCTTCGAGCGCGCCACCGAGGCCTATTTGACCCTCAACGATCCGGATCGTAGCCGGGTCTACCAGATGGCGACCGGAATGACACCGGGGCACGTGCCGAGGCCGACGGCCGAGCAGCGTCGGGCCGAGCAGAAGGATCAGGGAGAGCGCTTCTTCGGCGTGGCGCGAAAGCTGGTCGCCGAAGCCCGGTACTACGACGCGGTCCAGACCCTTCAGCAGGCCGTCAATCTCGATCCTCGACCCGAGTACTACACCCTGCTCGGCGAGTGTCTATCGCACAACCCGCATTGGCTCCAAGAGTCGATCCATGCCTACCAGTCCGCCGTCGAGCTCTCCCCTCACGACGCCCGCCTACGCAGCCAGTTCGGCCATGTCCTCGAACGCACCGGTGACACGAGACGCGCCACCGAGCAGTACCGCACGGCGCTCTCCCTCGACCCGGACACTCCGGACGCCGAGGCAGGTCTCGAGCGATTCGGGTCGAAGCGTCGGGAGGCTGAACAGGCGGCCAGGCCGTGGAACCGGATCAAGGCGTTCCTCAACCGCTCGATCAGCAAGGGCCGATTGCGATAGCGCTTCGCAGGGCTGCTACAATCAGAGAGTCGGAGAGCTCCAAGCGGTCGCCGCTCGGATTCGTCCGAGGGGAGGAAAGTCCGAACTCCTACGGGTGGCATGCTCGCTAACGGCGAGGCGCGGTAACGCGACGGAAAGTGCAACAGAGAGTAGACCGCCAGATCTCACGGACCTCGGTTCGTGGATCAGGTAAGGGTGAAAGGGTGCGGTAAGAGCGCACCGCTCCGCCGGCGACGGTCGGAGGCTAGGCAAACCCCATGTGGAGCAAGATCAAATAGGGAGGCAGATTCGCGGGCCATCCGTCCCGCCCGGGTCGCCCGGCTGTCTCCGGGTAGGTCGCTCGAGATCGGCGGTAACGTCGGTTCTAGAGGAATGACCGCTCCTCCGCGCTGCGGAGTACAGAATTCGGCTTATGGAGCTCTCCGACACTTGAACGCATCTGCCGTCGCACCACCGGCTCTCCGTCGTGGAGCCCGGGTGGGTGTCGCCGCCCTTTCCGGGCCCGTCGATACCGAGACGCTCGGCCGAGGCCTCGACGGCCTGCGCACCCTCGGATACGAACCGGTCCTGGCCACCAACTCGAGATCGAACGACGGCCTCTTCGCGGGCTCGGACCACGAGCGTCTCGAGGGGTTGCACACTCTGCTCGCGAGCAGCGAGATCGGCGCCGTGTTCTTCGCTCGTGGGGGCCACGGTCTCCTGCGGTTGCTGCCGCGACTCGACTGGGATCTGGTGGCCGCTCGACCGCGATGGTTCGTCGGCTATTCGGACGTGACTCCGCTGTTGCTCGAGGTCGTCGCTCGTTGCGGCTGGGTGACCTTGCACGGGCCTCTCGTCGCCGTGGAGCTCGCCGCCGGCCTCGAGCGACCGGAGGCGCAGGCTCTCGACGACGCTCTCCGGGGACGATCGCCGGCACCCCTGGCGCTGGCTGGAGCTTCGGGCGACTGGGCCTCGGTGGGAGCTCCCCTGACCGGCGGCTGCCTGAGCATGCTCGTCGCGACGCTCGGCACCCCCTACGCCTTCTCCGCCGCGGAATCGGTCCTTTTCCTCGAAGACATCGACGAACCGCTCTACCGGATCGACCGGATGCTGCAGCAGCTGAAGCTCTCTGGAGCGCTCGAGGGGGTGGCCGGCGTAGTGCTGGGCGAGCTCACCCCATCCGACCTCACCCCGGCTGGGGAGACGGGCGATGCGCCGGCGGTGATACTAGAAGCGGTGCGAGCGGCCGTCGGCGACGAAACCCCCTTGGCCTGGGGTTGCCCGAGCGGGCACTGCCGCCCGAACTACCCGTTGCCGTTGGGTGGGAAGACGACCGTCGACCCGGTTCGAGAGCTCCTGGTCATCGAGATGCACGGAGCTCGAAAGTCGGCCTGAGGTTTGCATCCGCTGGAGTATTCGGCGAAGGAAGCGACGGACGAACTGCTAGGGTACGGGGCGCAATGGTAGGAAGGGTCAAGAGGACGAGTTCACCCACGGAGGACGCGGTCCGCCGCTACTCGCAGGGCGAAACGATCTTCGAGGAAGGCGACCTCGGCACCGAGATGTACGTGATCCACGAGGGTCGCGTAGAGATCCTGCGCACGGTAGCCAACGAGCGCCGTCAGATGGCGGTTCTCGACAAGGGCGACTTCTTCGGAGAGATGTCCCTGCTCGAAGAGCTGCCGCGGTCCGCCGCTGCGCGGGCCCTCGTCGACACGACCTTGATCGAGATCAACGGTGCTCTCTTCGATCGGATGCTTCGCAGAAACCCCGAGATTGGCGTGCGGATCATGCGCAAGCTGTCGCGACGGGTTCGCAAGGCGGACGAGTACTTCGGGCACGCCGAGCTCGAGCGGTTGGATCCACTCAATGCGACGACCCGAGTCAGCGGGGAGGCCTTTCTCTGCCGATTGCGCCATGGCGCCTCCGGAGTCGAGTACCAGATCGACCTGGCCAAAGCGGCGACGGTGGGTCGGATGGACCCGGTAACGGGGATCGAGCCGGACCTCGATCTGAGCACCCTCGACACCGAACGTTCGAGCAGCCGTCGTCACGCCAAGATCCTCAGAGACGAGGGTGAGATCTACCTCACCGAAGAGATCGGAACCCTCAACGGGACGTTCATCAACGGCCGCAGACTGAGGACCGCCGTCCCGGAAGAGGTCCAGGACGGCGACAAGCTGCGCTTCGGACTCGTGGAATTCGTCTTCGAGGTCGGCCCTCGGCTAGGGTAGCTAGCCCCGGCTCGACGCCTTGCCGATCGACCTCCACACACCACTGGCGGAGCTCAAGGGCATCGGCCCGGCCCGCAGTCGCGCCTTGGCCGCAGCCGGCTTCGAGCGAGTTCTCGATCTCCTGTTTCACCTACCGCTGCGCTACGAAGATCGTCGGCGCGTCGCGAAGATCGCCGAGCTCTCCACCGACGGTAGCTACACCTTCGAGGGGACACTGAGGAATCTGCGCGACATCAGGGTCCGGCGTCGGGGGCTGACGCTCGTCCGAGGCTGGCTGGACGACGAGACCGGGAGCCTGCCGGTGGTCTGGTTCAACCGGCCCTACTTGAGGTCCCAGGTCGTCGAGGGCGATCTCTACCTGGTCCACGGTGCGGTGCGGCGCCGCGGCGGCCGTTGGGAGCTCGGAAACCCGACCTGCGAGTCGGCTTCCGCGGCCCTTCACGGAGGCCGCATCGTTCCCGTCTACCCGAGCATCGGGAAGATGGGCAGCATCGGGCTGCGGCATCTCTTGGACAAGGTCCTCGGCCAGCTCGATCTCGAGCGCACGCTGCCGGACCGGCTGCCGGAGGCACTGCTCGAGCGTCACGACCTCGTGCGGCTGCCGACGGCTCTGCACGAGGTCCACGCTCCGCCCGACGGAGCCGACGTCGATCGCCTCAACGCGAGACGAAGCACCGGGCACCTTCGACTCATCTACGGAGAGTTCCTCGAGCTTCAGCTGGAGCTCGCGCTGCTGCGTGCTCGGGAGGTGCGAGTCGAGAAGGACCATCGGTACACCATCGACAACCGGCTCCGAGAGGTCGTTCGCGGACTCATGCCTTTCCGGCTCACCGGAGCCCAGAAGCGGGTCGTGAAAGAGATCGTCGACGATCTGGCCTCTCCTCATCCGATGCTGCGCCTCGTGCAGGGCGACGTTGGGAGCGGCAAGACGATCGTCGCCGCCCTGGCGCTGGTTGTCGCCATCGAGAGCGGTCTCCAGGGCTGTTTCATGGCTCCGACCGAGCTGCTTGCCGAGCAGCACTACCGCACCTTTGGCGAGCTGCTGGGTCGCCGCTACCGGATTGGCCTGCTGACCGGCTCGAGATCGCAGGCGTCGGCGCTGCGGCGCGATCTGGCCAAGGGTCGAATCCAGCTCGTCATCGGCACTCACGCCCTGATCCAGGAGAGCGTCGACTTCCGCCGACTGGGGCTTGCTGTCATCGACGAACAGCACCGCTTCGGCGTCGCCCAGCGCGAGGTGCTGCAGAGAAAGGGAGATCGCCCCGACATTCTCGTGATGACGGCGACCCCGATCCCCCGATCGTTGGCCCTGACGGTCTACGGAGATCTCGCGCTCTCGGTGATCGACGAGCTACCGCCCGGCCGGACGCCGATCACGACCCGAGTCGTCGAAGAGAGCGAGCGGGCGGACGTCTATAGCTGGCTCCGAAAAGAGCTCGAAAAGGGGGCGCAAGCCTATGTCGTCTTTCCGTTGATCGACGAGAGTGAACGCGTGCGAGCGAAGTCGATCGAGGCGATGGGGAAGAGGCTCCGCGGCTTTCTGCAAGGCCACGCGAGCGCTATCGTGCACGGCCGCTCGCCGCTCGAGGAACGCGACGAGCTGCTTCGCCGATTCGCGGCTGGAGACATCCGAGTGCTGATTGCGACTACCATCATCGAGGTGGGGATCGACGTGCCGACAGCCAGCATCATGATCATCGAGAGCGCCGAGCGATTCGGCCTGTCTCAGCTGCATCAGCTACGAGGGCGGATCGGGCGGGGGCGAGCCAAGTCGACCTGCGTGGCGATTCACGGCACGCTCAGCGAGTCCGGTGAGCGTCGGATGGAGATGTTCGGGGCGACGACCGACGGCTTTCGGATCGCCGAGGCCGACCTCGACATTCGGGGCCCCGGAGACCTTCTGGGCACCAAGCAGGCGGGGCTGCCGACCTTCCGGGTGGCGAACATCGTCGCCGACCGGGTCTGGCTGGAGCGCGCTCGCGCCGACGCGTGCGAGGTGATCGAGAGGCCCGAGGAGTTCGGAGCCGAGTCACTCCTCGACCGAATGTCGGCGAGGGCGACCGACCGCTACGAGCGCTTTGCCGGAGGTTAGTGTCCTACGCCATGTCCGCTCGAGTCCTGCTGGTCGCCAACACCCTGCCTCCGCACGATCTTTCGGGAGTGGGCGAGCAGGTCGTGCAGCTAGCGGGCGGCCTTCGCGAGGCCGGCTACGAGGTCCGAGTACTGGGGCGGGGACCGGGCGGAGCACGGGGTCCGAAGGTGTTGTTCCCGCTGGCGGTGATCCCGGCCTTCCTGCGAGAGCGGCGTCGTTTGCGGCCGCATGTCGTTCAAGTCCACGAGTCGGATGGGGTGGGAGTGGCGCTGGCGACCGCGGTGCTGCGGGGACTGTGGGCGCCGCGGCCGCGACTGATCGCTCTCCTGCAGGTCAGCTACGTGGAGGAAATGCGCGCCGTCCGTCCATTACGGGACGACGGTCGGGTGCTCGGTCGGCCGAGCGCCGCCGAGCGGCGCTTCCTCTGGTGGAAGGCCCCGTTTCAAGTCCTCCTCGGATGCCTGACCGCGTGGTGCGTCGATCGAGTCCTCACGCCGAGCGAGAGAACCGGAGCCGAGATTCGCCGTGACTACGGCGCGGAGGAGACGGCGACGCTCCCCAACGTCAAGGCTCCGGTGACCGAGTCGGACGCGGCGGCGCTGCGAGCGACCGACGCAGGCTATTTCTTGTTCGTCGGCCGGCTGCGCATACGCAAGGGGGTCGAGGTCCTGTTCGACGCCCTGCGCCGGCTCCGTGACAGCGGTGCGGAGCCGCGTCTGGTGGTGGTGGGCGACGGTGAGCATCGCCGGTCGCTCGAGCGTGCGGTCGAGCGGTTCGATGTTGGCGAGGCCGTCGATTTCCACGGTCGAGCGGACGCCGCCGGCGTGCGGGAGCTGCTGCGGAACAGCCGCGCCCTCGTCGTGCCGTCGACCTACGAAGGGATGCCGCTCGTCGTCCTCGAGGCGATGGAGGAGGGAGTGCCTGTCATCGCCAGTGCCGTGAGTGGTATCCCGGAAGTCGTGTCGGATAGAGTCACCGGCTGGCTGGTTCCACCGGAAGATCCGGCGGCTCTGGCCGAGGCGCTCGGCGAAGCACTCGCCGACGGGCAGGAAGCTCGGCGCTACGGCGCGGCTGGCAGGCGGCGGCTCGACGGGAGCTTCCGGCCGTGGCAGGGGCAAACCGAGGATGATGGGTCGATCGTTGTTGGTAGTGGGAGCGTTGGCGACCGTCGGGTTGCTGGCGACCGCCGTCCTCGGCTACTCCTTGGCCGAGCCGTTCGACGTGTCGCTTCTCTCGACCCACCTGATCGTGGCGGTCGTCACCTGCCTGCTGCTGCTCTTTTCGCATTGCTGGATCCTCTTCTATCTGATCGGCACGGGAAAGGCACTCAAGGAGGCGGTGGCCGAGCACGGTCTCGAGCGTGAGATCGCAGAGCGGACGAAGTGGTTCAAGACGCGCTCGAATCCGTGGCTGATGCTCGCGATGATGCTGGCGATGGCGACCTTTGTCGTGGGCGGAGGCGTCGCGACCGGAGCCGTCGTCTCCTGGGTGCACCACGGGCTCTTCGTGGTGACTGTCGCCGTGCAGCTCTGGGCGCTGTGGGTCGAATACGAAGTGCTTACCGAGAACGAGCGCCTCCTGCGCTCGGTCGATCGTCGACTGCGGCAGCGCGCCGCTAACGAGGCCTGAGCGGGCCCGGGGGATTCGAGGTGGAACGCAAGATCGTCTTATCGGGGATGCGGGCAACGGGCCGCATGCACTTGGGAAACTACTTCGGAGCGGTCAGGAACTGGGTCGAGCTTCAAGAGCAATACGACTGCTACTACTTCGTGGCCGACTGGCATGCGCTGACCACCGACTACGGGGATCCTTCCGAGATCGTCGCCAACTCCCTCGAGGTCGCGGCCGACGGGATCGCCGCCGGGCTCGACCCCGAGCGCTCCGTGCTGTTTCTGCAGTCCGCCGTCCCGGCCCACGCCGAGCTGCACCTGCTCTTCTCGATGTTCACTCCGCTCGGCTGGCTCGAGCGGGTGCCGACCTACAAGGACCAAATCAAGCAGCTGACCAACAAGGAGCTGGCGACCTACGGCTTTCTCGGCTATCCGGTGCTTCAGGCAGCGGACATCCTGATCTACCGTGGCGAGGGGGTGCCGGTGGGTGAGGATCAAGCGAGCCATCTCGAGCTCAGCCGGGAGATCGCGCGCCGATTCAACAGCTACTATGGGGACACCTTTCCCGAGCCGAAAGCGCTGTTCACGCCCGCGGCGAAGGTGCCTGGGCTCGACGGCAGGAAGATGTCGAAGTCCTACGGCAACACGATCGACATCGCGGATTCGCCCGACACGATCCGCGCGAAATGCAAGAGCATGTTCACCGACCCCCAACGTATCCGGCGCGACGATCCGGGCCACCCGGAGACCTGCAATCTCTTCCAGTTCCACCGCCTCCTCTCGCCGCCGGAGATCCAGGAGCGAGTGGCGCGTGAGTGCAGGCTCGCTCAGATCGGATGCGTCGACGACAAGGCGTTGATCGCGGATCAGATCATCGCCTTTCTCGAGCCGATGCGGAAGAAGCGGGAGGAGCTGATGCGCGACCGCGGCGATCTCCTCGCCATTCTGCGCGAAGGCTCACGCCGGGCCAGTGAGCGCGCCGAAGAGACGATGGAGGCGGTGCGCGACGCGATGAGTCTCAACTACGACCGCATCCTGGAGGCCGACCGCTCGTGACGACGGTGGCCCGCGGCATCGGGGCGCTGCCGCCCGACTGGCAGGTCGAGCTGCCGCAGTTCGAGGGGCCTCTCGACCTGCTCTTGCATCTCGTCCGGATCAACGAGGTCGAGGTCTCCGATGTCCCGGTGGCCAAGATCTGCGACCAGTTTCACGCGACCCTGGAGCTGATGGACAAGCTCAACCTCGATATCGCGGCGGAGTACATTTACGAGGCGGCTCAGCTCATCTACCTGAAGAGCAGGATGCTCCTGCCGCGGCGCAAGACCGCGAGCGGCGAGGACGCCGAGGGCGACCCGCGCGAGGAGCTCGTCGAACGCCTGCTCGAGTACCAGAGGCTCAAGGATGCAGCCCAGTCACTGGCCGAGATTCACAACCTGCGCCGCGGTGTGTGGACGCGGAGCAAGCAGAAGATCGACGCCGGAGACGAGGGGATCGACCTCGGCGAGGTCTCACTGTACGACCTGCTCTCGGCGCTCAAGACTGTGCTCGTGCGCTATGACCACGAGCATCCCGATGCGATTCACTTGCACGCCGAGACGTTCTCCGTTCGGGATCAGTTTCGGCAGCTTTTGTCGCGGCTCGATCGGCAGCGGCCGCTCGATCTCGTCGCCGACCTCAAGGGGCGCGGCAGTCGGGGCGAGGTCGTCTCCGCGTTCCTCGCGGTTCTCGAGATGGTCCGGCTGGCCGTCGTCCGTTTACACCAGACCGACGGCGGTGACATCCTGCTCTACCGGACGACCCGAGAGCTGGAGGCCCACGAGCTGGAGGGGATCCGAGGATGACCGATCGGACCGAAATGGAGGCCGCCATCGAGGCGGTGCTCTTCGTCGCCAACGAGCCGATCGCGCCCGCCAGGCTGCTCGAGATCTTCGGCGAGCGCGACCGTGTGGCGGCCAGCGAGGCGCTCGGCACCGTGATCGAGCGCTATAGCGGAGGCCCCGATCGGGGGATTGCGGTCGAGGAAGTAGCCGGCGGTCTGCGCCTGGCGACCCGGCCCGACCTCAACGCCTACCTGCGGAAGATGTTCGAGGTCACCGGTCGCACCAAGCTGTCGATGGCGGCGCTCGAGACCCTGGCTATCGTCGCCTACCGACAGCCGATCACCGCCCCCGAGGTTCACGATCTGCGTGGCGTCAACTCCAAGGGGGTCCTGTCGACTCTTCTCGAACATCGTCTCGTCCGAATCGCCGGCCGCAAGAAGGTCGTCGGCAAACCGTTCATGTACCGCACGACCCGCGAGTTCCTCGAGCACTTTGGCCTCGACGGAATCAAGGAGCTGCCGCCGCTCGAGGAGTTCGAAGAGATGCTCGGTGTAGACCTCGGCGGCGGGACGTTGCCGCCGGTGTCGCCCGCCGACGACTCGGTCGAGCAAGCGACCCTCGAGGTCGGCCCCAACGCTCGCGCGCGAGACGAGGAAGAATGAGCGCCGAGCGGATTCAGAAACTGCTCGCTCGCGCCGGCGTCGCTTCCAGGCGGGCGAGCGAGAAGCTGATCCGCGACGGACGGGTCACGGTCAACGGACAGGTCGCCGACCTGGGCGACAAGGCCGATCCGGAGAGCGACGCGATCAAGGTGGACGGCCGGCGCCTCGCCTTGCCCCTGGAGAGGCGCTACCTCGTGCTCAACAAGCCCAAGGGCTACATCACTTCCAAGAGCGACCCTGAAGGCAGGCCGACGGTGATGGATCTCGTGCCGTATCCGTGGCGCAAGTCGCTCGCTCCGGTCGGCCGTTTGGACTTCAACACCGAGGGGCTGCTCCTGCTGACCAGCGACGGTGACTTCGCCCAGCGTGTCGCGCACCCGTCCTACGGGTGCCGCAAGCTCTACGCCGTCAAGGTGAAAGGGGAGCCCGCACCCGCCGCGCTCGCGCAATTGCGCGAAGGCATCGTGATCGACGGCAAGCGCACTCAGCCGGCGAAGATCCGTCGACTGCCGAAGAATCCGGCGCGCCCGATCGCCAACAGCTGGTGGAGCTTGGAGATCGGAGAGGGCCGTACCCGGCAGATCCGCGAGATGTTCTTCCGAGTCGGCCATCCGGTGCTCAAGCTCCGGCGGGTGGCGATCGGGTCGCTGCGGGACGACAGGCTGCCGATCGGAGAATGGCGAGATCTGCGCAAATCCGAGATTGACGGCCTCATGGGGAAGCCGAAGGCCAAGGTCGGCCGGAGAAGGAAGAAGAGGTGAGCGATCAACCTCCCTTGATCGTGGCAATCGACGGACCTTCGGGGGTCGGCAAGTCGACCGCCGCTCGCATGCTGGCCCACCGCCTCGCGGTCCCGTATCTCGAGACCGGAGCCATGTACCGGGCGCTCGGCTACCGTTCGCTGATCGCGGAGGTCGATCCGGACGACGAAGCCGCGGTCGGCGAGCTGCTCGACGATCTCGATCTCGACGTCGAGTTCACCGAGGACGGCGAGATCGTCGTCCTCCTCGACGGTGAAGACGTGCGCCCTCATATCCGCAGCGCCGAAGTGTCGAACGCCACCTCGCGTGCCTCGGTGCATCCACGGGTGCGCCATTTCATGGTCGACCTTCAGCGCCAGTGGGCGCGGAAGCGGGGAGCGGTCGTCGAGGGGCGAGACATCGGCAGTCGGGTCTTCCCCGACACTCCGTACAAGTTCTTCTTCGAGGCTGCGCCCGAAGTGCGGGCGGCCCGCCGCTTCGAGCAGCTGCGCCAGGCGGGCGACGCGCACTTGACGCTCGCCGACGTGCTGGGAGCGGTGGAAGAGCGCGATGCGCGCGACAGCGGTCGAGCCGAGTCGCCGCTGCGTCGTGACGACAGCTACGCCGTCATCGACACCGGTCTCGCCGGGCCGGAAGAGGTCGTCGACCGGATGGTGGCGGTGATCAACGAGCTGCGGCCGGCGCCTCGGGACTGATGAAGCGACCCCAGTGCCGCGAGCCTAGGCGCCCAATGGTGGCGATCCGTTCTTCGGCCACCCGGTCGGCCGCCTCGTTGGTCGGTACCGACTCCGCCTTAGAGACCTCGAAGGCGCGCATCAGGTTGAGGTAGATCGTCCGCGTCATGCGCAGCGCGCGTTCGCGGTTGTACTCGCCACCGAGCTCGTTGTAGACGTTGATCAGGCCGCCGGCATTGATCATGAAGTCGGGTGCATAGAGGATGCCGCGCTCGAACAAGGTCCGGCCGTCGCGGTCTTCGTTGGCCATCTGGTTGTTCGCAGCGCCGGCGACAATCTGGCACCTGAGCCGCGGAATGGTGGAGTTGTCGAGGATCGCGCCGAGGGCACAGGGGGCGAGCACGTCGCACTCGACTTCCAGAATGTCGTCGAGAGGCACCGGCTCGAGGCCCAGGTCGTCGCGAGCACGCGCGACCCGTTCGCGGTCGATGTCGCAGCCCAGGAGCTTGGCGCCCTCGGCCTCGAGATACTCCGCGAGGTGATAGCCGACACTGCCGAGACCTTGGATCGCCACCGAGCGACCGCTGAGATCGGGGTTGCCGTAGTGCCAGCGCACCGCAGCCTTGATGCCTTGGAGGACTCCGTGGGCGGTCACCGGCGACGGATCTCCCGAGCCGCCCCGTACCGGAGACTTGCCGGTCACCCATTGGCTCTCGGTGAGGATGACCTCCATGTCTTCCATGTCGGTTCCGACGTCCTCGGCCGTTATGTAGAGACCGTCGAGCGACTCTACGTAGCGGCCGAAGGCGCGGAACAGCGCCTCGCTCTTGTCGAGTTTGGGGTCGCCGATGATGACCGCCTTTCCGCCTCCCAGATTCAGACCGGCGGCAGCCGCCTTGTAGGTCATCCCTCGCGAAAGCCTCAGGACGTCGGTCATCGCCTCTTCAAATGACTTGAACGGCCACATCCGGACGCCGCCGAGCCCTGGGCCCAACACCGTCGAGTGGACCGCGATGATGGCGCGCAGGCCGACCTCCGGATTGGAGCACACGAGCACCCGCTCGTGGCCCATCTCGGCGATCTGATCGAACATGTCCATCGGCAGCTCCCTCGATCGGAGCGCCGGCGGCGCCGTCGTCCGATGCGTGTTCTCGGGTGAGCGTCCAACACGCCAGCAACCCGTCGGGCGGCCGCGGGACTCTGAACGAGCGGTTCAGTGCGGTAGATTGTAGTCGAGCGCTTCGGCGCCATCAAATGGAACGATCCGACGCTGCCGCCGAGCTCCGACCGTCATGACGCCGCAGCAGAAAGCCGCTCTCCTCAAGGGGTGGGCCGAGGAGCTGGGCTTTCAGCGAGTCGGTGTGTCGCGGCTCGGGCCCGCTCGCACCGGAGACGCCTATCTCGCCTGGCTGGAGCGCGGCGATCACGCGACCATGGCCTACCTCGAGTCGCGCCGAGAGGCGCGACTCGATCCGCGGGCACTGCTCCCGGAAGCTCGGAGTGCGGTTTGCGTGGCCCTCGACTATCGACCCGCGGAGGAAGAGAGCGCCCTGTGGCGAGGGGTGGCGCGCTACGCTCGCGGTCGCGACTACCACAACGTGATGACTCGGCGGCTGCGCAAGCTCGCCCGCAGAGTGCGCGAAGCGTTCCCCGGCGCGCAGACCAAGCCGTACGTCGACACCGGTCCGATCCTGGAGCGCGACCTGGCGGCCGCCGCCGGTCTCGGTGCGATCGGCAAGAACACGCTGTTGCTCCATCCCGAGGCGGGATCGCAGTTCATGCTGGGCGAGCTTCTTACGTCGCTGAATCTGGATGCCGACCCGCCGATCGGCGACCTCTGTGGATCGTGCACCCTGTGCCTCGAGGCGTGTCCCACGGGGGCCTTGCCCGAGCCGTTCCGGCTCGACAGTCGCCGCTGTATCAGCTACTGGACGATCGAGCATCGAGGTCCGATTCCCAGCGAGGTTCGAAGCGACCTCGGCGAGTGGGTCTTCGGCTGCGACATCTGCCAGGAGGCTTGCCCCCACAACGGCGATCCGGCGGCGGCCGGCGACCCCTCCTTCGACATTCCCGCACAGCGGCGCGAGCTCGATCTCGCGACGCTGCTCGAGCTTGGCGAGCGGGACTACCAGGAGCGCTTTCGAGGGAGCCCGATGAAGCGGGCGCGACGCGACGGCCTGAGGCGCAACGCGGCGATCGTCATGGGCAACAGCGGCGACCCCGCGCATCTGCCCGCGCTGGTATCGGCGCTCACCGACGAGACCGAGCTCGTACGCGGTCACGCGGCCTGGGCGCTGGGCGAGCTCGGGGGCGAAGCGGCGGCCCGTGCGCTGGTCGAGGCGCTCGAGCAGGAGCAGTCGGAAGTGGTCCGCGCGGAGCTCTCGGCGGCGCTCGGGAAGACCTCGAAAGAGGCTTGGAACAAGGCCTGTCGGGATTGACACCTCCCGAGACGCCTCCCTATACTCTGGACCCTTCGAGTTCTCGGCGAGCGTTGAGTGACTCGACACTTCCTCGTCCAAAGGAAGCCGCAGGCTGGCGCCTGAATCCCAACACCAGGAGGTTATCTCTCAATGGAGTCCACGGAAGAGCAGCTCGGCAATTCGACGGGAGCGGCCGACACCAGCTCTCGCGACCGCAAGACCGAGTTCAGCTATGACGAGATGGTCGCTCTCTACGACGAGAGCATGCGCCATCTGTCGGAGGGAGAGATCGTGACCGGCAAGGTTATCGACATCACCTCCAACGACGTCGTGATCGACGTCGGCTACAAGTCCGAGGGCTTGATTCCCGTTCAGGAGTTCACCTCCTACGATGGCGAGTTGGGGGTGGCCGTCGGCGACGAAGTCGAGGTCCTGCTCGAGCGCGCGGAGGATGTCGAGGGCCACGTCTTGCTCTCGAAGCGCAAGGCCGAGCGGATGCAGGTTTGGAGCGAGATCGAGAAGAGCTACCAGGCGGGCGAGACGATCAAGGGACGAGTCATCGACCGCATCAAGGGCGGCCTGACGGTCGACATCGGCATCCGCGCGTTCCTGCCGGGGTCGCTGGTCGACATCCGCCCGATCAAGCATCTCGAATCTCTGAGAGGCGAGGAGCTCGAGTTCAAGGTGATCAGCATGGACAAGCGCCGCAACAACGTGGTGCTGTCCCGTAAGGCGATCCTCGAGCACGAGTTCAAGGCCAAGAAGGCCGAGACCCTGCAGAATCTCCGCGAGGGGATCCGGATGCAGGGCGTGGTCAAGAACATCACCGACTACGGTGTGTTCGTAGATCTCGGAGGCATCGACGGTCTGCTTCACATCACGGACATCTCTTGGGGCCGGGTCAATCATCCGTCCGAGCACTTCTCCGTCGGCGACGAGGTCGAGGTCGTGATTCTCAAGTTCGACCCCGAGAGCGAGCGCGTGTCACTCGGCTACAAGCAGCGCACCGAGGATCCTTGGGTGCTCGTCGACAAGAAGTACCCGCTCGGCGCACGGGTCAAGGGAAACGTCGTGAGCCTCGTCGAGTACGGAGCCTTCGTCGAGCTCGAGGAGGGTGTCGAGGGTCTCGTGCACGTCAGTGAGATGTCTTGGACCAAGAAGGTCGTCAATCCCTCGAAGATCCTCAATCCGGGGGACGAAGTGGAGGCGATCGTCTCCGAGCTCGATCTGGATCAGCGACGCATCAGCTTGTCGTTGCGTCAAGCCGAACGGAATCCTTGGGAAGAGCTGCTCGTTTCGCACCCGGTCGGCTCGGTTGCCGAAGGCAAGGTTCGCAACCTCACCGAGTTCGGCGCCTTCGTGCAGATCACGGACGAAGTCGACGGCCTGATCCACGTCTCCGACATGAGCTGGACCAAGCGGGTCAAGCACCCGAGCGAGGTCCTCTCGCGCGGCGACCAGGTCAAAGCGCGGATCACCAACATCGACGTCGAGAACCAGCGAGTGTCGCTGTCGGTAAAGGAATTCTTGCCCAACGAGTGGAGCACCTTCGCGGAGAGCCACAAGGTCGGCGACATCGTGACCGGCCCGGTCGTCAACGTGACCGACTTCGGGATCTTCGTCGACATCCACGAAGGGCTCGAAGGACTCGCCCACGTCAGCGAGATCGACGTCGAAGGACCGCTCGAGGAGGCGTTCCCGATCGGCACCTTCATCAACGCCCGTGTTCTCAGGATCGAGGAAGAGGACAAGAAGGTCGGCTTGACCATGCGCAGAGTCGACCAGCCGAGCGAGGAAGAGCTAGCGGAGATCAAGCGTGACCTGAAGGTCGCGCTGGGTGAGCTGGCCGCGTCGGGCAAAGAAGCTGAACGTTCAGGCGAGGAAGAGTAGGTCTCGAGGAGGCGCGGCTTGGCGAACAAGACCCGGATGACCAAGGCGGAGTTGGTGGAGCATGTCGCTCGCGACACTCTGCTGACGAAGAAACACGCCGAGATCATCGTCAACACCGTCTTCGACAGCATCGTCGAGTCGTTGCGAGGTGGAGACAAGATCGAACTGCGTGGCTTCGGCAGTTTCCGGATCCGCCACCGTGGTCCGCGGATCGGCCGCAACCCAAAGACCGGTGCCAAGGTCGCCGTCCCACCCAAGCGAATCCCCTACTTCAAGCCTGGGAAAGACCTTCGAGAGCTGCTGAACGAGCCGGGGGAGTAGCCTCTCCGTTCCGCGTCGCAGGCTTCGATTCACCGAGTGACGGACTTACAGGAGCAATCCGACGACTCGGTGGAGGCCGAGCAGCCGAACTCGACGGAATCGAGTGGGCATCGGTTCATCGCCGCCGTACTCGCGGCGATCGTTCCCGGTGCCGGTCATTTCTACCTTCGCCGGATCGGGCGATCGGCGCTCTTCGCAGGCATTGTCCTCGTCTGCGCGCTGCTCGGCTGCTATCTCGAAGGGCGCCTCGACACTTTCGAGGACAACAACCCGCTGAGCGTCATCGCCACCCTCGCTTCGATGGGGAGCGGCGTGGTCTACTTCACCCTGCGGCTCGTCCTCGGGTATCAGGGAGACATCATAGCCGCGGGCTTCGAGTACGGGACGACGTTCCTGCGAACCGCAGGCATCCTCAATCTGCTGTTGGTCCTCGACGCCTTCGACATCGCTCGCGGGCGCAAGAGTTGAGCCGGAGCGTCCGATGAGCCACTTCCTGCTGATGACGGTCTACGCGTTCCTGATCGCGGTCTTCTTCTCGGTTCTGTGGAAGCGCAATCGGCGGGACCAGATCAGGCTGTTTCTACAGCTCTTCCTCGGGATGATGGGCGGCGCCCTGGCGATCGCATGGTTGATGTACATGTTCCCGTCCGCGCCGCCGGCACCGATCCCGTGAGCCGAACCGCCACGGTCGACGATCTGCTGATTGTCGCGGGCGAAGCTTCGGGGGACACGCACGCCGCGGAGGTGCTCGACGAGCTTCGCCGGCGGGTGCCACAGGCGCGCGCTTTCGGACTGGGGGGCGATCGCCTGGCTGCGGCTGGTCTCGAGCGCGTCGCGTCGAGCTCGGAGATCTCGGTCGTCGGCATCACCGAGGCGCTGAAGGTCCTTCCGCGCGCGCGAAAGATCTTCAAGGAGCTGTTGGCCGAGGTCGATCGACGTGGGGCGCGAACCGCACTGCTCGTCGACTTCCCGGAGTTCAATCTCCGCCTCGCCAAGGAGCTCGCCGAGCGCGGGGTGAAGATCGTCTACTACGTCAGCCCTCAGGTTTGGGCATGGCGGAGGGGCCGAGTCAAGACGATCGCGCGGCTGGTGGAGAGAATGCTGGTGCTGTTCCCCTTCGAGAGCGAGTTCTACCGACAGCACGACGTCGAAGTCGTTCACGTCGGACATCCGCTGGTCGACCAGGTGCCCGAGCTCTCTCCGGCGGCCCTGCCCGAAAGGGGGCGGGACGCTCGCGAGATCGTCCTTCTTCCGGGCTCCCGGCCGAGCGAGATCCGGACCCACCTTCCGTTGATGGCTTCGGCTGTCGAACTGCTCCGCCGAGAAGGACCGCTGCGCGCGCGCTGGATTCTCGCGCCGAACGTCGATCCGGAGGAGTTCAGCGGGAGATTGCCGCAGGACCTCGGCCTCGAGACCGTTGTCGAGGGCAGTTTCGAGGCGATCGCTTCGGCCGACCTGGCGCTCTGCGCGTCGGGTACGGCCACCCTCGAAGTAGGGCTGCTGGGGACGCCGATGGTGGTCGTCTACCGGGTCAGCGCCCTAACCTACTGGCTCGGTCGCTGGCTGGTCGACCTCCCGCACATCAGCCTGGTGAACCTGGTGCTCGGCAGAGAGGTCGTGCCGGAGCTCATTCAAGGAGAGGCGAACGGGCGGAGGATCGCCGCCGTCGCCTCGACGATCCTACGGGACCCCGATCGGCTCGCTACAATGAGACGAGATCTCGGGTCTCTTCGAGAGCGGCTCGGGCGACCGGGCGCGAGCGCTCGAGCGGCGGCGGAGGTAGAGGCGGTGTTGACGGGAGGGCAGGTCCACAAGTGAGGAGCATGACCGGCTATGGCCGGGCGGCTGCCGAAAACGAGAGCTACCGAATCGCGGTGTCGGTCCGCACCGTGAACAACCGGTTCCTCGACCTCGCCCTGCGACTTCCCGAGGACTTGCGGGAGCTGGAGAGCGAGCTGAGGTCGGCGGTCGACGCGCACGTCGCTCGGGGCCGAGTCGAGCTGAAGGTGGCGGTCGAGACGCTCCAGCCGGGGGCCACGGCCGTTTCGATCCACCGCGATCTAGTCGAGAGGGTGCTGCAGGCTCTCTCCGAGATCGAGGGGCCCGGCCTAAGCGACCGACCGCTCGACAGGGCCGACCTGTTGCGTGTCACGGATCTGGTCCGGGTCGAGCGCGCTCCGACGACTCTCGCCGCCGCCGACCGCAGACACATCCTAGATACCGTCACGAATGCGCTGGAGGGGGTCGTCCGCATGCGGGAGGTCGAGGGTGCGGCACTCGCGGAGGTTCTCTTCGAACGACTCGACACTCTCGAGCACTTGGCGTCGCATCTCGCGACCGAGCGGGAAGCGGTTCGAGAACAGCTGCTCGAGGGGATGCGCACCCGGCTTTCCGGTCTCGCGAGGCAAGTGGAGATCAGCGAGGAGCGGCTCGCCCAGGAGACGGTGCTGCTGGCCGAGAAGAGCGACATCCAGGAGGAGCTCGACCGTCTTCGAGGACACCTCAAGCACTGTCGTGAAACGATGACCGAGGGGGAGGCGATCGGCAGGCGACTCGACTTCTTGGCGCAGGAGATTCATCGAGAGCTCAACACCCTGAGTGCCAAGTGTCGTGACCTGCAGATGGCGCGGTGGGTCGTGGACGCCAAGGTCACGTGCGAGCAGTTGCGGGAGCAGATCCAGAATGTCGAATGAGCGCAAGCCTGCCAACCCGGGCGAGCTCTTTGTCCTGTCGGCGCCGTCGGGAACCGGCAAGACGACGCTGATCAAGGAGCTCTACCGACGCTCTTGGCCGGACGGCGGCGCGCCCGAGTTCTCGGTGAGCCACACGACACGCCCACCGCGACCAGGTGAGATCGACGGCATTCACTACCACTTCGTCGACGAGGAGAAGTTCGACGCGATGATCGCCGCCGACGCCTTCCTCGAGTGGGCGATGGTTCACGGACAGCGAAAAGGCACGGCGCGTGAGGAAGTGACGCGTCGGCTCGTCGCCGGGACCGACGTTCTGCTCGACGTTGACGTGCAGGGAGCGGCGAACGTCCTCGAGGTTCACCCCGGGGCCTGCGCGGTCTTCATCCTGCCGCCAAGCTACGCGGAGCTGAAACGGCGCATCGCTGGCCGCGGGCACGACCACCCCGAGGACGTGGAGCGCCGCCTAGCAGTATCTCTCTGGGAAATAGAGCGTTATGCGATCTACGACTATGTTATTATCAACGACGATATCGAGCGAGCCAGTGCCGAGCTGGCGGCGATCGTCGTTGCGAGGCACAGCCTGCGCGACCGGAGAGAGCAACGCATAGCCGGCATTCTCGAGGACTTTCGCACTGCCCTGGATCCCGGCCATTCCACCAGCCTCGGGGGTCCTGTAACCGGAGACCGATGATGGACCAATTCCCTGATCGTATCGACAGTCGCTTTCGCTACGTACTGCTGGCCGCCCAGCGAGCCGAACAGCTGATGCGAGGAGCCAGCCCCAAGATCGAGACGACGGCGAGCAAGCCGACGAAGATCGCCATGGACGAGATCTCTTCCGACCTCGTCAATTGGGACTATGGCCCGGCGCCCGAGGTCGAAGAGGCCGTCGACGTGGAAGCCGCCGAAGGGTGAGTCCCGCGGCTCCTCGAAGGAAGCCGATCCGCTCCAAGCCGCCCGTTCCTCATTTCGCAGCCGACGGCACGACCGATTGACGTCATGAGGATAACTCCCAGTTCGGACCAGCAGCGTTGGCTCGGGTACTTTCACGACCTCGGCTACGAGGAGCTGTGGCTCGGAGACTCCGCTCGCACCGCGGCGGAATCGGCCGACGACGATCTCGAGAGCCTGCCGCCACCGCGGACGGCGCGGGAGGACGCTGTGGGTGCCGCAGAGGAACCGAGTGATCTCGAAGCGGTGGCGCGAGAGGCGTCGGGTTGTGAGGCCTGCAAGCTCAGCGCCGGTCGAAACACCGTGGTCTTCGGCAGCGGCGATCCCAAGGCCGAGCTGATGCTCATCGGTGAAGGTCCCGGCCAGAGGGAAGATGAGCGCGGACTGCCGTTCGTCGGTCCGGCGGGAGAGCTGCTCACCCGTATCCTCGCCGCGATCGACCGGAGTCGCGACGAGGTCTACATCACGAACGTCGTAAAGTGCCGGCCGCCTCGCAATCGAGATCCCGAGCCAGAAGAGGTCGCCGCCTGTCGGGGCTACCTCGAGCGGCAGATCGAGCACATTCGTCCGCGAGTGATCGTTGCGCTCGGGAGGGTGGCGGCTCAGTCCCTGTTGGGGACCAACCTCGCGCTGGGAAGACTGCGCGGCGAGTGGCACAGTGTGCGAGGTGTGCCGACCAGGGTCACCTATCATCCGGCGGCGCTTCTGCGAAACTCCGCGTACCGCGCTCCCACGTGGGAGGACATGCAGTGTGTGCGCGATCGACTCGCGGAGCCGATTTGAGGTGGAGAAGCGGCGGGGATCGAGAGAGGACGCGTTGCTAGAATGTCGGTAATGGAGCGTCAGACGGAGCTAGCGACGGCCGAGGCCCGGCTGGCCGACGAGGGTACGCCCGAGGTCAGCGTCGTCGTGCCAGTTTTCGATGAGGAAGAATCGGTAGAGGAGTTGGCCCGCCGGGTGGCGGGAGTGCTCGACGACATCGGGCGCGACTTCGA
>CALZKB010000093.1 GCA_945787575.1 Thermoanaerobaculia bacterium | reverse complement strand
TCCACCAGCCAGTACCAGTTGAACGTCGATTCCACGACCACCCCGACGAGCTCTTCTCGATACGGCTCGAGCTCACGAAGGATGGTGCTCAACCGATTCGGCTCCACCAGTCTTCCTGGCCGCCTTGGACTGCGATTACCCCGACCCCGTGCCCGCAAGAACAGGGGACAGTGGGGCCCTCTCGCCGGCTCCCGGTCACCGGTGGTTCTGGCGGCAGGAGACGAGAGGGCCCAGGGTCGAGCTTATTTAGAGAGCTGTCCCCTAAGGGCACCCGGCGGGAAGTCAGCGTTGTGGACGTTGACGTAGTAGCCGTCAGGATTCTTGCGAATATCCTTGATCAGGGTGCGATCCACTCCGGTCACGCAGCCGCTGGAAGAGCCGTCGGTCGGGGCGCCGAGGGTGACCACCACCGGACCGGCGACATCCACTGTGCCGCGGTGGATATGAGCTGCGAAGGCGGGTGCGATGTCGAAGACCTCGAGTTCGAAGCAAACCTCTCGCTGGCCCTGGTTGAGGGTGACCCGCGCCGTGCCGCTGCCGTCCGGATCCCCGGGGCCCGGCACTTCGGCGTCTCCACTGAGCACGGAGGTCAGCGGCCGGCCTCCGTGCGTCTGTGGGACCACGATGCGCTCGACGACTCCGGTGTTGCCGAAGGGCGCCAGGGCGGTCGAGCCGCAGGCGTAGATCTCTCCCTTCTCGTCCTCACCAAAGCCCTTGAGAAACAGACCGTAAGGCCGATCGAGGGCGCCGATCTGGAACTCTCGGATCTCGAAGCTCCCAGGAGCGGTCGAGGCGAGGTGATAGAGACGTCCGCTCGGCACGACGAATTCCGCCGCGAAGTCGCCGAACACATACTTGCCGCGCAGAGCCGGTGAGGTGGGACCCCGGTAGACGAAGCCGCCGATGACCGTGATGCCGCCCTCGGCGTGCGAGTAGTCGACGATCGGGTCGAGCAGCGGCTCGCCCAAGGGTCCGAAGTCGGAGCAGGTGGACGGCGGGTTGGTGGGGTCGAACGGGTCGAAGCAGGAGAAGCCCTCGCGGATGACCCAGCCGTAGTTGCCCCCTTTGACCACAACGCTGACCTCCTCGAACAGGTTCTGCCCCACGTCGGCCACGAAGAGCGAGCCGTCGCCGCCCGGACCGTTATCGAAGGAGAACTTGTAGGGATTGCGCATGCCGTAGGCGAAGATCTCGTCGGCGCCCGGAGAGCCGAAAAAGGGATTGTCGGCAGGGATGGCATAGGCCAGCGGTCCCTGGGGCGGACTGTCCACGTCGATACGGAGCATGGCGCCGAGGGTGCTGTCGATGTTCTGGCCGTGACCGATCGGCCCGTGCGAGGGGGGGGTGTCGGCGAGCCCGTCATGGGCGCCTCCTCCGTCTCCCAAGGCGAAGTAGAGAAAGCCGTCCGGACCGAAGGCGACGGTGCCTCCGTCGTGATTGAACTGAGGCTCGTCGATGCTGAAGAGGATGGTCTCCGAGAGCGGATCCGCCAGGTTGGGATCGTGAGCGGAGACCCTGTACTCGGCCAGCACCTCGGCGTGGCAGCCGCGCGAGGTACCGAAGCAGGGCTCGCTCGGAGTGCCCGCCCGCGGGGAGCTGTAGCGGACGAAGAAGCGGCCGTTGCCCCGGTAGTCAGGATGGAAGGCCAGTCCGAGCAGTCCGCGCTCGTCGAAGAAGGTGTTCAGCGCCGGCAGCTTGCCGCTGATGTCGAGAAAGGGGACGGGCAGGAGGTCGCCGTCCTCGACAATGCGAATCTGGCCCGACTGCTCCCAGATGAACAAACGCCCCGAGCTGTCGCCGGCGTGGGTGACCCCCAGCGGTGCCGTCAGCCCCGAGGCCACCGGCTCGAGCTCGATCGTAATGTCGCTTTTCAGGATCTGGGCGAAGCTCGTAGGAGCGGCGAGCAACAACAACACCGCCCCGACGGCGCTCGCCGGTGCTCCGATCATACCCTTGGTCCGTCTCATGGTGATCCTCCCTTCCAGGCCGTGAGGTGACCGCTCCCCTCCACCCACTCCCTGCAGGCGGTCACCGGTTTGAGTGACTGAACCGTATGTGCCTCGCGCTCGGTAATTGGTTCAATCGGCGAGCTCGGCAAAGTCGCTGCCGCCTGGCGAAAGCTATGATTGGACATCTTCGAGGACGAGCTAGCGCGGGTGGCTGGGGCTGTGTGCGACTCATGAGGAAAGCCCGTTCATTCGGGTAGGTCACTTCTCCCTGCCCTTTTGGGTCTGGTGATGGCTCTCGACTTGTGTGTCTTTGAAAGAGCCACGCCAAGATCACTCGCGGACCGCGAGGAGACGTTGGGGAAGAAGCGGCGAGATCACATTGCCCGGACGTGTCTGGAATGTGGCGCCTTGCGCCACCGCATCATCGGAATCACGGCCCTCGGGGTCGAGTACGACCACATCGGAGCGGTCACCCTCGATCTCGGGGTCGACTACCCCACCAGCCTCGCCGCTCCGGTGATCCATCCATGATCAAAACAGCAAACTGTGATCTACGCCGAGGGCACGGTACACGGGCGCGGCCCGCCGGTCCCGGCTCAGCAGCTGCGCTCCCGCGTTGCGCGCGGCAGCTGCAACCAGCGCGTCGTAGATCGCGCCACCGGCCAGTCGGAGCTCGCTGGCCTCCCCAAGCAGCTCCCTGTGACCGTCCGAGTCGAGCCCCAACCAAGGCAAGTGGAATCGTCGATTCAAGAATGCCAGCACCGGGGCGGGTGAGAGACGGTGCGGCGGAGGCAGCCTAGTCAGGACAGAGTAAGCCTCCAAGGCTACGTGCGCCGGCAGGCGGACATCCGTCTCGTCACGGAGCGCGGCGGCGACCGCTGGATGACCCTCGTGCCATGTCGCGAGCAATGCGACGACAACGCTGGTGTCTAGGGCGATCAACGCCGAGAGCGCTCGAGCGTCGCCCGGACGATGTCGTCCGACAGCGGTGGGAGCTCCTCTTCGGCGACGCCGACAAGTCCCTCCGCTCGATCCTCGAGTCGGATCTTGGTCGGCAAGGGCTCGAGTTCGATCCGTCCGTCGGTCTCATGGATCTCGAGGGCCTCGCCGGCTCTCAAGCCGAGGAGATCCCTGAGCTTCTTCGGCACGACAATGCGACCGGCTTTGTCGATGGTAGTTTTCATGGTAGGAGAATACCATAGAAATCGCCAGACCTCCGGTAGGAGGGCGCCGAAGTCGAGCTGCTCTTTCTACAGGAGCGTTCCATCCACCCCTCGGGATCGCCCGCGGATCAGTAGGGGACTCGATGGGTCACGACATCGCCCGCGATAATCAGAGCACGGCCGCTTGACCGGGCGCATCCCTCACGACTTCGTCACAGAGCAGTGAGACGAGGGGGAGTCCCATTGGTCGTTGGCCAGCGACAGCAGCGGTGGCAGCGCCCGCAGCAGGCGAGCGCTGATGTCGCCCATAGCCTCGTAGGCGCCGACCAGCATCACCGTGGACCCGTTGATGTCGTTGCCCCACGTGCGTACACCGAGCGTCATCTCCTCCTCGAGCGACTCGCCGTCCAGAGAACAGCAGCGCTGACCCGGGTAGACCACGACACTGGGTGGTTCGTCCGGATCGCCGGTGACGGTGTAGTGGTCGGGGCCGCGGGTGACGGCGACGTCGCCGGGCCCGAGCCGCACAGTCTCGCCGCTGTCGGGCACGATCCACGCCTCGCCTTGCACGATGGCGATCAGCGTCAGGGGCGATTCGGCCAGGATCCGCAGCGACCAGGGCGGGCTCATGACCGTGCGCAGTGCGAAGGCACCGCGTGCTCGTGGCCCGTCGAGAAGACCGACGAAGGGGTCCATGGCCACATTATGGACGACCGCGCATGAAGTTGAGCCTCTGAGCTATAAACCGGGTGATGAGTCGCTCGTACTGTCTTCCTATGAAAGACACAGCTCCCATCCAGCCGACCATTCCAGTCACCCGAACCACCCTCGTGATCGGCGCCAGCGGTAAGACCGGACGGCGCGTGGCCGACCGGCTCATCGCGGCCGGACTCCCGGTGCGGGCCGCATCCCGCTCGGGCGAGACCAGGTTCGACTGGGAAGACGAGACGACGTGGGCCCCGGCCTTGGCCGACGTCGACGCCGTTTACATCACCTACTACCCCGACCTCGCTTTCCCCGGCGCGGCCGATATCGTCGGCAGCTTCGCCGATCTGGCCGTCGCCAACGGCGTGCGGCGACTCGTTCTGCTCTCCGGTCGGGGGGAAGAGGGCGCCCGACAAGCCGAGATGCGGGTGGAGAACTCGGGCGCCGACTGGCCCCTCGTGCGCTGCGCCTTCTTCAACCAGAACTTCAGCGAGACCTTCGTCGAACCCGTGCGTCACGGTGTGCTCGCGATGCCTGGCGGTGACACGGCCGAGCCGTTCCTCGACGCCGACGACATCGCCGACGTCGTCTTCGCCGCGCTGACCGACGACCGCCACATCGGGCAGCTGTACGAGCTGACGGGCCCTCGTCTCCTCACCCTCGCCGAGGCCACAGGCGAGCTCAGCACTGCGATGGGTCGTGAGGTGCGGTACATACCGGTGACCCCCGAGGAGTACGCGTCGGAGCTGGTTGCGCATGGGATGCCCGAGGAGGAAGCCGTGCCCATCGCCGAGCTGATCCATGAGGTGCTCGACGGTCGCAACTCGTACCTCACCGACGGCGTCGAGCGCGCCCTCTGCCGGCCGGCGCGTGACTTTGCCGACTACGCCCGCGGAGCAGCTGCCGCCGGTGTCTGGAACCTGGAGCGGAGGGCCTCGTGAGCTCGTTCGCTCAGGCGATGACGATCCTCTGCGCCGTCGGCGCGGCGACCGCGGCCGGGGCGTTCTTCACGTTCTCGACCTTCACCATCAGGGGTCTGCAGCGCCTCGCCCCGGCCCAGGGGGCGGCTGCCATGCAGGCGATCAACAAGGAGGCGCCCACGCCACTCTTCATGCTGCTGCTGTTCGGCACCGGTGGCGTGTGCCTGGTGCTGACGATCTACGCGGCGCTTCTCCTCCAAGAACCGGGTTCCAGGTACCAGCTGGTTGCCGGTGCGCTCTACGTCGTGGGTGTCGTGCTGGTCACCGTGGCCTATCACGTCCCCCGCAACAACCTGCTCTGACCCAGAAACGGCTCGCTTTCAGGCGTCTGCGCGAGGAGGTAGAGATGAGTACTCTCCCATCCAGAGTGCTTTCACTCTCGACGATGAACCGCACACTGCTCGTTGTGGTTCTAGTGTCGATCGCAGCATTGGCGCTGGGGAGCTTCACGACCCTGAACGACCTGCCACCGATACCGGAGCGGGTGGAACTCAGCGACGGCACCATGCTTTTCACGGCCGACGATCTTCGAGCCGGCAAGTCGGTTTTCCTCAAGTACAACCTGATGAGCTACGGATGGCTCCTCGGCAACGGTGCCTACTACGGTCCAGATTTCACAGCAGAGTACCTGCACATGGTCGCCGAGCACCTCGAGGGCGAGAACGCCGGGGCCATAGAGGCTGCTCGTCGCGCCATGCCGGTCGATGGAGTTCTTCAACTCGGCTCTTAAGTTCGGTGTGTTTTTTCTCGCGATCCTGTTCCTCGTCCGGATGGCCGACATGTGGCTTGGTGAGAACGGAATCCTGGCCGCAAGCGCGATCGCGGGCGCCGCTAGTGTCAGCGCCGTCGCCCTCTCGGTCTCCGAGCTCCTTGAACGGACGCAAGTGTCTCCACAGGTCGCAGCCCAAGCGGTCGTCATGGCGATCGGTGTGAACGCCCTATTCAAGGGGGTGCTCGCCGTAATCAACGGGACGGGCCAGATGGCCTTCTGGCTCGGTGGCGGGCTCGTAACCATGGTCGCCACCGCCTTCGTTCTGTTGCTTCTTGGGCAGTGACGGCCTTGATCGGACCGAAACTCAGAGCGAGGGAAGAACTCGGGTCTCGGAAGTCCTCTCAGAGCAGCTCTCTCGAGGCGCCGTCGAGCTCTTCCAGATCGAAACGAATCAGTGCCAGTTCAGGACCATCATGAGCAGCATTGAACATTGTGGTACGCCCGATCTGGTCTCTCCAGGCTCCCGTGAGACGGGCCGATTCGTGCACATGCCCGTGCAGGGTCACCAAGGGCTGCCGAACCTCCACAAGCCGTCGCACGGCCGAGCTACCCACGTGTACATTCAGGGGCGCGTGATCGACCATCTTGCCGTCGAGTGCCGCTCGGTCGAGCTTTGTCTGGTACGGGGGCGTATGGAACAGGAGAAGAGCACGATTCAGCTCGTCCGCTCCCACTAGAACTTCAAGGTCGTTCTGAATCGTCGAGTATCTCGACTCGCTCTCGGAGCGTGGAATCGACAGGATACCCTCTTCGGGCGAGACGCACCCGGGGTCGACGTACCTCGAGACATCGTAGCGCTCCCAGTCTTTGAGGGAAAACGGCGTGGGTGGCACGTAGCAGTATCCATAGACCGTGAATGATCCCAGCGGGAATCGGCGGTTGTGCGCATAGATCCACAAACCGCGTCCTGCCACGTCGAGTATCGAGGCTTCGCGAAACCGGCCGTCGTCATTGCCGAGGATCAGGAACACCTGAGGGTAGGCGGTGCCCATCCGGCTCTTTAGCCGCTCGAAGCCGGCAGCCATCAAATCGTTGACGAAGTCACGGTGGTCAGGCCGCGGTGCGAAGACCTCAGCCAGGAAGCTCGGCAGCAAGTCGCCTCCCAGGAATACCGCGCTCGGGCGCTCCACTTCGATGACGTGCAGCAACTTCGAATAGCGGTCGAGGTGGCCGTGAAGGTCCGTTGCGAACAGACAGCGGGTCACGACTGGTGGGAAGGCTCTTCGCGGCCGTATGCGAGGGCGAGGGGGCGCGCCGCGTCGGTGATGGCACCGATCTTCACTGCGTAGCTGGTCTTCCTGGCGATATCCTCGTCCGTAATGATGTGCACGTCAAGCAGGCCCGAGGTCTTGTAGCCCGTGCGGAGATAGTTGATCTCCGCCAGGCATAGACTCCATCCGTCGAGCCACAGGCTCAACGTCTCTCGCTGCTGGGGCTCGCCCTTGAAGTGCACGAGAAGGTCGATATCGCTTGCCGGCCCAGCAGTAGCGTTCTTGGTGCTGCCCAGTAGGTAGAGAGCCTCCACGCCGAATCTCTCGGGATCCAAATCGGAAGCGAGGCACTCTGCCATCGCGAATCGCCAACGCCAATGGTCTTCGGCTGCGAGCTCGGCTGGCGGCGCAGCCCGCTCTTCTTGGCTCGCCTCGATGCTGGGAGCGGCCAGCAAGCCCACGGCTTCATCGAGGTCGGCGTTCAGGAGAACTCGGAGGACCTCTCCTCGAGTCTCCTGTGGGATGTCGACTACACGGATCGTGTCGACGAGGTCCGCGGCTTCGGGGAGTAGCTCGGGGAGAATGTTGCGCGACAGGCGCAGAAACGCTTCGTTGAAAATGGTGTCCTCGTCGTCAGGGTAGAGGGGAAGATACCGGATCTCCGCCTCGACAAGATCCTGGAAGAAGTGCGTACCGAAGGAGAGATCGGGTGCGTAGTTGCCTCGTTGGCGTGCCACCTCAATCAGGACCGCCGTGTTGTTGATCTGAGAGTAAGTGACGCTGACTCCGAGCTTGATGTCGCCTCGGCTTCCCCATCGGCCGGGACCGATGAGTATGAACTGTCTCTTTGGGAGGAGCTTGTTCAGCTTCCCCACAACGATGCCAACCTTGCGCATGGAACTGGCGTCGGGCAGAGACTGGTAGCCGTCGTAGTCCACATGCACGACATGCGTGATGTCGGGTACACGGCCGTTCGAAACGTACCGGTTGGCGGTAAACAGCACCTTGTCGCGGGGGAGGTTCCGGGGGATCGCTGCGGGCATGCTCTCGGGCGAGTATCCTTGAGCCCGGCACTGCAGCAGATAGAGATCGACCCCGTCCGATGCGAACTCGATATCGACGGCGAAGCCGAGTTGCTCGCGAAAAAGGCGAAGCATGGTCTGCACCTGTATGACGAACGACGAGTCGGAGATCAAGCCCTCGAAGGTCACGGCATAGTGACCCAGTTCGAAATCGAGCGCAGAACCGATCGGTTTGCGGATGTGTCCCTCTTCCACGGCGGACACCATCTGCTGGATCCCGGGAATCTCCCGTCCATGCTCGCGCAGAAGGTCCTTGATTTCGACGGTTTCGAAGCGGTTCTCTTCCAGGTTGATGAGATCGACCTTCTTCGGTGAGTAGCGAACGATCTCGTCCGGGGTGACGTTCACTCGCAATCCGGGTTGACCGGGGGCGATCAACACCGGGTAGTCGTCGCTCAGGCGATCGACGGCCCGAGTCCCGAGACCGGGGACGATACGGACGAGGCCGTCCTCTCGCTTGATTCGACTGGACCAGCGGAACTCGTTGTTGCTGTAGGCCACACCGGCGAAAGCCGGGAGGAAATAGCGACCAAACCGCGAGCCCACGACCTCCTGGATCATGATGCCCATCTCTTCGTGTACGTCGAGCAGGCCGCGCTCGGCTCGATACTCGATAGGGTCCGGTCCGAAGACCGAGGCGTAGATCTCCGCCACGGCATCCTGCAGTGCGGCGAGCCGCTCTCGCTTCGCGCCCTGGTTCGCCAGAAATAGGCTCTTGTACTTACCGGAGAAAGCCGACCCGACGCGGTCCTCGAGAAGGCTCGAGCTTCGCACGATGATGGGCCGGTCTTCGAAATCATCCAAAGCCGCGGCCAGCCCCTGGCGCAGCTCCGGTGGGCAGGGAGAGTTCTTGAAGGCCTGGATCAGGTAGGGATACTCGCGGCGAATTCGGTCGACTTCCCGGTACTTCAGGTCGTAGGCGTCCTCCAGACTGTTGTAGCGAATGAACTGCAGCAGACCGTCAGACGAGATGTACCAGGTCCGCGGAACGCGAATGCCGGTCAGGACGGACTCGAACTCTCGAGATCGTTCGACTAGCCTGCTAGCCACAAAGAGCCCGGCGCTCTTGCCTCCGAGCTTGCCGTGGGTCTTCGGAAAGTGGATGGTCCGTCTGACGAGCTCGCAGAAGTCCTCGACCCGAACGGCTTCCTTGGCGCAGTTGATGAAGCTCAGCTCGCTGCTGAAGAACCTCCGCAGCAGCGCTACTCGAAGCCCGGTTCTCGCCGCGAGGGGGAGCTCCAGATCGAGGATGCCGCGGGCGTGAACTCGCTCCAGGGCGTCCGCTACCTCCGGGAGGGGGGCATGCAGATTCTCGAGAGCGGAGTGGAGAAAACCGGAACTCTCCTCTTTGATCCAGCTCTGGACGCACCGGACAACTTCGCCTTCGCTGAGCTGAGTCGACGCGAGCTGGAACGCCTCCTGTGCCAGATCGTCGAGGTCGACCAGGGCGTTGCGCGTCTGTGGCTGGTTGCTCTCGGGCTCCAATGCTGCTGCGTCGGCGTCAGCGGGATGGAACCTCTGCAGCAGCCCCTCGGCCGCGTCCACCCCATTGTAGAAAAGATGGTTGATCATTCGCCGCGTGATTCTCGTCAAGAGCGCGCGGTCCGTTCCGCGCAAGAAATCGAGAATGACGCTCCACCGTTGCCCGCCTTCCTGCACCGAATCTGCGGACCGCTCTCCGGGAAGAACCCAGCGCAGCTTCTTCTGCAGTAGGAAGTATCCGATGCGCTCCGCAATGGTGTTGATGAGGCGGCGCTCCTCCTCGAGAAACGGCCCCTCGTCGGCGTTGGGTCTTCGCTCGGTGTAGTAGACCGACAGAGAGCCAACTTCTCGCCCTTCGAAGAGGATGGGAGCGCTCATGACCCAAGGCGCTTCCATGAATCCGTTGCGGCGGAACACTCGGCCCTCGAGTATCACTTTGACGAGACAGGTATCGGGGTACTGCCATCCACGAGGAATACTCTCCACGAGCTCACGCATGGCATCCCCCTGGTCGATGCCGGCGCGGTTCAGGATCTCGTCGACCCGATACAGGCAAGTGAGCTCCTTGGCCCGCTCTTGAAGCGCGCGCAGGATCTCGTCCGTTGGCTTCTCTGTCGGTGACATGGAGTTGAGCCTCTCGATTCCGGAGGTCGCAGCCCCTAGTGTTGGCGCCAGATGCCTCCGCGCCGATTGCGTCCGTCCACTTTGACGAGTAGCGGATCCTCGAACCGGACGTGCCTAATGTACTCCGTCTCTTCGATCGCCGGCTGGCCATCCAAGCAGGCCCAATCGATTCCAGCCGTCTCCCGGTGATGCACCGTCAGGTAGCTCACCCCAAAGCTGGAGATGTTGTGGAAGAAGTGAGCACCCTGGCTCGCCTCGACGTCCATCTCGGGGAGCGTGGCTTCAACGATGACGCGTGCGCCGCAGATCTGGCCCCAGCGCACGGGGATGCCAAGCCAGGGATCGCTGCTACCCCAACGCCCGAAACCGATCAGGACATACGGACGCTGCTCTGCCAGCAGCGCTGTGTTGCGCCGGTCTATTTCCTGGGCTATCACGCGTGTGAGACGGGCTTCAAACGAGGCGGGCTTCACATACACAACGTCCGTGATCGAATCCTCGACGCCGTCGCCCATGACCGCGCTGGACGCGACGATCGCGCCCGATGCTGAGAGCTCGCTCTCTTGAATCTCGACGCGTTCGTCGGAGATCACCATCGGCCGCACCTGCAGAAAACCGAAGCGTGCTCGTCTCGATCCAGGCTCTACGGTGATCGCGAACTCAATCTCCACGGGAGCGGAGAGAGCCTCGTCACACGCAGCGAGCAAGGCGCGGACCAGGGCGTTGACGGGCATGGCGCTCGTAACCAGCACGGGCGCGAAGTCGAGGACCCGTGGTCCCGCGACACCAATTCCCGGCACGAGACGATCGGACGGCCCATCGTAGGTCGACACAAGGTAGTCGAGGACGCCATCGTGCTCAGCATCGCCCAAGGTGGCTTCGACGAGGTACTCGGTCTCCGCAATCGGGTCGTACTCGGGAGGCTGTCCCATGTTCACCGCCCAGAACCTCGTTTGCGTGTTCTTCAGCAGATCGGCGGCCGAGCCGAACGGAGGAGGCGCCTTTGGGTACGCGGGAGAGTACGACCAGCTGATGCCGCCATCGACGATCGTCTTGCCGAGGCCCAGTGCCAGGTTGCACACACCCTGGTCGGCGCGCGCGTGACCGGTCGGATAGAAGTTGAACGACCGGGCGACCCCCGAGATGTCCGGGTAGAAGCGATCCTCGTGGCGCCGGCCCAGAACCTCCTGGATGATGACCGCCATCTTCTCCTCGGCCGTCGTCCGGTCTGTGGCGCGAACGTAGCTCTTCGCGGCGGCAAAGAAGGTCGACGCGTACACGAACTTGATCGCCTCGATCAGCTTGCGGAATCGGGTGTCGCGATCCGGCTGGTTGTTAGGGATCATCTTGGTCGAGTAGACCCCGGCAAACGGGCGGAAGAGGGCATCTTCGAGCAAGCTCGATGACCGCACCGCGAGCGGAGCATGTGCCTCATCCATGAGGGCTCTCAGATCACCGAGCATCTCCACCGGGAGATCCGCCTGTTGGAAAGCATGGGCGATGCGTTCATCGGGAAGGTCGGAAAGAGCGAGCTCCCAAAGGTCGTTGCGTGCGATGAAGGCATCGAACATCGATGTGGCTACGACCACCATTCTGGGAATCCCAACTTCGCTCCCGCGCGTCACGTCCTCGGCGAGCGTCCCGAGGACGTCCCGGATGAACACGAGACCCTGCGCCTTGCCACCGAGCGCGCCATCGCCAATGCGCATGCAGGCGTCCCTGGAGGAAAAGAACTGCCGCTCGAAGCGCGGGATTGTGTCAGCGCTCGCTGCCTTCAATGGCCTCTCCTAAAGGGTCCTAGACTGTCGTTTGTCTAGATCCACCCTCGGTCTCGGCACGCCTGTGCCACGCGGCGGACGGCGATCGCGTAGGCGGCATCGCGCATGGACAGTTTCTCCTTCCTCGCGAGATTGCTGACCGCAATATAGGCCGAGGTCATCTGGACGTCGAGTTTGCCCAGCACCTCGTCCTTCACCCAGTAGTAGTTCATGTTGCTCTGTACCTGCTCGAAGTAGCTGCAAGTCACGCCGCCGGCGTTGGCCAGCAAGTCGGGGATCACGAATATGTCCCGGTCGTTGACCGTCGCGTCCGCCTGGGGCTCGGTCGGACCGTTCGCACCTTCGGCGATGATCTTGACCTTGGTGCTGATCTTGCCGACATTGTCCGCTGTGATCTGGCTCTCGAGCGCTGCTGGGATCAGAATGTCCACGTCCTGCTCGAGCCACGCTTCACCCGGCAGTACGTCGTAGCCGAGGTCGCTGGCCTTGGCCTTGTCGATTCCACCGAACTGGTCCGTAATGGCCAGCAGCTCGTCGAGGTCGATCCCGGCCTGCTTGCGGAATGTGTGGGCCTCCTGATCCTCTTGATCCCAGCAAGAGACCGCGAGCACGGTGCCGCCGATCTGCTGATAGAGCCGAATGGCGTACTGCGCGACGTTGCCGAAACCCTGGACGCAGGCCCGGGTGTCTTGGAGGCGAATCCCCAGCTCTTTGAGGGCCTCGCGGAGGGTGAAGACAACCCCGAAACCTGTGGCCTCCTTGCGGCCCAGAGAGCCCCCCATGCCCACCGGCTTTCCAGTGATGAAACCGGGGCTCTTCGCGCCCTCGAGGATCTCGAACTCGTCCAACATCCACAGCATGTGCTGGGCCGAGGTCATGACATCCGGGGCGGGAACGTCGACCGCCGGCCCCACGTTTCGCGAGATCTGACGAACGAAACCGCGGCAGATCTGCTCCTGCTCGCGCTGGCTCAGGTTGTGGGGGTCGCAGATCACCCCGCCCTTGGCGCCGCCGAGGGGAATATCCACGACAGCGCACTTCCAGGTCATCCACATCGACAGCGCGCGTACAGTGTCGAGCGTTTCCATCGGATGGAACCGGATGCCGCCCTTGCAGGGCCCCCGCGCGTCGTTGTGCTGAACGCGGAAGCCTCGGAACACCTTCATCGTCCCATCGTCCAGACGAACGGGAATGGCGAAGCTGTACTCCCGCAGGGGCCAACGCAGGAGCTCCCGCGTCGCCGCGTCCAGGCCTAGCTGTTCGGACACCCGGTCGAACTGCATCTGAGCCAACTCGAACGAGTTGAAGGGCTTCGTCTTCACCAAGAGCTCCTATTCTCTCTCTACAGGGTTTAGCAGCGAACGCGAGGGAACGAGGTCCACTGCTGAACGGCTTCCGCCCCGCGGTTGGCAGGAGCGCTTACCGTCTCGCCAAACGTCGGAAATCGTCTGAGAGCCCGCGTGGGACAGCAAGGAGACCGGTCGTGGCTCCTTGTCGCATCCTTCCCGAAATCCTATCAACGGTGATAGATCTCTGCCCCGATGATCTGTGGAAGCGTCCGTCCCGACGGGAGAGTCATCGCTCTTGGCCAGCCTCTTCCAGAGCCTGCCTCATAGCTGCTGCCCGTGAGTCTGCGGCCCGTCGCATACCCCGCCGATCGTCGCCGAAGCTGAGCGCTTCGGCTCTGGAGCGATTGAGCGCCTGGTGAATCACGAAAGGAGGACGACAAACGTTAGACTAGAGCGATTCGAGCATGTGCAGTTGACGGCTGTTCGAATCCCTGAAGGCCAGTCAGAGCCGGCCGTGGCAGCGCCAATCGCTATTCGATACCGAGGAGACGAGTCTGAGACTCGACCTAGCGCAGGAGCAGCACTCTCGAGAGCTCGATCGTCGGTACAGGCTCGATGGGTCCACGCACGTCTGGCTTCGGCTTGCCGCGCAAGAG
>CALZKB010000092.1 GCA_945787575.1 Thermoanaerobaculia bacterium | reverse complement strand
CACCCACGTCGACATCGATCGCCTGCTCGCGGTTTACCGCGACTCCCACCCGCGCGCCCGCGGCGACGACTGAGTCGGATCTTGCTGCGCTCGCCTTGGTCGATGTTCGAGCTGGCGTCGCAGAGCCGCGCGGGCAACATAACCTGCGGGATCTCGCCACTTCGCTCGCGCCTGTGGCATTCTCCAGCGGTCATGCCCGAGCCCGATCTTCAGTTGCGACGCTTCGATTGCACCGCGGCCGGCGCGATCGGAGCCGGCAAGCGAACCCTCGCCCGCCTCCTTCTCGGCCTCTGCCTGGCGATGGTCGCCGTCGCCGTCTTCGTCTGGATCGGAGACCGCAAGCTGCCGGCACTGCTCTGCCTCGCCGTTGCGTTGGTGCTGTGGACGGCCTGGCGGATGAGCGGCGATCTCGACCTGCTGTGGCTCGAGGTCGCTCGCGATCGGCTGATCATCCAGCTCCGCCGCCAACGCGTCGACCTGCCGCTGCTCGCGCCGCGAGGACGACGACTCGACGGCGAGGAGCGAGCCCACGTCGAGCGCCTCGCTTCGCGCGGTTTGATGGTGGCCGGCACCGGCGGCTTCGACTCCCATCGCCTCGGCGAGTTCAACCTCTACGCCACCGATCTCGAGCATGCGGTGATCGTCGAGACCGGTGACAGCCGGGTCGTCGTCACGCCCGACGACCCCGACTCCTTCCTCGACGCCCTTGCCCGCGCGTGATCGGCGCCGCCTCTCGGATCCGGCGCCGTTGTATTCTCCGCTCATGAGTGCTCCCACCCCGCAGACTCGATCGACCACCGTGCTGATGGTGCGCCGCGACGAACGGACCTGCATGGTCAGTGACGGCCAGGTGACCTTGGGGGAGGCAGTGCTCAAGAGTGGCGCCGTCAAGGTTCAGCGCGCCGGCGACGACAAGGTGCTCGTCGGCTTCGCCGGCGGCGCCGCCGACGGACTCGCTCTCTTCGCGCGGTTCGAGACCAAGCTCGGCGAGTACTCCGGCAACCTCGAGCGCGCCGTGGTCGAGCTTGCCCAGGACTGGCGCACCGACCGGGTCCTGCGCCAGCTTCAAGCACAGATGATCGTCGCCGACAGCTCACGCTCGTTTCTGGTCTCGGGCAACGGCGATCTCCTGCAGCCTGACGACGACGGCCTGATGGCGATCGGCTCCGGCGCGAACTACGCGCTCGCCGCCGCCCGCGCGCTGCTGCGCCACACCGAGCTGACGGCGGCTCAGATCGCCCGCGAGGCGATGCTCGTGGCAGCCGAGATCTGCATCTACACCAACGACCACCTCACTTTCGAAGAGGTCTGACTGTTGCTCGATTCAACCCTCAGCGATCTCGACGACCTCACTCCCCGGCAGATCGTCGCCGAGCTCGACAAGTACATCGTCGGCCAGCACCCTGCCAAGCGGGCGGTGGCGATCGCCCTGCGCAACCGGTGGCGGCGGCGCCAGCTCGATCCCGAGCTCGCCGAGGAGGTGCTGCCCAAGAACATCCTGATGATCGGTCCGACCGGGGTCGGCAAGACCGAGATCGCCCGCCGGCTCGCCCGCCTCGCTCGCGCTCCGTTCTCCAAGGTCGAGGCGAGCAAGTTCACCGAGGTCGGCTATGTCGGGCGCGACGTCGAATCGATGGTTCGCGATCTCGTCGAGATCGCGGTCGGCATGGTCCGGCAGGAGCGCCGCGCGGCGGTCCGGGAGACCGCCGAGAAGCACGCAGAGGATCGGCTGCTGGAGCTTCTCGTGCCGGTGCAACCCCCACGCGTCGACGCCGAATCGGACGGCGTCGACGAGCTCGCCGCCACCCGCGAGAAGTTCCGCAAGAAGCTGTGTTCGGGCTCGCTCGACGACAAGGAAGTGGAGGTCGAGGTCGAGGACTCGGGCTCGTCCCGCTTCGAGATGTTCACCCCGCAGGGGGTCGAAGAGGTCGGCATCAACCTCAAGGAGATGCTGCCGGGAATGTTCTCCCGTCCGCAGAAGCGCAAGATGTCGCTGGCGGACGCGCGGGAGATCCTGATCGAGCAGGAGTCGGACAAGCTCAACGACGAGCACAAGATCACCCAGGACGCGCGCCGCCGGGTCGAACAGGACGGGATCCTCTTCCTCGACGAGATCGACAAGGTGGCGGGGCGGGAGTCGAGCCACGGACCGGACATCTCCCGCGAGGGGGTCCAACGCGATCTGCTCCCCATCGTCGAAGGCTGCACGGTGGCGACCAAGTACGGCCCGGTCAAGACCGACCACATCCTCTTTCTCGCCGCCGGCGCGTTCCACGTCAGCAAGCCAGCCGACCTGATTCCGGAGCTGCAGGGCCGCTTCCCCATTCGGGTCGAGCTCTCGGCACTGACCGAGGAAGATCTGGTGCGGATTCTCACCGAGCCCGACAACGCATTGACCAAGCAGTACGCCGCCCTCCTCGGAGCCGAGGGAATGAGGGTCTCGTTCACCGAGGATGCGGTGGCCGAGATCGCGCGGCTCGCGGTGGAGGTCAACTCGCACTCCGAGAACATCGGCGCTCGAAGACTGGCGACTATGCTCGAGAAGCTCCTCGAAGAGGTATCGTTCGAGGCTCCGGACATGAACGGAGTCAAGGTCGAGGTCGATCGTGAATACGTCCGGCGCGCACTGCACGACATCGTCGAGAACCGAGATCTGAGTCGCTATGTCCTCTGACCTTCGTCGCCCCGCGCCGAACCTACACCGTCAGCTCTTCCTCCTGCTGCTGGCCGCGGCGAGTCTCGTCCAGATCGGTTGCGGCTACAAGAAGCCTCCGATTCCGCCGCCGCGCAAGATCCCGCAACGCGCGGCCATCACGGTGCATCAGCGCGGTCTCGAAGCGATCGTCACCTTCGACTACCCGAGCCTGACGATCAGTGGCACCGCGCTTTCGGGTGTGTCCAAGGTCGAGGTCTGGCGCCTTCGTCAGGAAGTCGCAGCCTTCGCTTTCGACCTGCTGGCCGAGGAGGAGCAGAGTCGGCGCGAGGCCGAGGCTCTCCTCGAAGAGCACGGAATCGCCTTCGGGCCGACCGTGACCGAAGACGAGGCAGGGGCCGATTCGGATCCCGAAGGCGGGATTCCACCCGATTCAGAGACCGCAATGGATCCTCAAGCCGATTCCGCGGCTGAGTCGGAGACGGTTGTCGCGGAAGACGACGGCATCTCCCAATCCGAGCCTCCTGTCGAGCCGACCGACGAGTCGGCCGACGAACCGGACCTCGACCCCGCCGACCCGAGCGACGCGGGCGAGGAAGCGGTCGGCGAGGAGCTGACGGCCGAAGAGCAGCTGGCGATTCGGATCGAGGCGGCCCAGACGCTCTTGCGGACGCCGCCGACGCCGATGGAGCGCTACGTCTCTGCAACCGAGAGCGATTTCGAGGACGACGCGGAGCTCATCCTCGAAGTCGAAGGCGCCGTTCTTGCGAGCGTCGTCGTCGGCGATCAGATCGTGCTGCGCACGCCGCTCCCACCGCCGCCGCCGCTCTCAACGATCGATTCCGACCGCGAGGTCGCGGCCGGCGGCGATGAAGACACCGGCGAAACCGACAAGGGTGACGAGGACGACTCCGAGGAACTGGCCGAGGACTCTGAGGTTGACGACTCGGAAGCGCCGCCGCGGGATCCGCTTTACGGCTATCTCTATAGCGTGAAGATCTACCCGATCCAGGGCAACGCTTCGGATCTCTCCCCACTCGGCGCCCTGTTTCCCGTGCCGCCGCCGCCGGCTCCGACCGATGTGCTCGTCACCGCCGAGGCGTCCGGCGTTCGAGTCGATTGGGCAGCGGAAGAAGACGCCGAGGACGGATTCCGCGTCTACCGGCGCGAAGCGCAGTCGCGTCTCTACGGCGATCCCGTCGTCACGCTGCCGGGGAGCATACGGACCCACACCGATCGTACGGCGATCTACGGGGCGCGCTATATCTACGGCGTCGCCGCCGTGGCCCGTGCCAATCCGCTGCTCGAGAGCGAGCTCTCTTCCGAGCACGAGGTCGACTACCACGACCGTTTCGGCCCCGGCACTCCCACGGGTCTCGTCGCCTTTCCCGAGGTCGGCCGGATCCGCCTGTTGTGGGACGCCTCGAGCGTGCCCGATCTCGCCGGCTACCGAGTCCGGCGACGCGCCGAGGGCGCCGACGCGGTCCTCGTCACCGAGGAGCTCGTCACCCGCAGCCAGTACGTTGACGACGACGTCTCGTCCGGCCAGCTCTGGCTCTACTCGGTGATCGCCGTCGACCAGCTCGGTAACGTCAGCGACGCGTCGACCGAGATCTCGGTACGGGTGCCCTGAGGCGGAGGTGACTGGCCGAGCGACCTGCTACCGGCTCAGCGGCGGCGGCAACGACTTTCTCGCCCTGGCCGAGCCGGCCAAGCCGCCCTCGGGTGCGCAGATCCGAGCGTGGTGCACTCGCGGTCTGTCGCTGGGGGCTGACGGCGTCTTCGTCTTGACACGCGAAGACGCCGCCGTCCGGATGGACTATTTCAACGCCGACGGCATTGCGGCAGAGCTCTGCCTCAACGGCGCTCGCTGTGCGGCACGGCTGGTCCTCGAGCTCGGCTGGATGGAGAGCCCGTTCGCAATCGCGACCGGAGCCGGAGAGATCCTCGCGGCGGATGCCGGACGGGGAGCGATACGCCTCGATCTCTCCCCGCCCGTCGAGACCCCGGAGGCGCGCCGGGTGACGGTCGGCGATAGCGAGTACGCCGGCTGGTTCCTGACCGTCGGCGTCCCGCAGTTCGTCGTCGCCTGGCCCACCTCGCTGGCGACCGCGCCGGTCGGTGAGCTCGGACCGGCACTGCGCGGCCATCCGGCTTTCGGAGAATCCGGGACCAACGTGATGTTCGTGCGGTTCCTGGCGCCCGATCGACTGGAGATCCGCAGCTTCGAGCGCGGGGTCGAGGCCGAGACCCTCGCCTGCGGGACGGGAGTGCTCGCCGCGAGCGCAGTGGCCGTCGCCGAAGCCGCCCTCGAACCACCGATCCGAGCACTGACCGGCGGCGGCTGCGAGCTCGAGGTCGACGGCACCGTCGAGGACGGACGCTGGATCGCTTGGAGCCTCACCGGAGACGCTCGCCTCCTCGCCCGACTCGAAGTCGACCCGGACGCCGAGCGCCTCCCCCAGCCTCCAACCTGGTCCCCTACCCCAACCGAGTAAACGCGTCTTCGCCCTTTTGCTGTAGCCGGGGGGCCGTTGCCCCGGTTGTTGCGTCGTTGGCTGACCGTTGCGGCGCGCGTTCGACGGATTCAAGCCACCGTGGTAGGAGCTGCAGCCACACCACCCCTCGACTTTCGTGGTACAAAACCGCCGATGGCCGAGTCGTCCTTTCTCCCCGTCGACGAACAGCTCGCCGTGCTGCGCCGGGGCGCCACGAATCTCGTCGACGAAGGGCAGCTCGCTGCCAAGCTCGAATCCTCGCGCAGGTCCGGCGCGCCGCTCGTCGTCAAGACCGGCTTCGACGCCTCGGCGCCGGATCTCCACCTGGGGCATTGCGTCCTCCTCCAGAAGATGCGGCAGTTCCAGCAGCTCGGCCACCGGGTCGTCTTCTTGATCGGCGATTTCACCGCCATGATCGGCGATCCGAGTGGCAAGAAAGCCACCCGCCCGCAGCTCACCCGGGAGCAGGTCCTCGAGAACTCCGCGACCTACGAGCGCCAGGTCTGGAAAGTGCTCGATCGCGAAGCGACGATCGTCGACTACAACAGCCGCTGGCTCGATGCGCTGGGCTCACGGGGCATCGTCAAGCTGGCCGGCAAATACCCGCTGGCTCGGATGATGGAGCGCGACGACTTCCGCTCGCGCTGGGAGAGCCAACAGACGATAAGCCTTCACGAGCTGCTGTATCCCCTCGTCCAGGGTTACGATTCCGTGGCCCTCGAAGCGGACGTCGAGCTCGGAGGCCACGACCAGATCTTCAATCTGCTCGTCGGGCGCACGCTCATGAAGGAGCACGGGCTGGAGCCCCAGGTCGTCCTTACCGTGCCTCTTCTGGTGGGCATCGACGGTGTCGAGAAGATGTCGAAGAGCCTCGATAACGCGATCGGGGTCGAGGACCCGCCGCGGCAGATCTACGGCCGGACGCTGTCGATCCCCGACGAGCTGATGTGGGATTGGCTGATCCTCCTCACCGACGTCGACGAAGCGGAGATCGAGCAACGGCAGGCGGCGGTGCAGTCCGGATCCCTTCATCCGAAGGCGGTCAAGCAAGAGCTCGCGCGAACCCTCGTCGCCCGATTCCACGGTCGAGAAGCCGCGGCGGAGGCGGAGCGGGAGTTCGAGAGCGTCTTTGCCGGTGGCGGGGTGCCGGATGACGTCCCCGAGCACCGATTCGACGCTCCCGCGCGGTTGACGATGATTCTGACCGGCGCTGGTCTCGCCGCGAGCGGCAGCGAGGCGAAACGGCTCGTCGCCCAGGGAGCCGTCTCGATCGACGGCCACAGGTTCACGTCCGAAGACGGGGCCCAGGCCGAGCTCACGCCCGGCAGCTACCTCTTCAAGGTCGGCAAACGACGGTTCGCCAGGATTATCGTCAAGTCCTGATTGCGGCAGCCCCGACCCCACGGGTCCATGGAAATGGCCTCCACCTCGCCCTGGTAGGTCGGCGCGCTGGTCACCAGGCCGACCAGGTAAAAAGTACCTGTTCTAGCTGAATCGGTACTTTTTACCTGGGCATTTTTACGGGTCCACGGCCTATCTAGGCGCCGGGGACCGGACAATAATGCCGGGCGTGTACTCTAACTCACTGCAAAAAAAAGGGTTAGCCTAGGTGACACAATGTGACCAATTCCATCGTGACACAGCCCCAAGGGGCACGCTCATTGCACTATCTGGACCTTGCCAAATTGATCGACGTAGTCGCGTTCTTTGAATCCTGGGCAGGAGCGTGCTGGGCGTGACGGGCTGTCTACACCCGTTTCACCCGTCGCGCTCGAAACCGAAAGGGCTCCATGGGGGGGCCCCGAGGGTCACCGGCGCAAGTCGGATTCGACTGCGCCAAGCTTGGAGGATGGGCCTATGATGGAATCAAGAAGTTCCTCTCGTCTGGCGGCATTGTTGGGCATCGTGCTCGTGTCTGCAGTCGGATGGATCGGGTCGGCCGAGGTGGAACCGACTCGATCGGTGATCGTCCAGGGAGAGAACGGCTCGACCGTGGGGGCGGCCGTTCGACGGCTTGGCGCTGAGGTGACCCACGACCTTGCCATCATCGGCGCGGTGGCGGCCGACCTGACTTCGGAGCAGATCGCCAAGCTCGAGCGAGAGCCGACGATCCGGCGGATCTACTCGAACGGCTCCGTGTCGATCGCCGGCAGCGGCGGACCCGATCCGGTAACCGTTTACCCGGCGCAGATTCGCGCTGATCAGCTGCACGCCGCAGGGATCACCGGTTGGGGCGTGACCGTCGGGGTGCTCGACACCGGCTGGGACAAGATGGCCGGCGACCAGTTCCGGCTTCTCGCACACTACGACGCGATCGCCGACGAGGAGCTGACGTTCAACCACCGGAGCGACGCCAACGGTCACGGTAGCCATGTACAGAGCATCATCATGAACGACGTGCGGACGGGCACTGACGACGTCTTCAGCGGCGTCGCGCCCGAAGCCGACCTGGTCGCGGTCAAGGCCTTCTCCGAGGACGGCGCCGGGAGCTATGCCGACGTCATCCGGGGGCTCGACTGGATCGTCGCCAACCACGCGAACCTCGGCATCCGCGTACTCAACCTCTCGTTCAGCGCCCAACCGATGTCCCACTACTGGGACGACCCGCTCAACCAGGCGGTGATGGCGGCCTGGCAGGCCGGGATCGTCGTCGTCGCCTCGGCCGGCAATATCGGTCCCGAGGCGATGACGATCGGCGTGCCCGGCAACGTTCCCTATCTCATCACCGTTGGTGCGATGTCCGACGCCTACACGCCTGAGGATGATTCCGACGACTATCTCGCCTCGTTCTCCGCCGCCGGGCCGACCTACGAGGGCTTCGTCAAGCCCGAGGTCGTCGCGCCGGGCGGTCATGTCACGGCGATGATGGACAAGCAGAGCTACATCGCGAGCGTCCACCCCGAGTTCCACGACACCTGGCGCTATTTCACGATGTCGGGTACATCGCAGGCGGCGGCCATGGTCTCGGGTGCTGCAGCGCTTCTCCTTCAGGCCGATCCGTCGCTCTCGGCCGATGACGTCAAGTGTCGGCTGATGGCTTCGGCGCGGCCCGCGGTCGACGGTGGTGGGACCGTGGCCTACAGCGTGTTCCAGCAGGGCGCCGGTCTGGTCGATGTCTACGCCGCAGCCAACGCCGAGATCGGCGGCTGTGCCAACCAGGGGCTCGATGTCCATGCCGACCTGGCGGGCAACACACACTTCGGTGGCCGGGCCCACCAAGCCGCCGACGGCAGCTACTTCATCGACGGCCTCGAGGGTTACGCGTGGGACGGCAGCTACAGCTGGAGCTCGGGTTACGCCTGGCCGGACGGCTATGCCTGGCCTGACGGATACGCCTGGCCCGACGGCTATGCCTGGCCCGACGGCTATGCCTGGCCCGATGGCTACGCCTGGCCCGACGGCTATGCCTGGCCCGACGGATACGCCTGGCCCGACGGCTATGCCTGGCCCGACGGATACGCCTGGCCCGACGGATACGCCTGGCCCGACGGACTGACCAACGTCATGGCGATCAACAACTGGGTGCCGCAGGAATAGAGGGTCCCCTCCCCACGTTGCGCCGGGGCCCAGACGCGGCTCGGCGCAACGTGGGGGTTTTCGTTGCCGCTTTCTTGTTCAAGGGCGGCGTCGTTCGGCAGTGGGATCTCCTCGAGCGAACTTGCACGAGCCTGGCGGCTAAACAGGCTGACGTGACAACTCGTTGTCGAATAGAGACTTAGGGCTCTAGCCACGAGCCTTACCGAATCCGACAGGTGGGTCGAGCAGCCGCGGCACGGCTCTTGCTTCTGGGCTCTCCATCGGTCGCCTGCGCTCCGCTCGAGTGGCCGTCGAAGTTGAATGATCAGCCTCCGGCCGGAAGAATGGTGACCCTGACCGCTCGAGCGGTCCAGCAGCGACCTTGAATGGACTGCAGCTTGAAGCCCAGAGCTCTTCATCTGACTGCTCCCAACCGCGCCTGTCTCTCCTGGCTCGTGGTCGGCCTGCTGTCGTCAATCGAGGCGGTCGCTCAGTCCCGCAGCCCACACTTCACCCGCATCTCGGTGGAGGACGGTCTGCCCTCGGCGTCCGTGCATGCGACGCTCCAGGACTCATATGGTTTCATCTGGCTGGGCACGGAGAGCGGTCTCGCTCGTTTCGACGGATACGAATTCGTTACCTACCATTTCGACTCCGAGGACCCGACCTCGCTGTCTCACAACGATGTTCGGGCACTCGCCCTCGATCGCTCCGGCCGGCTCTGGGTAGGAACCGACGGCGGCGGACTCAATCTCTTCGACCCCGTCACGCGGAGCTTCAGTCGTTTCGGCAACGATCCGCTGGCGTCCGACAGCCTCAGTCACGACCGCGTCAGGACCATTCTCGAGGACCGGTCGGGCGCGCTGTGGATCGGCACCGACGGAGGCGGACTGAACAGGCTCGACCCCGGCGGATCTTCGTTCACTCGTCTTCAGCACTCGGCCGGAGACCGACGGAGTCTGAGCGACGATCACGTGACCGAGATGATCGAGCTCCGATCAGGCGAGATCTGGATCGCCACCAATGGCGGCGGCGTCAGCGTCTTCGATCCCGAGACCGGTCGGTTCCGCCACTATCGCCACGATCCGGAGGACCCGCTGAGCCTCAGCAGCGACGCCGTGCGCACCCTTTTCCAGGATTACGACGGGACGATCTGGGTAGGCACCTACGATGCCGGCCTCAACCGTTTCGACCCCTCCAGAGCGAGCTTCGAACGCTTCCAACCCGAGGGCGATCAGCCGTCGAGCCTGGGGAGCAGCAAGGTCTCGGCGATCCTCCAGGACCGAGCGAACACCTTGTGGATCGGAACCGCGCTCGGGCTCGAAGAGTGGCTGCCCGAGCGTGAGGCTTTCCGGCATCACCGTTACGACGCGGCGAATCCCCACAGCATCGGTAACGACACGATCATCTCGCTCTACGAAGATCGCGGCGGGGTGCTGTGGGTCGGCACGCTGGGCGGCGTGGCTACATGGACCGTCACGACGGGCAACTTCCTCCACTACTTCGCCGGCGATTCGGACGCGGGCGAGCTCAGCAACGACTACGTGACGAGTTTCGCCGAGGACCGGGATGGCACGATCTGGGTCGGGACCTTCGGCGGACTCAACAGGCTCGAAGGCTCGACCGCCTTGTTCAGCCACTACCGCCACGCCGCCGGTGATGCCTCGAGCCTGAGTGACGATCGAGTGATGTCTCTCCTCGTCGACCGCCGTGGAGTCCTGTGGGCGGGTACGTTCGACGGACTGAACCGCTTCGATTCGAGCTCCGGGACCTTCGAACGGTTCCACCACGACCCCGACGAGCCGAACAGCCTCAGCGGAGACGGGATCGCGGCGCTTCTGGAGGACAGGCAGGGGTCTCTGTGGGTCGGCGTGTATCGCGGCGGCCTCAACCGCTACGACAGCCGGACTGGGGAGTTCTTGCGCTTCCGGCACGACCCCGACGATTACGGCAGTCTCTCGAGCGACCGAGTGGTCGCCGTCTTCGAGGACGATGACGGTACCCTCTGGGTCGGCACTGACGACGCCGGCCTCAACCGGCTCGATCGCGAAGCCGGAACGTTCACCCGCTTTCGCCACGATCCGGGAGATCCGCTGAGCCTCAGCGCCCACTCGGCCTGGAGCATGGCAAGCGACGGCCGAGGCAACCTGTGGGTCGGCACCCGCGGGGGAGGCCTCAACCGCTGGAGCGCCGACGACCGGCGCGCCAACCGGGGTGTGTTCGAGCGCTTCGGGGAAGCGGAAGGCTTGCCCAGCGCGATGGTGTTTGCCATCGTCGCCGATGGGCGCGGCGATCTCTGGCTGAGCACCGATCGCGGGCTGGCGCGGCTCGACCTCGAGAGCGACACGTTCACCAAATACGACTCCACCCATGGACTGCAGAGCGACGAGTTCAACTTCGCGGCGGCGGCGAAGGCGTCCGGCCGCCTCTACTTCGGCGGCATCAACGGCTTCAACGTCTTCTCGCCGGAGTTGATCCGGGCGAACTCATACATCCCCCCGGTGGTGCTGACCGATTTCCTCAAGTTCAACCAGCCTGCCGATCTGGGGCCGACGAGCGACCTTGCAGCCATCGAGCTCGACCACCGAGAGTCGGTCATTGCCTTCGAGTTCGCGGCTCTCGACTACACGGCGCCGGAGAGGAACCGGTACCGGTACATGCTCGAAGGTTTCGACCGCGACTGGGTAGATGCCGGCAGTTTGCGCCACGTCACTTACACCAATCTCGATCCCGGCCCCTACGTCTTCAAGGTCCAGGGCTCCAACAACGACGGGCTCTGGAACGAGGAGGGGCTGGCGATCGCTCTCGTCACCAAGCCGCCGCCCTGGCTGAGCCCGTGGGCCTACTCGCTGTACGTGGCGCTCGCGGGTCTGGCGATCCTCCTCGCCCTCCGCGCTTACGAGCGGAAACGTCGTCACGCGCGCGCTCTCAGCCGTATCAATAGGTCGCTTCGGCGTGAGATCCGCGCGCGCAGGGCCAACGAGCTGGCGCTCGAAGCCGAGAGATTGAAGGCTCGCGAGTATCTCGACGTCGCCGAGGTCATCATGCTGGCGATCGACACCAAGGGCCGCGTCCTGCTGGTTAATCAGAAGGGCTGCCGCACTCTCGGTCGTAGCGAGGAGGAGATCGTCGGCAGCGACTGGGTGAGCACTTTCGTATCCGAGGCGAGTCGCGCCGACGTTCGCGACATGCTCGAGCGGGTCGACTCGAACACGTACTGCGAGTATCCGATCGTCACTTCGACCGGGGAGGAGCGGATCATCGCCTGGCACTCGACCCACCTGACGCCGACGGACGGCGGGCCGGAAGCGATCCTCAGCTCGGGAACCGACAACACGGAAGTTCGAAGACTCGAGAATCAACTCCGACAGCAGCAGAAGATGGACGCCCTCGGTACTCTGGCCGGCGGAATCGCCCACGACTTCAACAACATCTTGACCGCGATCCTCGGCTTCTCGACCCTCACCATGAATCAACTGCCGCAGGATAGCCAGGAGGCGGGCTACATGAAGCACGTAGTCCAGGGCTGCGTGCGTGCCCGCGACATGGTGGCGCGGATCCTCACCTTCAGCCGCCGCTCGGACTCCGATCGCAAGGCGGTCGCCATCGGCTCGGTGGTGCAGGAAGCTTGCGACCTCCTGCGCTCGTCGTTGCCGGCGGCGGTCGAGATTCGTACGACGATCCAACCCGACTGCCTCCCGGTCACCGCCGACGCCACCCAGATCCACCAGGTGATCATGAACCTGGGCACCAATTCGAGCCACGCGATGCCGAACGGCGGTCTGCTCGAAGTTGCGGTGGAGACGATCGAGGTGGGGCGCAAGACCCGCCGGCTCGATGGCGAGCTGCGGCAGCGGCCGTACGCGAGAATCCGCATCACCGACGATGGCCACGGAATGGACAAGGCGACCCTGGAGAGGATCTTCGATCCATACTTCACCACCAAGGAGGTCGGCGTCGGCACCGGGCTCGGCCTCTCGGTGGCCCACGGCATCGTCAAGAGCCATGAGGGCGAAATCAACGTCGAGAGCGCGCCCGGCCGGGGCACTACCGTCGTCATCACGCTCCCGTGCGTCGAGAGCGCGGTGGCTGCCGAGCCGGTCGCAGAGCCGACGACCGCCGGAGGGGGCCGCATCCTGATGGTCGACGACGAGAAGCCGATCCTGCTTCTCGGCAGGAGGTGGCTCGAAGGGCTGGGCTACACCGTCGAGCCCCTTACCGGTGGCGGCGACGCCCTCGCCGTCCTTCGCGAAAACCCGGGCAGCTTCGATCTTTTGATTACCGACCAGAGCATGCCCGGGATGCAGGGCTTCGAGCTGATCCGCGAGGCTCGAAGCCTCCGACCCGACCTCGCGGTCGTGCTCTCCAGCGGCCGGCCCTACCAGCAGGAGTGCAGCGATCTGTCTTGCGTCTACCTGCGGAAGCCGTTCACTGAGAGCGAGCTTGCCGTGGCCGCCCGCAAGGCCCTCGAGAAATCGCCTTCGCCTCTGCGTTCCGTCAGCTAGTGCCCAGGCAGTTTCTCAACTGCCGAAGGACGCTCGGAGTCCGACGATCAGGCTCCGTCCCAGACCGGGGCGCAGGCCGGCGGGCCGGCGAGCGGCCAGGTAGATCTCGTCCGTGACGTTCAAGATCTGGAAGGAGAGCCGCCACCGATCATAGACGGTGAGCTCGGCCCGCAGGTCGAAGAGCGTGCGGCCCTCGATGCGTTCGTGGGCGGGAGCCGCTCCGCGGCCCGCTCGGGTGCGCACTTCCGCCGAATGGTCTGCCGCCCCGCTCACTGCAAAGCGCTCGGTCTCGACGCCGAAGCTCGCGTGGAGCTGATGCTCCGGCAGATAGGGTAGCTCGTCGCCGGCGAGCACTGAGGGCGCCCAATCGGCGAAACTCGACTCGAAGGTCGTATCGAATTCGCCGGATGTGTAGGTGTAGGTCAAGTCGAGCGGCAACAGGTATCGATCGTGCACCGTGAACCGCGTGCCGACACCCGCCTCGAGTCCGGTGATCGTGGCCGCACCGCCGTTGAACTGGTCGCCCGTTCCGGTGCCGCCCCCCGAGGCCGTGTCGGTTCCGAGGAGGTTGTCGTAGTCGTTGTAGAACCCGACCACTTCGGCACGCGTCGTGCCGCCGACGTAGCGGTAGCCCGCTTCGAGATTGAGGCTCTTTTCGGCGTCTACCTGCGG
>CALZKB010000091.1 GCA_945787575.1 Thermoanaerobaculia bacterium | reverse complement strand
TACGCTTTTCAGGGGTCCTTCTCCTGCCGAAGCTGTCACCCCGACGGTCACACCGACGGGTTGACCTACGACTTCGACATCGACGGAGTGGGCCGCAACATCCTGCTCAATCGCAGCCTGCGGGGTGTCGCCGGCACCGCGCCGTTCAAGTGGATCGGACTCAACCCGACCCTGCAGCGCCAGTGCGGGCCGCGCTTCGCGATGGTGCTCACGCGCGCCGATCCCTTCCCGGAGGAGCAGCTGAACGACCTGGTCGCCTTCCTCGAGTCGCTTCCGCCACCACGCCCTGACCCAGGGGCCGGACGAGTCGCCGACCTGGCGGCAGGGGCTCGTGAGCGCGGCCGCCGGATCTTCGAGCGACAGATGCAGAAGCGCGGCGAGGAGATTCCGCCGGCCGGGCGCTGCGCGACCTGCCACAGCGGTCGCCATTTCTCCAACCTGCTCAAGGCCGACGTGGGCACCAAGAGCGAGCGCGACAGCACCGGCGAGTTCGACGTGCCGCACTTGACCGGAATCGCCAGCAAGGCACCCTACCTTCACGACGGCAGAGCCCGAACCCTCGAGGAGATCTGGACCTTGCCCGGGGTCGGCGACCGGCACGGCGTGGTCACCGATCTCAACAAGGCGGAGCTCAACGACCTGGTGGAGTATCTGAAGGGGCTGTGACGATGACTCCGATGAACCGACCCGCACTGTCGATCGCCTTCGTTCTGGCGGTCGCGATGACTATCGTGGGTCTCGGCCGATCCGCCGACAGCGGCGCGAGCGTGGCCCGCGATGCCTCCGACGAGATCTCGCTCGCCGCGCAGGATCCGTGGGCGGCACCGCCGGAGCCGAAGAGCGCGGCCATCTTCTACGACCGGTTCGAGACCCTGACCGTCAGAGACGGACTGCCGTCGAACAAGGTGACGACCGTGCTACCCGACGGCGAGGATCTTTGGGTGGGGACAGACCTCGGTCTGGCCCGACGGCGCGACGGCGAGTGGCGCACCTGGTCCGAGCTCGACGGCCTGGGGCATCGTTACGTCACCTCGCTGGCGCTCGACCCGCGCACCGGCGATCTGTGGGTATCGACACTGGGCGGCCTATCACGGCTCTCCGGCGATGCCATCCGCTCCTACACCCAGCTGAGCAGCGGACTGATGAACGACGTCGTGTATCAGGTGGTTACCGACGGCGAGCTGGTCTGGGCGGCCACCGCGGCCGGCACCAGCGTGCTCGACCTGACCACCGGGGCGTGGGTGCTCTACGACCACGAGAACTCGATCATGCACGAGCCGTGGTGCTACGCCTTGGCCTTGGGCCCATCGCGCACCTGGATTGGAGTTTGGGGTGGCGGTGTCGTCGAACTGGATCGCTCGACCGGTCGCTGGCGTGAGTACCGCGACCCGGACCACGAGATGGAGATCGACCTGCTGCGCGACGACGGACCGATTCACGACGTGACCGCCTTCGTGGCCTGGGACGACGGGGTGCTTTGGCAGGCCACCTACTTCGGTCTCTCGCGCTACGACGGCCAGCGCTGGCGCACTTTCCGCAAAGCCGACACCGGCTTGCCGGGCGATTTCATCAACCACGTCGCCGCGCGCGGGCAGACGGCGTTCCTCGGCACCGACGAGGGCTTCGGCGTGCTCGATGGAGAGACGGCGGTGACGTATCAGGCGCTCGATAGTGGCGGCGCGGACGTCTCGGTCTTCCGCGATGGTGAGTTGATCGAAGTGCGCCGGCTACCTACGAGCCCCGCCGACAACTACGTTCTTTGGACCCACCCCGGCGAAGGGGAAGTCTGGATCGCGACTGCACACGGCCTGAGCCGCGGAATCGCCGGAGGCGAGCCAGTGGAGTCTCGGCAAAACCACAAGGAGAGACCATGAGTGTCACAGATACGACCAAGAGAGTGATCGGTCATGTCGACGAGAGCTTCTCGCCCGCCGAGCGTTATGAGATGCGTGAGCTGGGGATGCTCGACGACGACGGCTCGATTCTCGCCCGGGAGCCGGTGGCTCCGCAGGTGCCTCGCTCTGCCATCGAGGCGACCAGCGTACTCAACGAGGCCTACGACTACGAGCTGCCTTCCTCGTTCACCCGCGGCCTCGCCCTCGAGATCAAGAGCGGCCAGAGCATCCTCTGGCTCTCGGGGACTTCAGCAGTCGACGAGGTGGGCGCCACCGTCTACGCCGGCGATTTCCGAGCGCAGACCTGGCGAACCTACCGCAATCTGACTGAGCTGCTGGAGTCGCGAGGTGCGACCTGGCACGACATCGTGCGCACCTCCTGTTATCTGCGCGATATCGAGCGCGACTACGACGACTTCAATCGGGTTCGCACCCTCTTCTTCGAGTGTCTCGGGCTCGATCCGCTACCGGCGTCGACTGGCATCCAGGCGCGGCTGTGCCGCAGCGATCTGCTGATCGAGATCGAGGCGTTCGCCGCCGTGACGGAGGATGCGGGGTGAAGCTACTGGCCGCAGTGGCGGCGATCGGTCTGGCGCTCTCGGCTCCGGGAGCGCCGGCGCCAGCCCAGGACACGGAGCCGAGGCCGCGCGAGGAGGCGTACGGGAAGACCCCGGAGGATCTCTTGCCGTTCCGCGGCGCCGGCCGGCCTTACGACGAGTTCTTCAGCGAGCCACCGACCTTTCGTGGTCCGGGTCGCGACGCGCCGGAGCCGCAGCCGCCGGCCGAGGTTCGCCTCGGCGTCTTGCTGCCGGCCGCGGGACCGGACTTCGACGAAGGACGGAGGATGCGTCAGGGCGTCGAGCTCGCGCTCGCCGACGGCAATGCCGCCGGTGGCTTCCGGGGAGTGCCGTTCGTTGCCGTCTATCGCGACGAGAGCCAGGCCTGGGGCGCCTCGGCCAACGCCGCTGTCGAGCTCGTGCTCGACCAAGGCGTTTGGGCGATCGTCGGCGCGCTCGAGGACAGCGCCTCTCACGTCATTAGCCGGGTGCTCCTCAAGATCGAAGCGCCGGTCGTCAACACCGCCGGAACCGATCCCACTCTCACCGAGCACATGGTCCCGTGGATGGTACGGGTACGGCCCGACGACCGCCAGAACGGCTACCGGCTCGCGCGGAAGATCTTCAAGGAAGACGGGCGGCGCAAGGTGGCCGTTTTCCGCGCTAACGATCGCTACGCCCGCATGGGCATCGGCGAGCTCGTGGACGCGGCGCGCCGCCTTCGCTATCCGATCGCTCTCGAGGTGCGCTTCGAGAATCACGAGACGGAATGGGCCAACCAGATCGAGCGGCTGCGCGCCGTCGACCCCGACGCGATCGTGCTCTGGGGACGGCCGGCGGTGGCTGGACGGGTGCTGACCGCGCTGAGGATCGCCGGCCTGGACCAGCCGGTCTACGGGCCGGATCGACTACTGGACCCCGCATTCCTGGCCGCTGCCGGTAGCCATGCCGAGGGGCTGGTCGCGACCTCTCCTTTCGATCCGACGAGTGACCGGACCGAGTGGCGCGAGTTTCGGGACCGCTACCGCGCCAACTTCGACGAGGAGCCCGACGCGATCGCCGCCTACGCTTACGACGGCACTCGCTATCTGACCAGGGCGATCCGCGAGGCTGGTCTCAACCGTGTCCGCATCCGCGACCGCCTGTTTGCACATTCCGAGGTTCCGGGCGTCACCGGGAGCATTCGCTTCGACGCCACCTGGAACAACGTTGCGCCGGTGAGTCTCCACCGGGTTGAGAACGGAGAGTGGGTACCGGAGTAGCCGTGCAATGAAAGCGCGCGGCATCCTCGTCCTGCTGCTCTCGATCGCCGGTCCGGCGGGGGGCGAATCCCCGCAGTCGACCGCTTCACCGAGCGTCGGTCTGATCGCCGCGGAGACGCCCGAGATCAGCGCCTCGATGGCCGCCGGCGCTCGCCTGGCGCTGTCGAACTGGGGCAATCGCTCGGGAGTGCATCTGACGCTGCGCGTGACCGACCCGCCTAAGGCCTGGTCGTCGGCCTCGGGTCCGGCGGTCGACATGGCCTTCGAAGCGGGGGTCCTGGCCCTGCTCACTCCTCCGGATCGCAGCACCGCTCACCTGCTGGCGCAGCTCGGAACCCGCGCCCAGGTGCCCGTCGTCTCCAGCGCTCAGGCGCCGACCGTCACCGGCGCAGGTAGTTACTGGGTGGTGTCGGTGGCTCCGAGCTCCGCCCCGAGCGAGGAGTTCGTGCGGCTGTTCCGAAGCGCCGAAGGCCGTGATCCCGACCGCTGGGCGATCTTGGGATACGACGCCGCGGCTGCGGTGGCCGAGGCCGTGGCTCGAGTCGGGCTGGACCGCCGCGCGGTCGTCGAGGCTTGGCGCGGCGATTTCGTCGTGAATGGAGCCGGCGGCGAGTTCGGCTTCGATCGGCGCGGCCGACGTCGACAGTGACGAGTGCGCTGGGCTGCAATCTGGCGGACCGTCGAGCTCACCGCCGGCGCCGGCGGCGCCGAGGAACCGGTGGACACGTCAAGCGGCAGCGTACCTCAGCACCGCAATGAAATGACACACGGCGAGACCGCCGGCCAGGAGCCAGAACAGGCCCCAGATCGGGACACGCTCGAACAACGGCTTGGCCGCGACGAGGACGAGCCAGCCCATCGCTAGATATACCGTCGTCGAAAGCACCGGATAACGGACTCCACCGGAAGCCTTGAGCACGACGCCGACGAGCGCCAGGCCCCATACGAGTCCGAAGAGCGTCCACCCCCAGGCACCGCGGAGCACTCCGAGAGTGAACGGCGTGTAGGTTCCGGCGATCAAGAGGAAGATCGCTCCGTGGTCGAGCACTCGGAATACCCGCTTGGCCTTGCTCCTCGGCAGCGCGTGATAGAGGGTGGAAGTGAGGTATAGCAGCACCACCGTGGCCGCGAACACGCTTGCGCCCACGATGCCGGCGGTGCCGCCGCGTCCTGCCGCAGCAACGACGAGCACGGGGGCGGCAGCCAGCGCAGCCAGCAGGCCAAGACCGTGGCTGACGCTGTTCGCGACCTCCTCGCTCAGAGACTGCCTGGGTTCCGGCGATGCCAGCGATCGTCGCATGGCTACCTATTCTACGCGGGCACAGAGCCGTCGAAGGTCCATCGGCCGCCGGCGCCCGCAACCACGACGGCAGCACCCCCCGCACGCACTTTGGGCGTTGATACACTCCGCGGCGCGGGGGTTCACGATTCCCTTCCAAACGGCAAGCTGACTTTCTGTACCCAGGCACCACGACGTCTTCTCCTGACGGAGGTTCAGGAGAGCCACGGGCAATGAGCGAGTACGACCCAGCGATCTGCCGACGGCTCACCGCGACCTTCGACCAGTCAGCGCTGCACCGTCCCATGCGGGCCGCCCGTCACGATCCCGGAGCGGAAGTAACCCACGAGGTCCGGCCTCTGGTGGCCGGAGAAACCGACCCGCAATTGACGGTCCGGCTGCGGATCGAGCGCTTCGTCGGCGGCGGATTCGCCGGCCAGGTCTACCGCACCCGAATCCTCGGCTTGGACGGCCCGCCGACCGGCGGACTCGAGGTCGGCGGCCGCTACGCGATGAAGATCCTGCTGCCGCCGTCGCAGGCCGCGCGCTGGTTCCGCGATCTGCTCTACGCCGTCGGCTTCCAGGCCGCGTTCCAGCTGGCAGTCAATCCGGCCGCGGCGCGCTCTGCCGCCCTGTGGCAGAAGTTCATACGACGGGCGGCCAAAGTCCAGTGGCGGGACGAAAGGGCCATCGCCGACGTTCATGCGACCTTCGTCGACCGCCACCTGAGGGCTTGCGGCGAGCTCGGCGAGTGGATCGATGGCAGGAACTGGCGCCTGGAGGTCGACGACCGACTCGATCTGCTCGCCCGCTGGCGACGCGGAAGACCGATCGCCGAGCGGCGGCTCGGCTCCCCGGAGTACCGGTCGAAGAGGACTTTCATGCGGCGCCTGGTCGAGCTGTTTCACGACGTCGGGGCGCACGACCTCGCCCGCCAGTACGAGTGGTCCACCTGGAAGAGCCAACCGAACTGCCTCAAGCGCCTGACCACCGACGACGAACCGAGCGGGGGGTTGACTGCCGTCGATTTCCGGCCCGGCCTGACCCTGCTCCCCTTCCTGCCCATGAGCCCAGCGGACTTCGGGCTGATCGTCAAGGGCCTCGCCCGCGGCCAGCTGGTGCAGTTCGACCGCGGTGACCACGGCCGGCTCGCCACTTTCGTCCGTCGCCACGCCGACGACTTCGCCGACATGGAAGGGCTGCTGTGCGAGCTGGAGACCGTGCAGCGCCGCTACTGCGACTCGCTCCCAGACGTGACCGCGCATCCCCTGCGGCTGCTCTCCGACCAGAGCCTGCGGAGCACGATCCTAACCAGCGCGATCACCGGCTGGCGGACCAGCGGCAGCGTGGACGCGGAAGGGGAGGAGAAGTTGCGACGGGTGCGCGGACTCACCGTGCTGCTCTGGATCCTGGCCCCGATTCCGCTGTTGGGCCGATTCCTGCGCCGTGTCATCGGTCACCGAGGCTGGCGGGCGCACTACCGCGGCTTGGCGCGTGGGCCCTATCTCGAGCGCGCTTTCCGCGGCCGAGCCCTCGAGCGACTCCTCGCCTGGTACCGCGGCGGCCGTATCGACGCTCGACGGGCACTGCTCTACGCGCGGGCTCCGAGCCGCTCGCTGCCGCATCTGCCTCTGTCCTGGCTGCCCGCGGGTCTCCACCGATTCCTCACCGACGGTGCCTACTTCCGACGGAGGCTCCATCACCTCGTCGTCCGCCCGGTGCGGCTCTACTTCGATCCGCAGCTACGCGATCGCTGGCTGCGCGACATGATCGCCGAAGGCCAACGAGACCACATCCTCAGCGACGACGACGCCGCGGTCATCGTCGGCCAGCTCGACGAGCCTTTCATCCAGAAGTACCTCAAGAGCCTCGCGGTACATCTGTGTACCGCGCCGATCACCCAGGTGGTGTCGATCGCCGTGGCGCTGATCTACGTTGCCTTGCACCCGGAGCTGCCGCCGGCGCGAGCGTGGGCGATCGGGCTGGGAATCGTGGCTCTGTTCCAGGTGATCCCGATCTCTCCTGGCTCCATAGCCCGTGGCGCGTACGTCGTCGGACTGATCGTCCGCGAGAGGAACTTCCAGGACTACCGATTGGCCGTCCTGCTGGCGTTCTTCAAGTACGTGGGCTACCTGGCTTTCCCCATTCAGATGACTTACCGATACCCCGCTCTCGCCCGGTTCATGGCCTCACGCTGGGCCATTCACGGCGTCCATCTGATGCCGGTCTTCGGTGAACGCGGGGCGCTGCTCGAGCGGCGGGTCTTCGACCTCGCCTACAATTGGCCGCTCACGATCGTGCGCCGGATCGCTGTCCGCGGCGAGCGGCGGGCGGGTTTACCCGCACGCTATTGGCCCGCCGGCCCGCTCGCCGCCCTAACCGCGGCCGTCGTGGTGGCCGCCGCCCAGGCGACCGGCGCCGGACGCGCCACCTTGCCGTTGGCACTCGAGCTGTGGTGGCTCTCGCTGCCCGCCGCCACCCTCTGTGGCGGTCTGGTGACGCTCGCGGCCGGGGGAGCGCCGTTCGGACGAAGGGTCGCGGCAGCCGGCTTCTGCGGCGCTGCGACAGCGATCCTGACGACGACCGCGCGGATCGCCACGGGGCTCGTCGCGGAGAGCTCCCGGTCCGCCGGTTGGCTGATCGCGGACCTCGTCTGGGGGGTCTTCCTGTTGACGTTGGGTGCAACGATCGGAGCCCTCGTCGGCGAGGCTCTGCTGCCCCATCCTGACCGGCCTTGACGCGAAGCCGGCGCCCGGTGCAGCTGCGCGGCTCCAACACCCGATCTCCCGGAAGATGTTCGCGAACGAGCCGTTGACCGCTCGGAGCTTCCAAGCGGGAGTCTCGATCGGCGGAACGGACGTCGGTGCTAAGATCTCCTCGACCCCATGCATGTCGAGTGCGATGGGCTGATGTGAGGCGGAAAGCGAGTTGAGACATGAACGATAGAGTCGCGAAGTTGGTGTTGGGTCTGTTCGTCTTGTCGATGCCTGTGGCGGTCTGCGGGCAAGCGGAGGCGGTGAGCGAGGCGGTCCAGGAAGGCGTTGTATGGGAACCCGAGCAGCCGTGGGAGGTGATCGACGTGGCCATCGCGATCGACACGAGCAACAGCATGGCGGGGCTGATCGAAACCGCGCGGCTGAATCTCTGGGAGATCGTCAACGACCTCGATCAGGCCGAGCCGCAGCCGACCCTGCGGGTAGCGCTGATCACCTTTGGCACCTGCAACGCGGACGGAGACACCGGATGGGTGCAGGTGGAAACCGGCTTCACCGAAGATCTCGACCTCGTCTCGGAGCGTCTCTTCGCGTCAGCCTGCGATAGCGGGATAGAATACGTGGGGAGGGTCCTGCAGGTCGCGTTACAGGAGCTGCAGTGGACGCCCTCCGAGGACGCCCTCAAGGTCATCTTCGTGGCCGGCAATGAGCCGGCCGATCAAGATCCGGAAGTGGACGTCTACGAGATGGGCGACCTCGCCTGGCAGGAGGGTGTTTCTGTCCAGCCCATCTTCTACGGCGACGCCGATCACGAGGACGCCCAAAGCTGGATCGAGCTGGCCGAGATCGCCCGGAGCGAGTTCGCGGCGATCCCTGCCAAGAGGGGCGCGCAAGCCTTGGAAACGCCGTTTGACGAGGAGTTAGCGGCGCTCAGCGCAGCGATGAACGAGACCTACGTTCCCTTGGGCACCGAGGGGAGGAAGCACCTCGAGAACCGGGCATCCCAGGATCGCAACGCCTTGGAGGCGAGCCAGGCCACCGCCGCCGGCCGGGCCGTCACCAAGATCACGCGGGCAAAGGCCTCCTGGGATCTGGTGGCCGCAGTCGAAGAGAACGAGGCGGCGCTCTACGAGATCGACGAGAGCGAGCTTCCGGAGCCGATACGAGAGATGAGCCTCGAGGAGCGGGAGTTGTACGTCGAGGAGAAGCGGCTCGAGAGGGCTCGACTCCAAGAGCAGATCGCCGAGCTGGGCGCTCAGCGACAGGCCTTCATCGGCGAACGAGCGGGAGAGGCTCTGATTTCCTCCGAAGGGCTCGATGCCGTGGTTCGTCGGACGATCCGGGAGAAGGCCGAGGAGAAAGGCTTCCGGTTTCCGGAACCGTAGGCTTGGCCGACGACGCCCCCGGAATCGACCCAGCGCCGGTGGGTCCATGAGACGAACAAACTCTTGGACGGATCGCCCGAGGGCCAGGCACAGCACCGGATCTGGATGGCCGAGACGCCGCGAGCAGGCCGCTGGGCATCCTCTTCAGCTGCGTGTCCCGCTTCTTGTCGATCGAGCTTGTTGTCGAGGCCGAGAAGGCATGGCCGCACAAGCTCCTCGAGCCGAGGGCGCGTAGGCGTGCGCTCGACTCTCCCAGCTTGCAGCACCTCGTCCATCTTCGCTTGCGGCAGTTCCTGGACCACCTCGAGCACCAAAGCCCTCATCCAGTCCTCGTCCTGCGCGAGCTCTGGCTCAGACCTTGCGCAACGGCCACACCCGGACGTCGAGGCGCGAGAGCAAACAGGAGGTGCGGCGGCCGCTGGCGTAGAGGCAGTAGCGCTCGGTCAGGAAGTGGTCGAGGGTCCCCGGCGCGGCGCGAAAGGTGCCGCCCGTTTGGCGCCACCGGGCAGGTGAGGAGACGGCCGCCGCCAGCAGGGCGACTGTTCGCCGCTGCCGTTAATCTCCCCGGGCCATCGGTCTCTCCCTTCTGGATTGCGTGTCGTGGAAACACGATCCCAGGAGACCGAGGGCCCCTTTCGCTCTTCTCCGGAACCTTCGCGACACTCGACCTGTCCTGCGCCGTCTCCCCAGCACGAGAAGGCCGGTCGGCGCTTGCCGTCCGTTACCCGGGATCTCGAGGGGCGGAGCCGGCGGCTAGTAGGCGTTGTGCCGCAGCCCGTGGCGGAGCGTCATCCAGAGGATCTTGAGGTCGAGCTTCAGCGACCAGTTCTCGATGTAATAGAGGTCGTATTGAAGCCGCTTCTTGATCGAAGTGTTGCCTCGCCATCCGTGGACCTGGGCCCAGCCGGTGATACCACTCTTGACTCGGTGGCGCAGCATGTACTGTGGGAGCTTCTCCTTGAACGCGAAGACGAATGCGGGTCGCTCGGGCCGCGGGCCGACGATCGACATCTCGCCACGCACGACGTTCCAAAGCTGCGGGAGCTCGTCGAGCGACCACTTGCGGAGGAAGGCACCGAAGCGGGTGCGCCGCGGGTCGTCCTTGGTTGCCCACACCGGTCCGGTGGTCGCCTCTGCACCGACCCGCATCGAGCGAAGCTTGAGGATCTGAAAGGAGCGACGGTCGAGCCCCATCCGCTCCTGGTGGTAGAAGATCGGGCCGCGGTCCTCGATCCAGATCGCCAAAGCGACGAACGGGAAGAACGGCAGCAAGCAGATCAGCGCGCTCGCCGCCAGCACAATATCGAGCGAGCGCTTGATGAGGCTGCCCCAGCCTTGCAACGGGACCTGGGAGAGGTTGATGACGGGAGTGCCGTCGAGATCCTCGAGGCTCGCGTTGAGGGTAGCGTATTGCAGGATGTCGGGCACGAGCCGGACTTCGACGCACTCCTTCGCGACCGAGCGCAGGACGCGCATCGTCTTGCGATGGGCTTCCACGGGCAACGCCACGAAGATCTGGTCGATCCTCTCGCGTTGCACGATCTCCTCGACGGCGTCGAGGTTGCCGAGCACCGTCAGGCCTTCGAAGCGAAGGTTCGCCTTGCCCGGATCGTCATCGAGAAAACCGACGACGTCGAAACCGAGCTCGCGGTGGCCGAGGAGCTTCTTGGAGACTTCCTTGCCCAGAACGCCGGCACCGACGACGAGGATTCGCTGCAGGTTGTGGCCTGAGAGCCGGAGGCGAGACAGGACCTTGCGAATGGCGTTGCGCATGGCCACTACGAAGACGACGTCGAGGGTCGCGAGCAGGACCAGGAAGAGGCGGCTGTAGCCGAAGATCGCGTAGGGGACGTCGGCGCGCGCCACTGGTCGGACCCAGACGATTGCGAAGGAAAGCAGCAGCGAAGCGAGGATGGCCGCCACCACCAAGTTGATGGCCTCCTCCGAGCGGCTGCGCCCCCGCTGCATCTGGTAGAGGCCGTGGAAGTAGAAGACGATCGGCCACAGCACCAGGATGAGCGGTAGCAACGAGAGGTAGCGCAGGAAGTCCGGCTGCTCGGCGGCCGGGTAGATGCTCACCTCGAAGCGCAGGTACCACGCCGCGAAGAAAGCGGCTACGGTGGCGACGAGATCGCCGACGAGGTAGATGATGGCTGTGATCTTGTGTCGCTGGCGAATCACGAGTTTCGATCCCGCTTACTTCAACAGCTGGCGCAGATCCCGCCTGAAACGCTCGACTGAGAAGCGTTCGGCTCTTGCTCTCAGGTCCAACGAATTGAACCGCATGTTTCGCGATTTGTCAATCGCCGACGAGAGGGCTCGCGGATCGGCTTCCCCCTCGAACAGCACTCCGTGACGTTCGTCTTCGACGATGTCGGTGACGCCGCCGGTGCCGAGAGCGACCACCGGACAGCCGCAGGCGAGCGCCTCGACCGCCGAGATGCCGAAGTCCTCCACCCCTGGCTGCACGAAGCACCGCGCCCGGCGGTAGAGATCGCGCAGGGATTCGGCGTCGATCCGCCCCAGCAGTTTCAGCCCGGGACCGCCTTCCCGCCGTAGCCGGTCGTGCTCCGGGCCGGTGCCGACGACCCGGAGCTCGATGCCGAGAGCGCTGCTGGCGGCGATGGCGACGTCGATACGCTTGTAGGGGGCCAGCGCCGAGACGAAGAGACAGAAATCCTCCCGATCGACATCCGGGTCGAGCGAGAAGAACTCGGTGTCGACCGGCGGATGGAGGACCTCCGCCGAGCGGCCGTAATAACGCCGGATACGGTCCGCGACGAACCGTGAATTGGCCAGATAGCGGTCGACCCGGGCGGCAGTCGCCACGTCCCAGCGCCGTAGGCGCCTCAGAATCTGGCGCCGCAGAGCCGCCACCGGTCCGCTCCGTCTCGGGAAGTACGCGCGCTCCTGGTCCCAGGCGTAACGCATCGGCGTGTGGCAGTAGCAGACGTGGGTGGCACCGTCCGGTTTGCGAATGCTCTTGGCGACGGCGTGGCTGGAGCTGACGACCTGTTCGCACGGCTCGAGCTCGAGCGACTCGATTGCCCGGGGGTAGAGGGGGAGGTAGTAGCGATAGTGGGACTCGAGAGCGGGGGCGCGCTGCAGGAAGCTCGTGCGGATGGGGTGGCGCTCGAGGATCTCGCTGACCGCGCCGGGGAAATGGAAGAGCGTATAGATCGGCGCCTGCGGAAACTCGAGTGCGATCTGCTCGAGGACCTTCTCACCGCCACGCATGCCGGTGAGCCAGTCGTGCACGAGGGCAGTCGACTTGGGCGGAGCGCTCAAGAGGAACTGCCGCGCCGGAGCAATCTTCGCCGGTCGCTTCCGTTCGCGAGGGTCTCTAGGTAGAGTTCGAGCGTCTGCTCGGCGAGGCTGTGCCAATCGAAGCCGGCCGCTCGCTCGAGAGCGTCGGCGGCCAGCGTGCGTTGCAGGCCGTCGTCCTGAAGGCACCAGCCGATCGCCGAGGTCAGACTGTCGACGCTCGACGGCTCGACGAGTTTGGCCGCGCCCTCGGCAATCTCTCTGATCGTGGCGCAATTCGAAGTGATGATCGGTGCGCCACAGGCCATCGCTTCGACGACCGGTGTGGGAAAGCCCTCATAGAGCGTCGGGTGGAGGAACAGCGCGGCGCCTCGGATCAAGGCGGCGCGTCGAGGGGCCGCCAACGGATCGCAGAGGGTCAGCCGATCCTCGAGCTCGAGCTCGGCGGCGAGGTGCTCGAAGCGTTGGGTGCTCAGCTCGCGTTCACCCAGCATGACCAGTCGAGCGTCGGAGTCGACGCTGCGCCGGGCGGCGGCAAAGGCACGCAACGCCCTCTCCTCGTTGCGATGTGGACGTTCGCCTCCGACGAACAAGACGTACGAATCGCCGACGCCCAGCTCTTCGCGCAGCGTCTTGTCCTGGGGATCGGGCTCGGGAGTGAATACTTCGGAAACGCCGTGGTAAATGCGCCGGATTCGCCACGCGGGAATCTCGAAGTACTCCTCAATGTCGGCCTTGGTGCTGTCCGACTCGGCGATGATCCTGCTCGAGCGGCTGAGGCTGTAGCGGATCTGGGTTTGAGCGACGAGCGTCGCCAGGCGGCCCGGGATGAAGTTCGGATGGAGAAGATGGACGATGTCGTGGACGGTGGCGACGGTCTCGGCGGGGACCCAGAGCGGCAGGATGTAGTGCGTTGCGTGGTAGAGATCGAGTCGCTGACGGAAGAGGCGCCAGGAGAGAGCCGCTCGTTCGCGCACGGAGTAGACGGGCGAGCGTTCAACGACTCTCAGTAAGTTGGGTGGTAGCTGATCGAACTCGCCGTCGTAGTTTGGGCCCACGAAGAGCGCATAGGAGTTCTCCTCGTCGAGCCCGGCCAAACCGCGGACGAGGTTCTGCACATAGCCCCCGATTCCGGGTTCGCTGAGTTTGCGTGCGTCGATGCCGATCTTGTATGGCATTTCCGGGCTCGACTGTCGAGGGTGTGTTTGGGCTCTGCTTGCCGGACGGGGTTGTGGGGTTGCCGAGGGGCTGTCCGGACTTCGGTCGAAAGCTCGATCTTACCGCCACCTGTCCTCTCCGACCGGCAACCCCAACCCGCGGAGCGCTACTTTCCGAGAGCCTGATCAAAGACCGCCTCGGTCTCCTCCGCGGCTTTGTCCCAGGTGAAGAGGGCGGCGCGGGCGATACCGCGGGCCGCAAGACGCTGGTGGAGAGCGCGGTCGGTCAGGATTCGCTCGATGGCGGCCGCCAGCTTCTGGGTGTGCTGGGGATGGACCTGGAAGCCGGCATCGTCGATCACCTCCGGCAGGCTCGACCGATCGGAGGTCACCACCGGCACCCCACAGGCCATCGCCTCGGCGACTGGGAGACCGAACCCCTCGTATCGAGATGGATAGACGAACACGGTCGCACCTTGAGTGACCTCTACGAGGCGGCTGCGTGGCAGGCGTCCGAGGTATTCGACGCCCGGCGCCCGGCCCAGTCGGCGCCTCACACCCCCACTGCGCCATCCGCGGCCGCCGGCGACGAGCAGTGGCGGAGCGTCCGGCACCCGCTCGCGAACCCGCTGCCAGGCGTCCAACAGCGTGTGGAGATTCTTCCGCGGTTCGATAGTTCCGACGAAGAGCCCGTAGCCTCGAGGGGCGTCGAACGACCGGCGGATGGCCGCGGCACGGGTCGGATCGGCCGGCTTGAACTCGGGGTCGATGCCAAGGTGAACGACGGTCAGCCTTCCTGCCGTCCACGGGAATCGCCGTTCGAGGTCGGCGGCGGTGGATTGCGAGTCGGCGATCACCCGAGCGGCTTGATCGAGACTGGACGGTAGCTGACGCTTGAAGGTCACCCGGTTGCGCCACGAGTGCCAGTAGGGAAAGAGAAGGGGAGTCAGGTCGTGAATCGTCACTACCGCCGGAATCGACAGCCTTCTGGGCAGGGTGGCCACCGGCGACCACAGGAGGTCGAACTCCGCACCCTTCTTGGCTGCGGCAGCCAGACGTCGGGGAAGAGTGCGCTGCTGCCACCAAAAGCCGAGCGGAGCGCGAATCACCTCGTATCGGACGCCCGCCGCGGTCAGCGACTCGACGTCGCGAGGCGGTCGATGGCAGAACGCGACGTAGCGATAGCGACCGCGTTGCGCCAACTTCGCGAGGATCGAACGGGTGTAGTAGCCGGCGCCCGCGGGCGCGTCGACGAGGACCCGACCGTCGAGAGCGATCGTGGGCCTGCGGTTCATCGTGCCGCCTCGACGGGGTGAGCGGCGGCGCGGGTCCAGGTGTCGACCGTCTGCTCGGCCGCCCGCTGCCAGCTCAGGCCGGCGGCGTTGCGCCGGCCTCTCTCGGCTAGAGACCGGCGGGCGTCGGGGTCTTTGAGGAGAGCTTCGACCGCGTCGGCGAACGCCTCCGGGTCGTCGGGTGGGGCATAGGCGGCGCCATCGCCCGCCACCTCGTGGAGGACGGGCAGATCGCTGCACACGAGCGGGGCCCCCGCCTGTTGGGCCTCGACCGCCGGGAGGCCGAACCCCTCGTAGAGAGTGGGGAAGGCGACCAGCGTCGCGTTTCGGTAGAGCGCGGCCAGCTCGCCTTCGCCCACGTAGCCGAGATGGAGCGCCCAGCCGGCAGCCTCTGCCTCGCCGACGGCCTTGCGGAGCTCATCCGCCTTCCAACCGTAACGGCCGCACAGCACGAGCAACGGCACGTCGACGTCACGCCCTCGCAGGATCTCCCAGACCGCGAGCAGCCCCAGGACGTTCTTGCGGGGCTCCAGCGTGCCGACGTGAAGAACGTAGGGAATGCGGACACTCTCGGGAATCTCGGTGGCCTCCACTTCGGCCAGCTGGCCTGGTCCGTGGTGGACGACGTCGATCGCCTCGCGCGGGGCATATCCAAGATCTACGAGCTCGTCGCGGACTGCGGCGCTCACGGTGATGATCCGCTGCGCGCGGGCGGTGGATCGCCGGAGGTTGTCTTCGAGAGCGGTCAGAGTTTCCTCCGCGAGGGTGTGAGGAACCTTGCGGGAGCCGAGATCATGAATCGTCGTCACCACCCGACCGCGGGCGAACTTGAACTTCCTCGGCAGGAAGTAGTTCGGAGCAAACAACACCCGGTTTCGGTCGAGCGCGACGAGCAGCGGCTCGGCCAACTGCATGAACTTCATCAGCAGGCCTGGTCGTAACGCCAGGTCGTGGGGGACCTCGTAGACCACGTGCTCGATCGCCGGTCCCTCGGGCAGCCGGACGACAGGGTCGGGCACATCCTCGCCGATCAACTGGTTCGGGCCGTAGAGGCGGATCGCGACGTTCTCGACATGAGTGAGCCGCTCGAGAATCCGAAACAGGTACCACCCGACGCCGGTAAGGGACTCCCACAGCGGCGTGACGTCGACTGCGACGGTCAACCGCTGATCGCGGCGTCTCTTCCGCACCTCGCGAGCGATCGTTCGAGTCCAACGCCAGGTTCGTGGAACGCTCGTGATTCGATACCACAGGCGTCCGGCATAGTGGCGCGCCTTCGCCAGGGTCCAGTGAAATGCGTGGGCGGTTCGGGGAAGCCGCCTTGCCAGAGCCCGCAACAGTCGCTGCGTTGGGGTCCACGGTCGCCCGGTCATCGGGTCGATAAGGGGATCCTCGATGGGCAAGGGCGTGGAAGAATCGAAGTCGGTAAGGTAGCGAGATGCGACTCGCTGGGCGTGGGCTCTCGATTGCGGTGCTGATTCTACTTGCCGCCGCGCACGTGGCCTACTGGTACCTGCCCCGGGAGCACGCTCGATCGCTGCGTCCAGGCAGCGGGACAGCGACCGTTTTCGAGAACGCCGACCTGCCTTTTAGGGCGTGGATCGCTCATCCCCACCAGAACCTCGGTTTTCTCGAGAGCGGATTGAGTGGCGAGCGATGGCGTGAAGGACTGGCTAAATTGCTGGGCGTCCCTGAGCTCGAGGTGCCCGACTTCGGCCCTTTTGCCCTGCCGCCAGCCGCCGAGCTGGCGCTCGCGACCGACGAGAAGGGTGAGCGCCTGATCCTCGCGGCTCGGATCTACCCGGCGGTAGCCGCGATCGCTCGCCTCGCCGGGTCGGTAGCGAACAATCCTTGGCTGGCCGGGGGGCGGCTCGAAGAAGGGGGTCGACTCTACGAGGTGGAGTGGAGGAGCGGCTGCTGGATGTTGCGCACGAGCGGCGAGTCGTGGCCGGCATCATCCGAGCCGTCCAAGGCGGCTGACGGGCTGATCGAAGCGTCGCCTCCGGCGATCGCCTGGATCGGCTTGAGCGCTGCCGCCCAGCGGCTCCCCGCTGGCCGCTACCGCATAGAGCGTCGGGACGGACACCTCGACCTGCTCTCACCGGGAGCCGCCGCCGGCGATCTCCAGCCGCCCGAGAGAGGACTGCTGATGATGATCGAGGGGGGCGAGCGGGAACGCCGCGCCACGGCCATTCTCGGACCCGGCGAAGGGAGCCTGCGGGGCGTTCCGTCGGCGGTGACGCTCGCGCGGAACACCCGGCTCGCCCCGCTGCCGTTCGAGCGGCTCTATCGCGTACTCGGCGTCAGGCGCCGCCGCGGGGAAGAGAGTGACTGGAAGATCGCCGCCTCCGACCGTCTGGCGCTCGAGCGCGGCCGCGAACTGGTACCGCGCCTGGAGCGGCTCGTCGCCGCGTCGGCCCCCGCCATCTCCTATACGGCCGACCTCGACGTCGTGCGGGCAGTTTCGCGCGAGCTCGAGCGGAGGCTGGAGGGGATCCCGTTACCCCGCATCGAGGAGATCGAGCGTTGGCGAGGCGCCGCCTTGCTGCTCGAGGAGCTAGCCGCCTACGACCGGTGGTCGTTCGAGGTCGGCGTCGATGGGACGGTGCGCTCGCGCCTCTGGCTTCCGGCGTCCTGAATTCGTCGCTGGCAGCCCGGAAAGAGCTCGCAACGCTACCCGCAAGACCTCTGCCACGGGCTGTTAGTGCAGGTCGTACGCGCTGCCGCCGATGAACTCCCGCAGCAGCGAGGTGGCTGGGACCGAGCTGTCGTCTTCCACGTCCACCACGGACTCCAGAACATCGAAGATCCGTCTCGCGCGGATGTAACCGTCGAGTCGTCTCTCGTCGAGCCGCCACTTGCCGAGAAACTCAGGGAGGTGATCGAAGCAGTGCTGCTTGAGGAACGGCAGCTCGTAGGGGAGAGCGCCGTTGAGGTGGAAATCGGCTTTGGCTTGGTGGGCGATGATGTGCTTGAGCTCGCTGCGCCTCACGTAGTGCCAGTGGAGGATCGTCTTCTCGGGGGCGTAACCGCGGAACAGGGAGTCGCGCGACATCCGACGAAGCATCCGGATGTCGGTCCAGCGCACGTAGCGGCCGCCCGTGTCTTTCAGCTGGCTGATCGTCTCGATGTAGAGCCGGAACTTGTGCTCGTCGGGGACGCTCGCCGTCATGCCTTCGTAGAGGCCGTGGAGCGTGTCGAGCACGATGACGCTGCCTTCCGGAGCTTCGAAGCGGACCGTCTCTTCGAGGCGTTTACCGGTCTTGAAATCGTAGCGCGGCATCTCGATGGAGCGTCCGGCGTCGAGCGCGAAGAGATGCTCGTTGATGAGGCCGAGGTCGAGCGCTTCTGGCGTCTCGAAGTCGTGATCGCCGAAATCGTCGCCGGGGTGGAGCTCGAGATCAAAGAAGTAATTGTCGAGGGCAAGCGGCACGGCTTCGATCCCTGCGGCCGCCATCCGCTCCGTGATCTTGTGGGTCGTGGTGGTCTTGCCCGAGGAGCTCGGTCCGGCGACGATCATGAAGCGTACTTCGTCGCGACGGGCGAGCACGGCATCCGCCGCCTGGTCGATGTCGGACTCATAGCGCGCCTCGGCAGCCG
>CALZKB010000090.1 GCA_945787575.1 Thermoanaerobaculia bacterium | reverse complement strand
TGGTTGGATGCCGCCGCACCCGACCTTTTTTCTTCGAAAGACTGCTTATGACAAGCACGGCCTGTTTCGATTGGAGTTCGAATCAGCCGCCGACTACGAGCTCAACGTTTTCGAGTCGTCGACCAGCCTCTGCCCCGAGGCTCTGTGCGATCCCGACGGCGTCCTCCCCCGCCCCAGCAAGCTCGACCTTCTCGCCGACACCGGCGCCATCATGCTCCACCGCTTAGCCCCCGGCGACCTCGAGCGAAGATTGCCCGCCTTGGATGTGAGATGGCAGGGGTTTTGGGCCACTACCAAGGTGCGCTCGCTGGCTCCGGCACGAGGCTGGGCTCGCGGCGATCTACAGATGGAGCGCTTCGATCACTTCCTCGAGCGGCTCGCCTCCTCCAGACGCAACTCGCTGCATTTCGCCCACGTCTACATTCCTCATCTGCCGTGGAAACGGATCCATTCGGGCCAGCACTACGCGACGCTCGGGAGGTATCCGCACGGTCTCCTCAGCAATCGCTGGATGGGAAGTCCGTGGGAGCTGGAGCAGGCGCGGCAGCGGCACCTGCTCCAGGCAGGAGTCGTCGATCGGTTCGTCGGCCGACTCATGGACCGCTTGGCGCGCTGGAAGCATGGCGACGACGCGCTGGTGATCCTCCTGTCGGACCACGGAACGAGCTTCGCGCCCGGCCGGCTGCGCCGCAACGCCCGCCAGGACAACCTCGTCGAGATCGCCAACATCCCGCTGCTCGTCCGAATGCCGGGTTGGTCGCCAGGCACGATCGATCTCCGCAACGCGACGAGTCTCGACGTCTTGCCCACCGTGCTGGCCGCAATCGACTTCGAGGGAGGTGGGCAGCTACCGGGAATGTCCCTCCTCGGTCCTGCGAACGGTTCGAGCGCCAAGGTCATCTTTACCGGGCACGCGAGCGGAGCGCTGCGCGGCCGTGGCATCGAGTTCGAGACCGCCGACCTCGACCGCCGACCTCACGTCGACTCCCTGCAGGCTTCCTTCGGCAGTCGAGAGTGGGCTTCCGTCTTCGACCTCAGTCCTCGCCCCGAGCTCCTCGACCGAGCACTCGGCGACTTCGAGATCGTTCCGTCGGGACATCGAATCTCCCTGCGTGACGACTCCAATCGGGTGTACCACCCGGGTGCGGGCACGATCCCGATCCACGTCATCGGCAGACTCCTCGACCTTCCCGAGACCGCGGGTTCGGTCGACCTCGCCCTCGCGCTCGACGACCGGATCGTCACCGTTACCCGTTCCTACGTCGACCCCGATCGCGGCCACTCCTTTACCGCCTTGCTCGACCCTTCGGATCTCGAGCCCGGCGACAACCCGCTCACGGTCCTCGTCGTCGAGGGCGACAAGGGCACCCTTCGGCTCCACCGCACGGAGCTCTCCCAAGGCACTGGCTAGCTCGCCGCGGGCGAGGGCAAGACCGCTAGAAGGGGTTGCCGAAGCTGAACAGCACGACGTACGGATCCTCGTTCGGCAGTCGATCGAGCTTCCATCCGGCCTCGAGGCGGATGGGGCCGATCGGTGATGCGTAGCGCACTCCGACTCCGGCGCCAAGCTTCATCCCGGACAGCGAGATGTCCCTCCAGTCCGCCCACAGGTTGCCGGCATCGACGAAGAGGGTGCCACCCACGCCGCCGCCGATTGGGAAGCGGTAGTCGAGGTTCGCCAGCAGCAGTCCCGTTCCGCCGAACGGGACAGGGATCTCCTCGTCGGCCACCTCGAGCAGCGTCTCGCCGGGGATCCCGAGGCGGTCGCGCCGGTAGGCGCGATGGGTCGAGCGGCCACCCGCGAAGTACCGCTCGGAGATCTTGATCCGGCAGGTCGGCGAGGTGAAGCCGCTCTCCACGCACACCGGGTCGAGCTCGGCGGCGTCACCGAGCGGCTCCAGCAGGCCCCCGCGCACGCTGGCAGCCAGAACTCCCAGCCGCCCCAACGTCAGGTACCGGCTGTGCTGCAGGAACAACCTCCCGAACTCTTCGTCGGCTTGGAACAGCGGGAACGCGTACTCGGTGAGAACGGTGGCGCTCCAGCCGCTCTGGGGATCGACGGCGTCATCGCGATGATCGATCGTGACGCTGGGCGAGAGGCTCGAAACGGCAACGTCCTGGAACCGTCGGTCGACCAGGAGGAGCTCCAACGCCGGATCCGGATCCTCGAGCTCGACCCGCTTGTAGGTGTAGAGCAGGCTCCATCGCACGTCGCCGCGAAAGCGCTCGAGCTCGACCTGGCTGCCGATGCGCCGCGAGCTGAAGCTCTCCTCCTCCTCTTCGATCCTGAAGACCGAATAGGTCATCGGCAGCCGAAATCGGCCGAGGTAGGGCTGCCGCAGCAGGGCTCGAGCCTGCTGATCACGAGAGCTTGCCCGCACGTCGATACGGCCCGACATCGCTCGACCCCAAAGATTGCCGTGCGAGAAGCCGAGGAGGCCGCGGAGTCCGTCCTCGGAGTCGTAGCCGACTCCATAGAGGAGTCTCCGGCTCTTGCCTTCCCGGACGTCGACACGGACATCGCGCCCCGGGCTGTAGGGTGTGCCGGGGACCAGCCCGACGTCGACCCGCGAAAAGACCCCGAGGCCGTAGAGGCGTCGTTGGAGGTCGAGGAGCTTGCGTCGATTGATCGGAGTCCCGGGCTCGAGGTCGACGGCTCGGCGGATGACCTCCAGCCGAGTTCGCTGTCGGCCACGCACGACGACCCGCTCGACGACACTGCGCGGCCCCTCGACGACCTCGATGAGGACGTTGACGAGCGAACCGTTGGCCGACGTCTCGACCTTGGAGACGACCTGGGCAAGATCGAAGCCCGCGGTCTCGTGGCGTGCTCGGATCAAGTCGAGCGCCTCTTCCTCTCTCCTCAAGTGATAGGGACCGCCTTCGAAGAGCGGAAGATGCGAGAGCAGTTCCTTCTCGTCGAACTCCAGAACACCGACCAGGTCGAGATTGGCGACCAGCCGACGGTCACCTTCCTCGACAGGAATCACGAGCTCGAGACGGCCGGACGATTCGAGGATCTCGGGGGGTCCGACCTCGGCCTCGGCGAAGCCTTCGAGCGCGTAGAGGGCACGGAGGGCGCGGAGGTCGTTCTCCAGCCACTCGTCGACCAAACGACCGCTACGCGGGGTCAGGAGGCGGCGCCCGGAGATCTGCATCACGGCCTGCAGCCGCGCATCCGAGAGGGCCTCGTTGCCCATGAAGCGCACGGTCTCGAGCTCGCTCCGCGGCCCCGGGTCCACGGCGACCGAGATTCGGTGAATGTCGTCGACGACCTCCTCGTCGACCTGCACATCGACCCGGTGGTGACCACGCTCTTGATAGGCGGTGCGCACCCGCCGTTCGGTCTCGATCAACGTCGCGTCGTCGTATCGCTCGTTGCCCCTCAACGGCAGGAGATGCCGTTTCTTCAGAGCCTCGGCGTCGCCCGTCGCGACCACCTCGAACCGCGGGCCGAGCTCCACGGCGTAGACGATTCCGATCCCGTCGTCGTCGGAGACGTTCTCGACCGGCGCCGCCACGGTGGCCTGGCGGTGGCCGCGCGCCAGAAGCCAGTCCTCGAGGCGATCTGCATCGTCGCGGGCCACCCGACGCCGATAGCGGCCTCCCTCCTGCGTACGCAGCGCCCCCGCAAGCTCCCGAGGCGTCAACGAGCCAAGCTCACCGGTGAATCGCACGGCGCCGACCGTCGCCGGCTCGCCACTGTCGATCCGGAAACGCACGGTCGCCCGCCTCCGGGCTTCGGTCTCCTCGACTTCCACCCGCACGACGGCTCCCAAGTAGCCCTCGTTCTCGTGTAGCTCCCGAATCTGATAGACGCTGCGAAACACCCGGTCCGCGACCAGCGGGTCGCCCTCACCGATCGCGGTGGCGTCGCGCACCCGCCAGACGGCGAGTCCCAGATCGCCCGTCCACTCCACCTTCTCGATGAGGGTTCTCGCGTAGAGGACGAAGATCAAGCGAACCCCGCCGGGGGCGGGCTCGCGGTAGGCCTCGATGCGGGAAGCGACGCCGGCCGCATGGAGACCTCGAAGAGTACGGGCGACTCCCTCTCCGGTCGGGTGTTCGCCGACTTCGATCGTCACCCAGTCGAGCAGATCCTCCGCGAGCGACAGCGGTGCGTCGCTGCGCAGCTCGATGGCGGTGACTCGCGGCTCTACCTGGCCCTGCACGGCCGCGGCCAGCCCAACCATCGCAATCCAGCCGAGGAGAGCCCGCCGACCCATCAGAAGCTTCGCTCCCAGCGTGCGTCGACGGCATAGGTGTCGTCGCCGTTCTGGGTCGCGACGAGGGTCAGCAGGCGGCTGACCTGCCACTCGATCTGCAAGATCTGCTGCAAGTTCTGGGAGGGATCGTACGAATACGTGGCGAAGACGTCGCTCGACAGTCGCTTGCCAACCGTCACGCGGGCGGAGGTAAGACTCCCCGACTCGCCGGTCAGCGGATCGATCCGGAACTTGTCGAGGCCGAAGAGGCGGTTGACCCTGCTCGCGACCGCCGACGCCGCCTGGCCGTAGAGGAACGCCTGCGCCGCGAAATCGCCCTGCTCGTCTCGACCGAACTCACTCGCCCCGGTACGGGTCTCGCCTCCCGTCATCAAAGACAGAACGTCGAGATCCGGTAGGGGCGGATTGGACGAGAACGCGACGTCGAGCCGTTCGAGCGTACCAGCGAGGGTGAGGCTCACGTCGTACTCTTGAAGCCGCGTCGTCGCCTCGAGGTCGACGACCGGCTGCAGGCGGTAGGGATTGACGAAGTTCAACTCGGCCCGCTGGACCAGATACTCGTTGCCGGAGTACACGAGAGTGCCCCCGCTTTCGACCTTCACGTCTCCGAAGACGACGGGGCGCGCCAGATTGCCCCGGGCGATCAGATCGATGCTCCCTCGCAGATCCGCGACGTTGTTGCGAATCCTCATCGCCGAGTCGCCGTTGACGGCGATGTTGAGGTGGGTCGACGCCAGCAGTTCGTCGCTCTCCTCGACGAGCAGCGGGCGGCGCGAGAACGCCCTCTGGAGCAGCTGCAAAAGGCCGATCGGCACATCGGCCGAGTATTGCGCTCGCTCGATGTCGACCTGGCCGCGGATCTGGCGCCCTCCCGGTTCCGACGTGACGGTCAGCTCGGCATCGCCGCGCACTAACCACCCCTCGGGAAACCGCAGCTGGATTCTCTTCACGGCCACTTGCATCCGGTACTGGAGGCCCTCTTCTCCGTAGAGCTTCATGTTCCCGGCGATCTTCACGAATCCGCCCGCGAACCGGAACTCACCCTCGTCGACCACGACCTCGCCCGGATAGAAGAGAAAGATCGCCCTCGCCTGCTCCACCGCCTGGGGGACGCCGGGAACCCGAACCCGCTCCTGCCGGAGCTCACCCTGCCCATTGATCAGCGGCTCGCTCAACGTGCCCCCCACCGAGGCCAGCGCGTCGACCGTTCCACCGGAGATGCTCCAATCGGGCAGCACCAGCTGGAGCCAGCTGGTGTCTACGGAGACCTGCACGTCGAGGTCGAGCGGCTCGAGGGTCGTCACCGGCAGGCGGCCGGTGACGAAGATCTCATTGCCGGTTCCGCTCTGGCCGAGGAAGAACGATCGGATGTCGAGGCCGCCATCCCGCCAGGTCATTTCGATCGGCTCCAGCAGGCCGAGCCTCCGCTCACCGTAGGAGAGGTCCAGTCTCGGGAGGCTCACCGTCAGCTCGATCTCGCCGGCCAGCAGATCTCCGGCGAGCCGCAGCTCGCCGGCGAGAGCCCCTTGCACCGTCGCCTCGTCGAAAAACGAGAAGGTAGAGAGAAGCTTGCCCACCGAATCGCTGCTGAGCGCGAGGACGATCTGCGAGCTGGGGCCGTCCACCGTGCCGCCGCCGCCGATGTCGAGGAACCGGCCCAGTTCGGCGTCGAGTCGCACTTGGCCGTCGATCAGGCTTGCGGTCAGACGGCCCGGCTCATCCGGCGAGACCGCGAGTCCCCCGAACCCGAGATCGTCCGATAACAGGCTCAACTCGAGGTCGGGGCGCTCCGAGTCGCCGCGCCAGCGGACGCCACCGCGGAGGTGTCCGGCGAGCTCGCTCGGCAACAGCTCGTCGAAGGCGGAGGATTCCAGATCGAGCTTCTCGACCTGGGCGGCGAAGTCGGCCTCCGAGCCGTCGAGAGCGACCCACCCCGAGCCGGATAGGCTCCCGCCGGCGACGATGGCGGCGGCCTCCTCGACGGTCAGTCGCCCGGCGTCGAGTGCCATTCGGGCCGTCATCGCCTCGAAGGGGATCGACTCGACCTCACCGGAGTCGAGCTCCAGCTCGATGGTGCCGCGGGCCTCTTCGGTCGTTCCGGTCAGGTTCGCGATGCCGATCACGTCGCCGTCGACATTGATCTCCAAACCTAGCTGAGCGAGAAGTTCCCGAGCCGGCCAGCCGTCGACGGCGACCCTCAAGTCCAGACTCGTGGCCTCGCCGGCCGCCCCGCCCTGCAAGCCGCCGCTGACCCCCATCGCCCCCCGCGGTCGCGTCAGGTCGAGGCGAAGATCGCGCACGCCCGCCGCAGAGACGGTCAGCGCGCCGCCGAGGTGGCCGACCTCCAGCTCGCCGACCCGCCCCTCGAAGATGTCCGCCTCCAGCCGACTGCTCCACAGCTCTCCGCTGAGGTTGAGCACTCCGGAAACCGCGCTCCGTCCGCCCCGCGGCAACCATGCCGAGAGCTCGTCCGTCGGCGCCAGCAACAGGTCGAGCCACCCCTCCACCTTGTCGGTCGCCAACTTGTAGTCGATCGCTCCGCGCTCGTTCGGCAGCGAGTAGGTGCCCTGAAAGGCGAGACTCTCGCCGGCCGAGCCCTCGTTCCGGGTGCCGAACTCGAGCTCTCCCCGCCGAATCGAGATCTGAATTCGCCGGCGCCAGTCAAGGGTCGCGTCGAGGTCCGAGAGCTCGACGACGGCCGACGCTCGACCGCTGCCCAGGCGGGCCTCAGCGGCCTCGAACTCGTAGTTACCGTCGATCTCCCAGCGACCCCGGAGGTTGGGAAGCTCGAGGCCGAGTTGATCGGCCAGCGCCTGGACGTCGCCGCCGTCGACACGATAGCGCAGCGTTCCCGAGTGCGCGGGCTCCGACAGATCGACCTCTGCCCTGCCACGAAGCGCTCCGCCGGCGAACCGCGCCCTAAGATCGTTCAGGGAGAGGGTCTCGGAGTCGATCACGAGACCACTCTCGAGCTGCCGGAAGACGATCGGGGGCCAGTCGACCCGTGCCGCCGTCAGGTCGCCCGCGACCCTCCAGCCGTCGCCACCCTCCACCGCGCCCGAGAAGCGCCAATCCGTGCGCAGCTCTCCGGGGTCGAGACCGAGACGATCGAGCCAGTTCGCGTTGCCGGTCGCCGTGAGACCGACTCGCCATTGCCGCGTCGGCAGATCGAAGAATCCGTCTTCGATGGCGGCCTGGAAATCGGGGCCGCTCACCCGCCCTCTCCGCAGCTCCAGTCGCCGGTCGGCCCAGGCTGCGCGAAGCGCCAACGCCCCGCCATAGGTCGCCCCGGTCGGCAGCTCGGCGACGACGTCGGCCGCTTCGACGGAGCCGACGATCAGCTCGGTGGTGCTCCCGGAGGCATGGAGCTTCACCTGTCGCGCCGCCAGGTCGAGCGGAATTCGCCGCTCCGCGACGGTGGCTGTCCCTCCGACGATCTCGAGGGCGTCGATGGTGACGCCCGACCCTCGACCACCGGTCGCGATTTTCGGAAGGTTGGTCTTGCCTTCTCCGTCGATTGTGAGATGGACCTGAGGCCGTTCGATTCTCACCGCGCGCAGCCGCCTCGGGACGCGCACCGCCTCGAGCCAACGCGCCTCGACCCGTACTCGATCGGCGATCAGCACCGGATCCGACTCCCCCTCGGCGAGGATGCGCACTCCGCTCGCCGTCACCGTCGGCGGCAGCCAGCCGACGGCCAGCGAATCGACCGTGACCGTCGAGGAAAGCCGGCGGCTCAGCCACCGTTCGAGCTCGGGCTCGAGAAGGCGAGGTAGCGCGGCGAGGAGCCAGAACGCGACCGCGATCCCCGAAACCATCGCTCCGGTGACCAACCAGAACAGGACGCGGCGTCGACGTCCCCTTTGTGTGTTCCGTCTCCCTTGGGGAGTGGCCGGCTCTTCCCGCGGGCCGGTCACCCTACTCCCCCCAGTGGAGCTTGTATCGCAGGCTGTCGTAGAACGATCTTCGGCTGACCTTGACCAGCTGTACGTCGACCTCCGCTCGCCGCAGCCGCACCGTGTCGCGATAGGCCAGCTTGGTTCCCTCCTGCCCGTCGATCGTCAGGAAGACTTCCTCGCTCTGGGTGTCGAGAACGACCTCGACCGTGTTGTGATCCGGCACGACGATCGGCCGCAGCGAGAAAGTGTGCGGGCAGATGGGCGTCAGGACGACCACCGGTAGCGTCGGATTGACGATCGGTCCACCCGCCGAGAGGTTGTAGGCGGTCGACCCCGTGGGCGTCGCGATGATCAGACCGTCCGATCGATAGGTGGCGACCCGCTCCCCCTCGACCGATAGCGTCAGCTCGATGATGCGCGAGAGTGCGCTCTTGGCGATGACGGCGTCGTTGAACAAGCGGAAGTGCTCCTTCGATCCGTCGACTCGCTCGAGCTCGACGTCGAGGAGGGAACGCTGCTCGGTCTCGAAGCGGCCGGCGAGGACCTCGACGAGGGTTGGATAGAGTTCGTGACGTCCGATCTCGGTCAGGAACCCGAGACGACCGAGATTGACTCCCAGGATCGGAATGGCGGCCCCCATTGCGCGAGCCACGGACAACAGGGTTCCGTCTCCACCGAGCACGATCACCAGGTCCCACGATTCCGGACGTGACCCGCAGTCGATCGCTCGATCGGCGAGCACTGCTTCGATGTCGCGACGCTCGAGCCACTCCGTCACTTCACGCGCCGTCTGTTCGGCTTCTGCGCTCTCGCGCTTGGCGACGACTCCGATACGGTCGAAAGAGGTCACGATGTAATCCTCACGGTTTAGTGAACATGGCCAACGCTTCGAGGTTTCCCCGCGCTCCGGTGATCGGCGAATCGACGACACCGCCCGACTCCAGACCCAACCGCTCGAGATCCGAACAGCAACGAGCGATGACCTCGGCCCGGAACGCCTCGTCGCGGACGACGCCCCCCTTGCCGACCTTACCCCTGCCCGCTTCGAACTGAGGTTTCACGAGCGTGACGAGTCGGCCGCGCGATCTCACGAAAGGGATGATCGCCGGGACCACTTTGGTAAGCGAGATGAAGGAGACGTCGAAGGTCGCGAGGTCGACCCTCTCGGGGATGTCGGCGCCGGTCAAGTAGCGGGCGTTGGTGCGTTCCATGACGCTCACCCGAGGATCCTGCCGCAACCCGTAGTCGAGTTGGCCGTGTCCGACGTCGACGGCGTAGACGCGCGCCGCCCGGCGCTGCAACAGGCAGTCGGTGAAGCCGCCGGTCGAGGCTCCGATGTCCAGGCAGATGGCGCCGGTAACGTCGATAGCGAAGCTGTCGAGAGCGTGCTCGAGCTTGAGGCCGCCGCGCGACACGTAGGGCTGTGCCGACGCCCGAACCTCGACGTTGGCATCGCCGCCGACCGCGGTGCCGGGCTTGTCGACAATCAGACCGTCGACCGCCACGAGACCGGCCATGATCGTCCGCTTCGCCTTCTCGCGAGAGCCGAACTCCCCTCGCTCGACGAGGAGCTGGTCGAGGCGGGTCATCGGTCCCGGTTGCACAGATAGTCGACGAGTGAGCGGAAGAGCCGCCTCGACGACGGGAGCTCTTCGATGAGGGTCATCGCCTCGTCCCGAACTTGAGCGAGAATCGTGCGGCTCCCGTCGACACCGTGAAGCGACGGGTAGGTCAGCTTGCGGGCGTCGTGGTCTTTGCCCGCGGTCTTGCCGAGAATCGCGGACTCGCCTTCGACGTCCAGGATGTCGTCACCGATCTGGAAGAGCATGCCGACACAGCGTCCCAAGGTCAGGAGCAGAGCATCCTCGGCCCTCCGAACGCCGGCGTATGCCCCGCCAACCCGCAGCGCGGCAGTCAGGAGCGCGCCGGTCTTGCGTTCGTGAATCGAATCGAGCGCCGCCTCGGGCGCGGCCGGCCATTCACGCTCCGCCTCGAGGTCCGCCATCTGTCCGCCGATCATTCCGTGGGTGCCGATCGCTTCCGCGACGAGGACCGAAGCGCGCAAGCGCCGGTCGGCCGCCATCGCGGCCGGCTCTTCCATCAGCGTCTGGAGACCGAGGTTGAGCAGCGCGTCCCCCACGAGCACCGCCGTCGCCTCGTCGAACTGCCGGTGCACGGTCGGCTGGCCCCGCCGCAAGTCGTCGTTGTCGAGAGACGGCAGAACGTCGTGAACGAGGCTGAAGGTGTGTGCCATCTCGAGTGCCGCGCCGCCGATCAGGCATGCGTCGCGCGGTGCCCCGAACGTCTCGCCGGCGAGAACCACGAGCACCGGTCGCACCCGCTTGCCACCAGCGAAGACCGAGTACCGCACAGCCTCATGAAGCCTGGCGGGCGCCGCCGAGGCGGGAGGAAGCAGCCGGTCCAAGGCGCCGTCTACGTGCTCCCGGAGGTCGCGAGCAAACTGGGTGAATTCGTCGGTCACTCCACCGCTTCCTCTTCGACACAGAATGGGAGCACGACCATGAAGAGCGCCAGCCGCTGCACCTCGGTGTCGCCCCAATTGAACTCGAACATTCCCGCCAGGTTGAAGGCCACGAGCGCGCCGAGCACACCCAGATACAGGTCCGCGGTGTCGAGGTCTTCCCGACGCGCCCGACGATAGCCGAGGAACGAGCTCCAGATGGCCGCCGCCATCATCCACAGAACCGCGAGAGCAGACGGCAGGCCCGTCTCGGCCGAGATCTGAATCACGTTGTTGTGGAGATGCGGCACCCAATGGCGCGGCGCCGTTCGGTGCCGGTAGATGGGATAGCGCTCGCGGACCATCTCCGGGCCGTGACCAAAGACCGGACGCTCGCTCGTCATGCGCCATCCGGCTTCGAGCATGCAGAGCCGGTCGTAGTTCGAGAAATTGCCGAGATCGACGATCGAGGCCACACGATCGCGCACCGGCGACGGAGCCAGCAGCAAGAGGAGCGCGGCGATCGGCGCGTAGATGCCGAGCCACCGCGGGGCGCTGAGCAACAAGACCACGGCGATCGAGATCGCTCCCGCGATCCAGGCCCCCCGGGTGAGGCAGCCGATCAACCCGAAGTTGATCGCCCCCAACGCCAACCAGCGCCACGCGGTGCGAGTCCCGCGACCGGAGACGAGCTGCGCGACGAGGAGCAGGTCGGCTATCAGCAGCACGCCGGCAAAGGTCATCCAGTGGGAGAACGGCCCCCGAATCCGGTGATCGATGCCGCCGTATCCGAAGAAGAGCTGGAAGAGGCCCCAGGTCGCCGAGAAGGCGGCGACGACGACGAGGCCGTCGACGATCGCCCGCGTCGCCTTGTTGCCGCGCACGAACACGAGCCCGAGAAGGAGGGTCAGCAGCGCGAGGAGCTCGGACGCCCCGTCGAGCGATCGGCGCGGGTCGACCGAGAAGACGACCGCCAACAGCACGCAGGTCGCGTACAGGGCGGCTGGAAGCAGTACTGCCCGGCCTCGGTCCCAGAGCCTCGGACGCAAGGTGACGCCGGCGGCGAGAGCGACGATGCCGGCCAAGTTCGAGAGGAATAGGCCGAACACCGTCCACAGATGGAGGGCATACGCCGTGTAGCCGACTCGCCTTACGGCAGCGACATCGCCGTTACGTCCCACGCGTCAAGTTTCCTCCAGAGTTCTCCGATGGGGTGTGAGGCGGCCGGCCCCCCGGGCGTCGCCTGAACGACACCCACGGAGCGCTGAATCGGCGCTGTTAACGTCCGATGGAGCTGGCCGGTAAGGCATCCTCCACCAGCATGATCGGAATGTCGGAAACGACCGGATAGACGAGGCCGGACTCCGAACAGTAGAGCGCCTCTTCGACGACCGGCTCTTCGTCTCGGAAGTGCTCGCGGTACTTGTCGGCGAGCTCCGCGCGGACATCATCGGGCAGCACCACAACTTCCAACGCTCCCTTGGTCTTCGGACAGACCAGGATCTCCAACAGTTCAGGATCTACCGCCATGAAAGCCTCCGACCGCGAAGAATAGCACTGCTTTGGCATCGGCCGATCGCTGCGCTACCATTGCCCGCCGCCCGCCGCCGCGCGGGTCTCGAGGTCTCCGATGAAACTGAACTGTCGCTCGTGTGACGCTCCTCTGGAGCACGTCTTCGCCGACCTCGGCTCTTCGCCGCTCGCCAACTCCTTCCTTGGTCCCGATCAGCTGCTCGACATGGAGCCGCACTTCCCGCTGACGGTCTACGTCTGCGCCCGCTGCTACCTCGTTCAGCTTCCCGAGTTCGACAGCGCCGCCGCCCAGTCGATCTTCTCCGACTACGCCTACTTTTCGTCGTATTCCGATTCATGGGTGGAGCACGCTCGCCGCTACAGCGCGCAGATGATCGAACGGTTCGGCTTCGATGCCGAGAGCCTGGTCGTCGAGATCGCGAGCAACGACGGCTACCTCCTGCAGCATTTCGTGGCCGCGTCGGTGCCGGTCCTCGGCATCGAGCCGGCCGCCAACATCGCGGTCGAGGCGGAGAACAGAGGCGTGCCCTCGCGCATCGAGTTCTTCAGCAACGATCTCGCACGACGGCTCGTGGCCGAGGGCGTGCGCGCGGACCTGCTGCTCGGAAACAACGTGTTCGCCCACGTGCCGCCGCTCAACGACTTCGTCGCCGGCATGAAGACGGTCCTGGCACCCGAGGGGGTGATCACCCTCGAGTTCCCTCATCTGATGCGCCTGATGGCCGAGAACCAGTTCGACACCATCTACCACGAGCACTACTCGTACTTCTCGCTGCTCGTTGTCGACGGCCTCTTCGACCGTCACGGCCTCACCCTGTTCGACGTCGACGAGCTCTCGACCCACGGCGGCTCGCTGCGAGTCTACGCCCGCCACGCCGAGGATTCGTCGAAGCCGATCGCGGAGGCGGTCGGCGAGCTCCTCGAGCGCGAGCGGGCGGGCGGTTTCGACCGACTCGCGACCTACCTCTCCTTCGACGAGCGGATCCGCGAGACCAAGCGCAAGTTCTGGGAGTTCGCGATCGACGTCAAGCGCCGAGGCAAGAGAATCGTCGGCTACGGCGCTCCGGCCAAGGGCAACACCTTCCTCAACTACTGCGGCGCCGGCAGCGACGTGCTCGACTACACTGTCGATCGCAGCCCGGCCAAGCACGGCAACTTCCTACCCGGCACCCGCATTCCGATTCACACGCCGGAGAAGATCTTCGAGACCCGCCCCGACTACGTGCTGATTCTGCCGTGGAACCTCGAGGCCGAGATCACCTCGCAGATGGCGGCCATAAGCGAGTGGGGTGGTCGCTTCGTCGTAGCGATTCCGGAGATCAGGATTCTCGATTGAGTGAATCCGCCGCGCGGCGGGCGACGGATACTCTTAAGGCCGGCTGGTCGCCGGCCGAGGAGGAGACTATGAAACGACGAGACTTTCTCAAAGGCGCTGCGGTGTTGGCGGTGGCGCCCTGGTTTCCCGGCGTGGCCTGCGCCCGCTCGGAGCAGCAGGCGCTCGCCGACGGTTTCTCGCCGATTGCCCTCTCACCCGACCAATGGCGCAGCGTGTTGACTCCGGCCCAGTTCCACGTGCTGCGTGAGGAAGGGACCGAGCGCGCCTTCACCAGCCCGCTCAACGACGAGAAGCGGGACGGCACCTTTCTTTGCGCCGGCTGCTTCTTGCCGCTGTTCGATGCGGCGACGAAGTACGACTCGGGGACCGGTTGGCCGAGCTTCTACCAGCCGCTCGAGGGCCGACTCGGCACGAGCACCGACTACCGGATCGGCTACCCGCGCACCGAGTACCACTGCCTGCGCTGCGGCGGACACCAAGGTCACATCTTCGACGACGGCCCGCCGCCGACCGGCAAGCGCTACTGCAACTAC
>CALZKB010000089.1 GCA_945787575.1 Thermoanaerobaculia bacterium | reverse complement strand
CACTTTTCCTTGTACTTCTTTTATGTGGCGATCTTGCATTTATCGTGCTCCATACGATAGGGATATTATCTGCATCTCTGAATAATCCACTAATATCTCTCGAAGCAGACCAAGGCTTTCCAGAAGTGTACCAGTATATAAAATGGTTCTGGATAATTGTCCTGTTTGTTTTCATTTCTACTACGAGACGATCGATAAATTACTGCACATGGGGATTATTTTTTATATACCTTCTTATCGACGACGCTTTAGAAATCCATGAGAACGTCGGAATTCTGGTAGCAGGAAAACTTACTGTAACTCCCCCTTTTGGACTCAGGCTTGAAGACCTTGGAGAATTAGCATTAGCGAGTACTGCAGGGATAGTTTTATTCCTTATTGTTTTATTTGCTTATCTGTATGGATCGAAATCCTTCAAGAATATGTCCCTTAACATCTTATTGCTCATGCTCGCCCTGGCCTTTTTCGGAGTTATCGTCGATATGATTCATACGATAGCTTATCTTTCAACTCAGGTAGGATGGAAAGTGAGTGCAGTTTTAGCAGTTATTGAAGACGGTGGTGAAATGTTTGTAGCGAGTCTCATCCTTGAGACTGACGCAGCATGAAGGGGTGTAAGTGCCATCGTTGATCACGTTGAACCTACCCATCGCGTCAACGGCTTTGGCCAGGTATCGGGCGTTGTCGCGCATCGTCTTCTGGATTTGGGCGTACCCTTTTCGTCCGAGGCGAATGAAGTTGTAATACTGGGCGAGGATCATCGCACCGCCGCGAGAGAAGTTGAGGCTGAACGACTTTTCGACGAAACCCAGCACGTTGGTCTCGGTGATGAGACTCTTCGGGATATCGTCGGCATCTCGCCAGAGCGCCCAGCCGATACCGGGATAGACAAGGCCGTACTTGTGACCGGAGATGTTGATGGTCTTTACCTGTTCCAGCCGGAAGTCCCACTTCAGCTCAGGGTTCAGAAATGGCGCGATGAAAGCTCCGCTGGCGCCGTCGACATGTAGCGGAATATCGAGTCCTTGATCTCGCTTGAGCGAGACCAGGGCGTCGTTGATCTCCTCGATCGGGTCATACTGGAAGGTGTAGGAGGTCCCGAGAACTCCGACGACACAGATCGTATTCTCATCGACCTGAGCCAACACCTCGTCTACCGAAATCGTGAACCGGTCGGGATGCAGGGGAATCAGTCGTTGTTCGATCTCGAAGTAGACGGCGCCCTTGTTCCAGACTAAATGGACGTCATTGCCCATAACGATATTGGGCCGGTCGTAGGGCTTGCCCTCGGCCTTGCGCTTTTCTTGCCAGGTCCTCTTGTGCGTAAGGATCGCCAGCATCACTGCCTCGGACGACCCGACGCATTCGGTGCCCCACGCCTTTTTCGGATCAGGAGCGCCACATAGGTCGTTCAGGATGGCGACACAGCGATTCTGGATCTCGAGATTCGCGCGGTAGACCTCGGTGTCAATGTAGTTGACGCCGAGGTTCTCGCTGATGAGTCGGTCGCATTCCTCATCCATTACCGTGGTGACGAACGAGGCCATGTTCAGGGTTGGATTGCCCTGGGTCTGCAACTCGTCGTGAATCAGCTGATATGCCGCTTTGGGATCCATCGGTTCTTCGGGCAGCTTGTTCTTGGGAATGGGCTCGGTCATGTATCGTGAGCCAAAGGTGGGGGTGACGACGCTAGTCGTGTCATCGCTCATGGCAGGTTCCTTTGCGGTATGAGATTGAGGGGGAAGAAGTGGTACTCCGTCCGCCTTCCGCGAGCGGCGTCTCCACGAATTGATCGAAGTGTCGGAAGAGTCTCAGTCGCAGATCGCGGCGATCTGTCTCCTGAAAAGGTCTTTCCGCGGTCCCACGGGTGCGCACGCCTCTAAGTTGCCGGATGCGAGTCTAGCAGGTCGAAGGGGAGCGCGAGGGATGACTTCCGGGGCCGACCGGGGAGCCGGTTCAAGGTGCGCCGGCACGCCTTCCTGTCCGCGGCGGCCACGGGAAGAAAGCGCTCGTTCTCCGGACGTAATCGCGGTATTTCGGTTTGGTCTCGCCGAGCCCTCTCTCGAGCAGGGCTACGCCTGAGACCTTGACGATCAGGAAGCTCATCAGGACGGGGCTGACGAGGGTCCAGAGCGATCCGGTCGTCGCCAGGGCGAAGCAGCCGAAGCCCCACCACAGGGTCGCGTCGCCGAAATAGTTGGGGTGACGGGTGTAGCGCCACAGCCCGCGGTCCATCACCTTGCCCGCGTTGGACGGATCGGCCTTGAAGCGGGCGAGCTGAAAGTCGCCGACCGCCTCGAAGAAAAAGCCGATCGCGAAGAGCAGGAGGCCGAGAATATCGAGCCAGCTCCAGCCCGCCGGGTCGCGCGACAGCTGGATCTGGAGGAGCGGCATGGCGATCGCCCAGAAGAGAGCGCCCTGCAGCCAGAAGACGATGACGAGGGACAGGATCGGGAAGCGCTTGCCGTATTTCTCGCGCATCGTCGCGTAGCGGTAGTCCTCGCCGTGACCCCAGTTACGCCACAGGATGTAGACGGACAACCTCAGCCCCCAGAGCGTCACCAGAATCGGCACCAAGGTCTGCCGGAAAGACTCGATCGGAGCGTCGCTACGGTAGAACCAGGCGAGCATGACGAAGCCCCAGCTCCAAAAGACGTCGACGATCGAGGCGTCGCGCTTGACGAGGCTCAGCAGCCACACCACGGTCGTCAGCCCCAATGCAGCGGCGAGCCCGGGGAGCGCGAGGTCGATGATCGGCCGGACCATCTCAAGTCGCCGATCGAAGCAGGAGATCTTCCATCGAGGCGTTCGCAGGCAGGCGAAAGAGCTGGATCAGGAGATAGACCGCGATCGCGATATTGCCGAGCGCCATGAGCAGCACGAACCACAGAACCCGCTTCGGCCAGCTGTTCTCTTTGTAGGCGATCCACAGATAGACCGCGAGAAAGCCGAAGTAGGCGTCGGCGAGGGTGGCGCGAAACCACGGGTCGCTCCAGAGGTCGGCGCCGGCTTCGAACACTGGGCGATCGAGACTGGCCGCGATCGTCACCGCTAGCATCGACAGGAGCACCAGGAAGAAGATCCCTTTGAGCAAGTTCACGTTGGTCACCTCTTCAGTTGACGTCTTCTCGAGCGGGCGCCCAGAGCGAGTGCGAGACAAACCACTCCTCGCCGTCGTTGTAGCCGAAGAGCTCGGCGCAGGCGAGGAAGAACATCCGCCAGCGGTGAAACCAGCGCCCGGCGTCGGCCTTGCCGTAGGTCGCGGCGAAGAGCTCGAGGATCTCGCCGCGATTGCGGTCGATGTTGTCGAGCCAAGCCAGCGAGGTCTTCGCGTAGTGCTTGCCGTTCACTCGCCAGCGTCTCTCGAGAGCGAGCGAGCCCGAGAAGTTCTCCATCAGACGCTCGGAGGGCATCAGCCCTCCCGTGAAGAAGTAGCGTGCCATCCAGTCGTCGGGTCCCTGGTCCTCGAAGAAATAGGGTTGGGCGCGGTGGCAGAAGACGTGGACGAAGAGCTTGCCTTGCGGCTCCAGCCAGCCGGCCACCCGTGCGAGCAGCTCCGAGTAGTTGCGCATGTGCTCGAACATCTCGATCGAGACGACCCGGTCGAAGGTCGCGGCGAAGTCGAGCTCGTTCATGTCGGCGGTGAGAACTTCGAGGTTGCCCAGCTCCCGGCGGACGGCCTGCTCGCGGATGAAATCGCCCTGCGGTGCCGAGTTGGAGACCGCCGTGATCCGGCAGCTCGGGTAGCGATGGGCGATCCAGAGGGTGAGCGAGCCCCAGCCGCAACCGAGGTCGAGGATCCTCATTCCGTCTCGGATGCCGGCACGGTCACAGACCTGCTCGAGCGCCGCCTGCTCGGCCGTATCCAGCGATTCGGTGCCTGCCGGCCAGTAGCAGCCGCTGTACTTGAGGTGCCGACCGAGCGCGATTTGAAAGAAGTCCGGCGGGAGCTCGTAGTGCTGGTCGTTGGCGGCCTGAGTGGCGATCGCGATCGGGCTGTCGCGCATCTCACGAGTCACGGTTGCCTCGAGGTTGGGATCGGATTGGATCGCCGTGATTCGCCCGCGCAGCAGGCGCCGGATGCCGGCTCTGATGAGCGGATCGGGTACCCATCCGTTCTCGGCCAGGGTCAACTGCCATTGCATGTCTTTCACCCTCCTTCAGGCCCAGCTACTGGGCCGAGCGTCACGGCGATTCATCGGCTTGCCGAAGAGGATCTGGAAGTCTCCGATCGTGCGCTCCCGGAACCCGCCCTCGCAGTAGGCGAAGTAGTACTGCCACTTTCTGCGCTCCGGTGCGGAGAGCCCGAGTTCCTCGATCTCGTTCTCCCGCGCCGCGAAGCGGTCGCTCCATTGCGCGAGGGTGCGCGCGTAGTGCGGCGTCAGATCTTCGACCGCGAGGAGCCGCAGATCGGTCTTCCTCCGCACGCACTCCTGGATGCGGGCCATCGACGGCAGCATGGCACCGGGGAAGATGTACTGCTGGATGAAGTCGACCGATCGCCGGTAGTTCTCGTAGCTTTGGTCCGGGATGGTGATCGCCTGGAGGAGCGCGAGGCCGTCGGGCTTCAACAAACGGCTGATCGCCTCGAAATAGGCGGGATGGTAGCGATGACCCACGGCCTCGATCATCTCGATCGAGGCGAGCTTGTCGAAGCGCTCGTCCAGCCCGAGGGGCAGGTCGCGGTAGTCCGATCGCAGAATCGTGATGCGGTGGGCGAGGCTCGCATTCGCGATCGCCTTCGAGGCGTACTCGAACTGACGCTTCGAGATCGTCGTCGTCGTGACCCGACAGCCGTACTTGCGAGCGGCATGAACGGCGAGCGATCCCCAGCCGCCGCCGATCTCGAGCAGATGATCTTCCGGGCCGAGCTCGAGCTTCTTGCAGATAGTGTCGAGCTTCCACTGCTGGGCCGTCTCGAGCGACGAGAAGGCGTCCGGGAAGATCGCCGATGAGTAGGTGAGGGTGGGATCGAGGAACTTGGCGAAGAACTCGTTGCCGGCGTCGTAGTGGGAGGCGATGTTGCGGATGCTCCCGGTCCGCGTGTTGCTGCGCCGGCGATGGAGAAGGCGGCGGAGCGGGGCGGTCAGCGCCCCGGAGCCCGATTCCATCATCTGCAGCGCCACCTGATTGCGGGCGAAGATGCGCACCACCCTGGTCAGGTTCGGAGTCGACCACTGGCCGTCGCAGAAGGCCTCTCCGGCTCCGATCGAGCCTCCCCAGGCGACCCTCTCCCAGAAGATCGGATCGTGGACGATGATCGTTCCCTCGAGGGGGTAGGCGTCGAGGTCGCCGAACCGCCGTTCTTCGCCGTTCTCGACGACGGTGAGCTGTCCCTCGGCGAGCCCCTCCAGCTTTCGCCGGACGAGCCGTCGAGCCTGACGACGCAGCCAAGACTCATCACGGACCGTCGAGTCCCGCTCCTCGGTGCGGGTGCCCTCGTCTGCCGGCGGGGGGGCTAGGCGGGGTTGTTCTTCGGGTGGGGATAGAAGGGCGTTCTCTTGAGCCATAGCTTGAAGGCCTCCCAGTGGATCCAGAGCACCACTCGCAGAGTCATGAGGGGGAAGCGCGCAAGGACCCACGCGAGCTGTGGCCCGCTGATCTCGCGGCGCTCGAGGTTCATGGTGGCGTCGAAGAACTTCGTGCCGTCGCGCGAGTTGTCGATATGGACGAGCAGGTTCTCGGACGGTTTGCTGGTGCGCCAGTCGTACTCGACGTTCATGTCGATGAAGGGTGAGACGTGAAACTCCTTGGCCGAGCGGTAGCTCTTGACCCTGCCGTTCGCGTGGTCGGTGCCCTCGCCCAGCACGTAGCAGTGCCGCTCGCCCCAGGGCGTGTTGTTGACCTCGGCCACCAGCGTCTCGAGCTCGGATCCAGATCTATCGAAGCAGTAGTAGAAACTTACCGGGTTGAAGCAGTGGCCGAAATAGCGCAGATGGGTCAAGAGCCGAATCGGGCCGGCCGGGCGCCGACCGCAGCGGCTCTCGACGAGATCGCGCACCGCGGTGTCGAGCGGCTGGGCCGGGTCGCCAAGATGATCTCGCCGGTCGAATCGCGCCAGCGCCGCTCTTCGGGTCGACCATAGCCACCGTTTGCTGAAGACCGCATCGAGCTCGCCGAGGTCGAGGTACATCAAGAAGAGCGGGTAGCGGAACGTGTGCTCGTTCGGCTCGAAGCGGCGGTGCCGAACCCGACCGGCGTAGATCGCACTCGCGAGCGTCACAGCGTCGCCCCGAACCTACGAGTGACCTCGAGCGCGCTCACGACGCCGTCCTCGTGGAAGCCGTTGCGCCAGTAGGCGCCGCAGTAGTGAATGCCGTCGACGCCGCTGATCTCACGGTGTCGCTGCTGCGCCGCCACCGCCTTCTCGGTAAAGAGGGGATGCTCGAAGTCGAAGCTCCTGAGGACGGTCTCGTCGGCGATGTCGTCGTTCAGGTTCAGCGACACGCAGTAGGCCTCCTCGGTGCCGAGGCGCTGGAGCTCGGTCATGTTGTAGGTGACGGCGACGGAGCGGTCGTGCTCTCGGGCGATCCGGTAGTTCCAGCTCGCCCAGGCTCGGCGCCGGGAGGGGAGCACCGACGCATCGGTGTGCAGGGTGGCCGGATTCGGTTGGTAGTCGATCGCACCGAGCACCTCGAGCTCGGCCGGCGAGGGTCGGGCGAGCATCCTCAGCGCCTGGTTGCTGTGCGCTGCGACGATGACTTCATCGAAAAGCTCGGTCCCCTCGTCGGTCGCGACCTGCACCCCTTCCGCGCTGCGGCTCAGTCGGCGGACCGGGGTCGAGAGGCGGATCCGGTCGTGGAAGGGCGCCACCAGCTTCTCGACGTAGCGCGAGGATCCACCCTGAATGACTCGCCAATGGTGGTACCCGCCTGCGCGGAGCAGGTTGTGATTGTCGAGGAAGCGGAGAACGAAGCGTGCGGGAGTCGCGAGGATGTGCTTCGGATCAGTGGACCAGATCGCGGCGGTCAGCGGTACCAGGTAGAGGTCCGCGAGGCGCTCCTTCAGCCGATGGGCTCGCAGAAACTCACCCAGTGTCCCGGTGAGTCCGTTGTCCAGAGCCTCTCGGGCGGCGCGATTGAAGCGGAGAATCTCACGCAAGAGGCTGTGGAAACCGGGGCGGAGGAGGTTGGATCTCTGCGCGAACAGCGCGTTCAGGTTGGTGCCGGCGTACTCCAACCCGGTGCGCTGGCACATGACGCTGAAGCTCATGCCGGTCTCTTGGGTCGCGACCTCGAGGCGATCGAGTAGCCTCACGAAATTGGGATAGTTGGCCTCGTTGTAGACGATGAACCCGGCGTCGACGGCTAGGGAGCCGCCGTTCGATCCGACCTTGGTGGTGACCGTATGGCCGCCGATGTAGTCGTTGGCCTCGAACACTGAGACCTCGTGCTCGCGGCTCAGCAGATAGGCAGCCACGAGACCGGAGATCCCGGTTCCCACGATCGCGATCTTCACGAGGCGAGCCCGCCAGCCCGCGGCGCTTGCGGCTCCGGAGTTGCAGCGATCGGCGGAAGCGCCTCGGCCGTCCGGCGGACCCCGTCGAGCATGCCGCTGAACACGAAGCCGTGGAACGGAGAGACGACCGTCCAGTAGAGGAGGCCGGCCAGACCGCGCGGCTTGAAGCGAGCGGTTTGGGTCAGCGACGATCGCGACCCGCTCTCGGCGACATCGAATTCGAGCAGAGCTTCACCTGGTAGCTTCATCTCGGCGCGCAGCTCGAGGCGCCGACCGCTCTCGATGCCGGTCACCCGCCAAAAATCGAGCGCGTCGCCGAAGGCGAGCTTCTCGGAGGCTCGGCGGCCGCGACGAAGACCTGGGCCGCCCACCAAGCGGTCGAGCAGGCCGCGCACCCGCCAAAGGAGATCCGCGCCGTACCAGCCGTTGCCCCCGCCGATTCGGCAGAGGGCGCGAAATACCGAGGCCGGCGAAGCGTCGATCTCGATCTTACGGCGGTCGACGAAGGTCGTCCCCCCCGCCCAGTCCGGGTCGCCGGGGATCGGGCCAGCGTCCGTCCACGAGGTCTCGACGTCGTCGCTCGCGAGCTGGCCGAGCGCCGCGTCGACTGCCTCCCGCACGCCGAGCATGGTCTGCGGCATCAGCTCGCGGGCGGCCGTCGAGCGGCATACGACGCGATTGCGAAGGCCCTCTGCAAGCGGGCGTGCGATCCGGTGACTCAACGGAGTGACGAGATGGATCCACAGGGAGCTCAGGCGTGGAGTGAGGACGGGGATCGGGAGCACCAGCCTGCGGGGCAGAGCGAGCGCCTCGGCCATGATCCGCATCATTTCGCGATAAGAGAGGATCTCGGGTCCACCGATATCGAACACCCGGCCGCTCGTCTCAGGAACTTCGAGCGCCCTCACCAGGTACTCGAGGACGTTGTTGACGGCGATGGGCTGCGATTCGGTCTGGACCCACCTAGGGGTGACCATCACCGGCAGCCGTTCGACGAGGTAGCGGAGGATCTCGAAAGATGCCGAGCCGGAACCGATGATCATCGCGGCACGCAGAGTCGTCACCGGGTTCGACCCTGCCGCGAGCTCCCGCTCGATCTCGCGACGCGACGTGAGGTGCTCGCTCAAGTCGGGGCCGGTCTCTCCGAGGCCGCCGAGGTAGAGGATCCGCTCCATCGATGGGGTCGACGAGGCGGCGGCCGCGAAGTTGCGAGCGAGCCGGCGGTCGTGCTCGGCGTAGTCGTCGCCGGTCGCCAGCATCGAATGGACCAAGTAGTACGCGGCCGAGCAGCCTTTCAAAGACCGCGCTACCGAGGCCGGATCCGCCAGGTCTCCGCGGGAGATCTCGACTCTGGGGTGCCCGGCCCATATCCGGGCCTCGAGCTTCTCGGGACTCCGCGCGAGACAGCGGACTCGATAGCCCGCCTCGAGAAGACGCGGGACCAAGCGGCCTCCGATGTAGCCGGTGGCGCCGGTGACGAGCACGGTGCTCTCGGTCATGGCTTGCCCCTGGTAGCGGAAGCGGGAAGATTGCGGTTCGAAGATAAAACGTTCAAAGCGTTCGTATTCTCCACGCACCGCACCGGCTTGTCAACCTTCGCCGTTATCATGACGAATTCAAACTGCGTCACTGGAGTAGCCTGTGCATGAGACTCTTGATCTTGACGGCCAGGGTGGACTTCGCTAGTCTATTCGTGCAAAACGTCTGTTTGGAGGCAGCCATGAAAGCCATCTTGACCCCTCGACTGCTCGCCGAAGCGATCGGCGTCAGCGAGTCGTCCGTCAAGCGCTGGGTCGATGATGGCCACATCATGGGAACCCGCACGGCGGGAGGTCACCGCCGAATCTCGATCCAGGAGGCGACTCGCTACATCCGCGAGCGCGAACTGGTCGTCGTTCGCCCCGACGTGCTCGGCTTCCACGACCTCGTCGCTTCCGGAGGAGCTCGGGAGTCGGGTGGGGACGCGGGCGAGGCTCTCCTCGAGTGCCTGCGCGCGGGAGCCGCCGCCGAGGCGCGCGGCTTGCTCCTCTCGATGTACCTCGACGGAAGCAGCATCGCCGAGATCGTCGACGGACCCCTGGCCTTCTCGATGGAGAAGATCGGTGAGCTCTGGGTGTCGGCCCCATCCGGTGTCTTCTGGGAGCACCGCGCCACCCAGATCGCTATTCAGGCACTCGGCCGGCTGCGGCCGCTTCTCGCTCCCCGAGACGAGGCGCCGGTGGCGGTCGGCGGAGCGCCGACCGGGGATCGCTACGTCTTGCCTTCGCTGGCCGTCGCAGCAGTGCTGGAGGGGGAGGGGCTGCGCGCCACCAATCTCGGGCCGGAGACGCCGATTCGCACGCTCGGCATCGGCCTCGAGGATCTCGATGCCCGGCTCGTCTGGCTGAGCGTCAGCGCCGTCTCCGACGGCGACAAGCTGCGACGAGAGATCGACGGGCTGCTGCCGGTGCTCGCGGCCCGGGGGGCGATCCTCGTGGTCGGGGGCGCCCAAGCGCAGCAGCTCGCGCTCCCACGGAGCGACTCGCTTTACCTCGGCCGCTCGATGGTCGAGCTCGAGGCTCTCGTCCAGGGTATGCGGCTCGCCCCACGGTCGGCGCTGGCGAGCGCCTGACTCGGCCCGAAGAGAGCCTAGCGCTCGGCGAGCGGTTGACGGGCGCGCCGCTCGCGGAAGGTGAAGATCCGTCGCAGGTCGGGCTCGGCGAGCAGGCGGTTCACCAACGCTCCGCCGGGCGCGCGAAAGTGCACTCGGTCGCACACTTCGGTCCCTTCCTCGACGTCGGCGAAGAAGTGCTCGTGCCGAAAGTAGCGGTACGGGCCTCGTCGCTGCTCGTGGGCGAAGTAGTGCGGCTCCCGCCAGTCGGTCAAGACACTCGTCCAGCGCAGGGGCAGGCCGTGCCAAAGCAGCCGATAGGTGATCTCGAGCCCCGCGTGGAGGGTCCGCGGGATCTCCTGCAGGGGGTGGAGTCGGAACCAGGGCGGAGTCAGCCCGTCCAGGCGGCGGGGATTTGAGAACAGCTCGAAGACCTCGGCGCGCTCGACCGGAAGCCGGAATGAATGGGAGTAGGAGCGCGTCGGGCTCAAGGCATCGCCGCCTTCCCGAGGAGCCGGCTCAGCGCGCCTTCGAGTTCCGTGTCGGCGAAGACGAACCCGCTCTCCTCGAGCTTCCGGGGACGCACCCGAGCACTGGCGAGCAGCATCTCGTCGGCCATCTCGCCGAAGAGAATGCGGGCCCCGAGCTCGGGCAGCGGGAAGGGGGTCGGACGGCGCAGCACGCGGCCCAGGGTTTCGGTGAATGCCCGGTTGGTCGACGCCTGCGGCGCGACCACGTTGACCGGTCCGGTGAGGCGACCGTCGAGCAGCGCCTGGTAGATGGCTCCGATCGCATCATCGATCGACACCCAGCTCATCTGTTGGCGACCGCTTCCGAGACGGCCGCCCGCTCCCAGGTTGAAGGGGAAGAGCATCTTGGCGAGTGCGCCCCCGGCGGGGGTCAGGATGGTGCCGAACCGCAGCATGACGACTCGCATACCGCCGTGAGCCGCTTGCGAGGCTGCCTCCTCCCACTCGCGACAGACGACGGCCAGGAAGCCGTCGCCGGGGGCGCTGTCTTCGTCGAGAAGCTCGTCGCCGCGCGAGCCGTAGTAGCCGATCGCCGAGGCGCAGACGAAGGTCTCGGGCGGGTCGTCCATCCGGCTCAGTGAGCGGATCAGGTTGCGGGTGCCATCGATGCGGCTCGAACGTATGCGGGTCTTGCGTGCTCTCGTCCACCGCCCGCCGGCGATGTTCTCGCCGGCGAGATGGACGACGGCATCGAAGGGAGGCGCGGTCTCGGGGGAGGTGAGGCCGTCTTCAGGCTTGCCAGGAGGCGATGCCGGTCCCGGCTCCTCGGCCGCGGACGAAGGGGACGACCTGGTGTCCGCCAGAGGTGAGGAAGGGGGCGAGGTTGCCGCCCACGAGACCGTTCGAGCCGGTGATCGCGATCCGGCCCCGCGGCTTCTCGGAAAACGTGCGGTGTCGCTGGAGGTCTCGTGCCGTGGACTCGTGGCGGAAGTTCCCGGGGGGCGCGGTCGGCCGGGCCCTGGCCGGTCGTCGGGTGCGGCGGGCCCGTTCAAGCGCTGGCGCCACTCCCACTCTTCCCCCGGGGCGAGGTGACCTACCGGGGTGCGAAGGCCTTCCTCGTCGAGATGAGGCCCGCTTCGGCCTTACTCCGACTTCTCGTCGACCCGATCGAGCTGATCTACTCGCCGCAAGGTCGGCTCCTCGAGTTCCGTGGGTTGGCGAACGTTCTCGACGAGGAGGGTGACCGCTACGAGGCGCGGATCGTCTTCGATTATCCTTCCAGCGGCCCATCCGCGGCGCAAGTCGGAGCCGCGGAGTGAGCGACTCGATAGCGACGAAGTCGTCGATCCTCAACGCCCTCGTCTACCAGGCCGGCTGGTTCGTCTGCGTCGTGGGCGCGGCTTCGGGCTGGGAGACCGCCGGCGCGGTTGCCGCACTGCTCCTGGCGTTAGGTCACCTCAGACTCGCCGAGCGGCCCGATCTGGAGTGGCCTCTCATGCTCGCCGCGGCGACGATCGGCATCGTCGTCGACTCGCTCCATGGCGCCTTCGGCATCCTGGACTTTCGCGGGCACGAGGCCGGGACGCTCGCGCCACTCTGGATCGTCGCGCTCTGGGTGCAGTTCGGGACCGCCCTTCACTTCTGTCTGCGGTGGCTCTCGGGCCGCTATCTGCTCGCCTGTGCCCTGGGCCTGGTCGGCGGCCCGATGGCATTTCTCGGTGGGGAGCGGCTCGGTGCGGCGACCTTCGGTGAACCGAGAGCCCTGTCGCTCGCCATCCTCGGGCTGTCGTGGGCGCTCGTTCTACCGGCGCTGATCTGGATCGCCGATCGGCTGGGCGGGGTAGGCCGCTACCGGCTCTTTCCGAGCGCTGCGAGAGTCGACGCGTAGGCCCGACCGGGCCGAGACGCAAGCCCGGGCCGGCCGAGGGGTCGCATCCCGACCCGGCGTCCCCGAGGCTCGGCGGACAGCGAGGCACCAGGTCGAGCCTCCGTCGGCCCGACTTCGGTGCCGTGGGGGCTAGACTAGACGGGCACCGATGATCGAGGCCGCAGCGATCGCCACTACCTTGGCGGGCAGCGGCCCTGCCACCCGACCCACCCGAGTGGGTATTACGCGTCCCATCCCTGGTTGCTAGAACAGAGCCGAGCCGCGACGAAAGGAACAGCATGCGATCCGACGCACCCGAGACGGTGATGCTCGACGGCAACGAGGCAGTCGCTTCGGTCGCCTACCGCACCAACGAGATCATCGCGATCTACCCGATCACCCCGGCCTCGCCGATGGGCGAGCATGCCGACGCCTGGGCCGCCGAAAGGCGCCCGAACGTCTGGGGACAGGTCCCGGACGTGAGTGAGATGCAGTCCGAGGGCGGAGCGGCAGGCGCCGTGCACGGTGCTCTCCAAGCCGGGGCGCTGACGACGACATTTACCGCTTCGCAGGGTCTCTTGTTGATGATCCCGAACCTCTTCAAGATCGCCGGCGAGCTCACCCCGTTCGTGCTCCACGTGGCGGCGCGCACGGTCGCGACCCACGCGCTGTCGATCTTCGGCGACCACTCGGACGTGATGGCGGCGCGCCAGACCGGCTTCTCGATGCTGGCGTCGAACACCGTCCAGGAAGCCCACGACTTCGCCTTGATCGCGCAGGTGGCGACGCTCGAGTCACGCATTCCGGTTTTACACTTCTTCGACGGCTTCCGCACCTCGCACGAGGTCGGCAAGGTGAGCTTGCTCTCGGACGACGATCTGCGCTCCATGCTCGAAGACGAGACGATCGCGGCTCACCGCCATCGGGCGTTGACTCCCGACCGGCCGGTGCTGCGCGGAACGGCGCAGAACCCGGATGCCTTCTTTCAGGCCCGCGAGGCGTGCAACCCGTTCTATGACGCTTGCCCGGACATCGTGCAGCAGACGATGGATCAATTCGCCGCCCTCACCGGACGCCGGTATCACCTCTTCGACTACCACGGCGACGCCGAAGCGGAGAGGGTCATCGTGTTGATGGGATCAGGCGTGGAGACTGCTCGGGAGACGGTGGACTGGTTGACAGGCCGCGGCGAAAAGGTGGGCGTTCTCGCGGTGCGGCTCTATCGACCCTTCGACGGCGCGGCGCTGCTGGCCGCCTTGCCGGCTTCGACCGGCCGCATCGCGGTGCTCGATCGCACCAAGGAGCCGGGGGCGCCGGGCGACCCGCTCTACCTCGACGTCGTGACCGCCCTGGCCGAGCAGCGGGCGGCCTCCGGTTTCGATCCGCTGGTGGTAGCGGGGCGCTACGGCCTGTCGTCGAAGGAGTTCGACCCGGCGTGTGTCCGCGCCGTGTTCGAACAGCTCGCGGCGGACCAGCCGCGACCGAAGTTCACGGTCGGCATCGTCGACGACGTCACGCATCTCTCGTTGCCGGTCGTGCGCCCTCTCGACATCGAGCCGGAGGAGCGGACCCGGGCGGTGTTCTTCGGCCTCGGCTCCGACGGTACCGTGAGCGCCAACAAGAACTCGATCAAGATCATCGGCGAGG